>JADGQO010000053.1 GCA_017881725.1 Fibrobacteria bacterium
CAGCGCCGCCGGACTTGGCCAAAATGGTGGTAATGGCGGCCGTGAGCGAGGTCTTACCATGGTCCACGTGGCCGATGGTTCCGACGTTCACGTGCGGTTTGTTCCGGTTGAATTTTTCCTTGGCCATTTTCCTTTAACCTCCTATTTGCGCCATTTTTTGCTAGAGAACTTTTTTTGAGAGCAGTAATTGATAGTAAAGTTCCCAGCAAAATTCACGCTTTTTCACTCTTAATTCACGCAGAGGCACTCACTTAGAAGTCCCCTGACCGACTTAACTTTCCCGTCTCGACCACCCTTCCCTAATGGAGCCCAAATCGGGAATTGAACCCGAGACCTCTTCCTTACCAAGGAAGTGCTCTACCCCTGAGCTATTTGGGCCCGATTAAGAAAGGGCTAACCGAAAAAATGGAGCGGGCTAACGGACTCGAACCGTCAACAGCCACCTTGGAAGGGTGGTACTCTACCAATTGAGTTAAGCCCGCTTTTCTCTGCTCCACCTTGGCCAGATCGCGGCCAGCTCGCTGCATTGCCCTCGTCGGAGTACACCTCCTCGGGCTGCTTGGCGATCGGACCGCGCTCCGACCGATTCGGAGCGAGAAATCCATTGGGTCCCATTTTTGACCCGAACGACTTTCTGCTTTTTCTTCCTACTCTCCGTTTCGAATTCAACTATTACAGCCAGCGATTTGGGGAGGGACCTTTAAATGGGTGGGGGCGGTTTCGAACCGCCGTAGGCATAGCCAGTGGATTTACAGTCCACCCCCATTAACCACTCGGGCACCCACCCTTTAAAAAGTTCCTGCCTCTACAAATTTGTACCGACTTGTGCCGTCTAACTCCGCCTTCTGCTTTTCCCTTTTTCCTTCGACTCTTAAAAAAGCCAACGATAGGAGTTGAACCCACGACCGCCTGATTACAAATCAGGTGCTCTACCAACTGAGCTACGTTGGCCCGAAATGCCTTCCCGCCTCATTGGCTGCCTCGTTGGCTCCATCCGGGGTGACCCTGGAACCGCGAATCCACTCGCCAAGTCAAAAAGGAGGGAGAAATTTAGCAAATAACTTGCCGGTCGATCAAGAAAAATTCAGCACAAGACGCGAAAAACGTGCCGATGCTGTTTTTGATTCAAAAATAAACAAACTAAATGGTAACCTTGAGGGCTTTTAGTCTTTCCATCAGGGTAGGATGGGAATAGTGGAAGGCGCTGTACCAGGGATGAGGATTGAGGTTGGAGAGATTTTTTTGCGAAAGTTTGATTAATGCGTTGCCCAGCGGGGTGGGATCCCCCGTGGCCTTGAGGGCGAAAGCGTCGGCGGCAAACTCGTGTCGGCGGGAGAAAAAATGCATGAGCGGGGAGAACAGAACGGCGGCGGCGGAAAAAACGGTGATGAAAAGGAACAGGCCCACGGCGGGGGTAATGGATTCGCGCATATCGAAAGCCGCGTATAAGGGCGGCCAGGCCAAGGCGCGCGACGCGAGGAACAGCCAAGCGCCCAACATCAGGACCTGTGCGGCCATCAACTTGTAGACGTGGCGCAGCTTATAATGGCCGATTTCATGCGCCATGACGCCCATAAGTTCCGGCGCGTCCAATTGGCGCAGCAGGGTATCGAACAGCACGATGCGTCGCCAGCGGCCGATGCCGGTGAAATACGCGTTGGAATGCGTGCTGCGGCGGCTGCCGTCCATGACGAAAAGCCCCGCGCTGGGAAAGTGGAGCCGCTGGGACAGATTGAGCAATTGCGTTTTGATCTCCCCCTCCGGCAAGGGCTGGAAGCGGTTGAACCAGGGCGCGATGAAATTCGGATAGACCGCCAGGAGCAGGAATTGAAACGCCAGGATGAGCCCGAAAGCCCATAGCCACCAGGCGCCGCCGGCGCGCTCCATGAAAAAAAGCAGCGCGTACAAAAGCGGAATCCCCAGCGCGGCGCCGAGCAGAATTTCCTTTCCGAAGTCCCGCCAGTAAAGGCCCCAGGTCATGGTATTGAAGCCGTAGCGGCCTTCAATGCGGAACGTGGAATACACCGAGAGCGGGAGTTTGGCGATTAGGGGGATAATCGTTACGGATATCAAAAAACAAACTCCCTGCGTGAGCCCGGGGCCGCAGAGTATTCGCGCAGCGGCAGCCAGCAGCGGGGCCAGATAAAAAAGCAACAGGGCGGTGACGGCTGCGGAGAAGAGGCTCTCGATCGAAGCGAAGCCCAGGGAATCCAAGGTGTAAGCACGGGCGCGGGCCAGAGTCGGGGCGTCGAAATGGGTTTGCAGGCGGGAAGGAAGCGCGGCGGGATCCACCGGGCCGGCCGCAGCGGCGCGTCGATTCAGGAAATTGAGAAAAAGGTCCAACGCCAGGGCGAAACCGAAAACGGCGAGAAACAGCAATCGAAAATCCCGCGCGCCCATGGATTCAGGAAATCCAGGCCATCGGTGGGATTAAGTCGGACGGGGTGCCGAATCCGGAAGTCGCCTTCGCTCGGTCAGGTTGTACATTGTTTGGGCTGCGCATGCGGCAAAATATAACCTTCCGGACTATGCGCACGGCGGTCGGGAGTATTACCTTTGCGGGCGCGAAAAATGAATTGTAAACCGGGACATCGGATGAATGGGTCGGGAAACCCCTGGAAAATGATCCTGGCCATCAGCCTTTCGGCGGCCGGATGCACCCAGGTGCCGATTAAAATGCAATGCCAAGAACTCCAATCCCGCATCGATTACGGAAACTTGACCGATGACCAGTTGCGCTTCGCCAAGGATGAATTGGAGGACTGCCATAACCGGCTTAACCAGGCCGCCGCGAGGGATTCCGGAATCATCGATACCGTGGAAAACCGCTTTACGCCGCCGCCACAATGAAAGCCCGATGACCCGTACCGCCCAATCCCCCGCTTGCACAACCCAAGCCGCCACTCGTCCCGCCAACCCAAATTATTTGTCCAGGACATCCGCGTGCCCATGAAATTTTCGAACTCCACTTTGCCACCGCGGTTGCTGCAAATCGCCGCCGAAATCAGCGCTGCGGGGGGCGCTACGTATTTGGTGGGCGGCTGGGTGCGCGATTTGATCCTCGGCGCCACCGGGCATGACTTCGATTTGGAAGTGTACGGCCTGGACATGGAAAAGCTGTTCAACATTCTGGTTCGGCACGCCAAGCCCAATTTGGTGGGCAAAGCCTTCGGCATCATCACCATGCGCATGGAGGGGATGAATTTCGACTTCGCTTTTCCGCGCACGGAAAACAAGATCGGTCCAGGCCACAAGGGTTTCGCCGTAACGCCCGATCCGAACCTTACTTTTGAAACCGCGTCCTCGCGCCGGGATTTCACCATCAACGCCATGGGCCTCAAATTGCCCGACTTGGAGCTGGCCGATTTCCACGGAGGCCTCCGTGACTTGGAAACGCGCGTGTTACGGCACGTGTCCCCCGCTTTCTCTGAGGACCCCTTGCGCGTCCTGCGCGCGGTGCAATTCGCCGCCCGATTCCGTCTCGACATCGCCCCGGAAACGCAGGAGCTGTGCCGACACTTGTCCCTGACCGAACTTCCGGCCGAACGCATTTACGGCGAAATCAAAAAACTTTTGCTCAAGGCGGAACAGCCTTCGCTGGGGCTGGAATGGATGCGCCGCCTGGGGCTGCTGGAATATTTCCCCGAGTTGAAGGCCCTGATCGACGTGCCGCAGGAGCCGGAATGGCATCCCGAAGGCGACGTGTGGACGCACAACAACATGGTCGTCGACGAGGCCGCCCAACTGCGTCGCGAGGAATACGGCGAGTTCGACAACATGGCCTTGATGCTGGGCGCGCTGTGCCATGATTTCGGAAAGCCGATGAGCACGAGTTTCAGCGAAGGCAAGTGGCGCAGCCCGGCCCATGACGTGCGCGGCGAGGGACCGACGCGAACCTTTCTCGCGCGGCTGACGCATGAGACGGCGTTGGTGGAAACCGTCGTGACCTTCGTACGCGAGCATTTGAAACCGGCCCTGTTGTACAAGGCCCGCGGCGACGTGAAGCCCAGCGCCATCCGCCGCCTGGCCTTACGCGTCGATATCGACAAATTGGTACGCGTGGCCCGGGCGGATCATTTCGGACGCACCACGCCGGACGCGCTGGCGCGTGAATTCCCCGCCGGGGAATGGCTCCTGGAACAATCGCGGTTTTTAAACGTGCTGGAAAGCAAACCCAAGCCTTATTTGACGGGGAAATTCCTGCTGTCGCTGGGAATGAAACCCGGACCGGAAATCGGCCGGCTCATCGCGGAGAGTTTCGAGTTGCAGTTGGAGGGTGAACTTGGGGACGCTATGGCGGCGGAGGAATGGGCGCGGGGACGGCTGGTGGAGTGACGCGTTTCCGTTATTGCCTAACGGGCTTTTAGAATCACTCCAACGGTCATTCCAACACGAACCCACCCGCGTAGGCGGCGAATTTCTCGCGCAAGGCCGCGCGCGCGGCCTCCGGAGCCAGCGCCTGTAGGAATTCCATGTCGCGGTTCCAGGGGAGTTTTTGCAGCCGATCGGGGCGGTCCAGGTAACCTTGGTGATACGCCTGATCCACGGTCAAGCCCGGCTCCGGACAGATTTCCTTGGGGATCAAAAAGGCATTATTGTATTCCAGCCCGACCAAGAGGTAACCGGCGCGTGACCCTAGATTTTCCAGCATGGACAGACTTTGGCCGTAGAAATGATCAAAAGCCCAATGGTGGCCGGGATCCCACTTCACGGAAAACCGGATGGGCGGCGGGATTTTCTCGTTAATCTCGGCGCAGATGAGGGCGGGCCGATGCACGGAGAGGATTTTCTCCAGCACGAAATAATCGAAGCTGTCGATGTCCAAGCTCAGGAAGCCGAAATCACGGGGCGTTTCCGCCGCTGACAAAAGTCCCAGCACATTGTCCGGATTCACGCGCGCGCGGCACAGGCGGACCTCCGGAAATGCCGCATGGCGATAGGCTAGCTTGGCGAAGCGTTGGGCGTCCCATTCAGCCGCCAGGCCCGACCAACCGGCGCGGAAAAGCCTCAAGGAATTGGAATTGAAGGCGCCATCTCCGGCTCCTATATCGACGCAAAACCGGTGCGCCGGCCGTAATCGTTCCAACCAATCGGAGATGATTTTTTCCTCTCCGAAATTGGAAGCCCCGGCCGCTTCCGATCCTGATCTGGAACCGGATCCAGCGACGCCCGAGGGGCGCGATCGCCGCAACTCCCAACCCAAGGCGTCCAAACCGCGCTTGCAAGCCCGCACGGCGAAACGCTTGGCGGCGGCAACGGGCTGTTGGAAGAGCTGGGGTAAGGACCGGTGGATAGGCTGGGGTTTTGGCATGGGTGAAGGCATGGGCATAGTGTACCCCATCCCCCGCAGCGGCATCAATGGCGGCATCTATGCCGGGAAGGCGGACTACGGATTAGAATTCGAGCAAAAGCCCCAGGCGCGCGGACCAACCGGCCAGAGAACCCTTACGCTCGTACGCTCCCAGCGCCAGGAAGCTGGAACGTCGGCCATTGCGGATATCGAACCCGCCTCCGCCTTTCCAAATGAGTCCGGATTTGTCGCCGAGGACATACCCCACATCGCCGATGGCCACGGGCAATACCACGCGACCAATGGGCAAGCGAATCAGAGCCGTTCCCGTGATGGGAATGTCGCTCGTGGACGCCACCGTGCCCTGGCCGGCTTGCACGCCCAACAAGGTCATGTCGTCGAATTTGGCGTAGAGGGCGGCGTTGTAGGCGAAGGCCGCGCCCCGGAAATGATCATGGGAATCGGCTCCGGCCGTTCCCGTGAGGACGATTCCGGCGGTTGCAGGCGGCGCTCCGGTCAAAGCCAAGGCAAGGATGAAAGCGATCGACAGCTGCGTATGGCGCATGGATAAAAGGTAATTGGATCGGAGCCACTCTTCGCGAAAGCGAAGGGGGAAAATTACGAGGACAGCTCGTTGATCTTAAGCCGCGGAGCCGGTTGCCTTTCGGCGATGGGCTCCAAGTGGACCGTGCTGCGCTCGATGCGCTTCCACATGCCGCCTTCCTGGCGGAAAATCGCCCGGAACATGCCGATGAGCAATGCCAAATTCATGGACACGAAATAGAAGGGAATGAGCAGGAGTTTGGTCTTGCGCGTTTTACCGTTGCGGGCATAGCCCAGACCGGCGAAGAAATACAAAAGCACCTGGAGCGAAAAAGAGGTGTAAAAGAACATCCCTCGGCCGAGCAGCATGGCGTTGGCCAAAAGCAAAACCATCATCAATACCGGCGCCATCCAGCGCAACAGTTTGTGGGAGAAAAATCCGTAGGCGACCATGCCGCGCAAGGGATTGAGCAGGGGCAAGTAGCGGGGCAGCAAATTGAAATTGGCCTGGCTGATGCGCACCTTGCGGTAGAATTCGCCGTAAGTCTCCAGCGAGGTTTCCTCCGAGCCGATGGCCTGCGGCTCGTAAATGGCGGCCTTGCCGGCCTTGAGCACGCGCGTGGTCACGAAGAAATCGTCCATGGCCACCTTGTCCACGGGAATGGTTTCGAACAATTCCTTGCGGATGGCGTAGATGCCGCCGTTGGCGCCGATGACGATGCCGAGTTTGCCCTCCATCTTCTTGATTTCGGACTCGAGGTTCCAATACATGCTCTCGCCGATGCCGAGCGCGGAGTTGCCCGCGTCATGCAGGATCAGCCGCCCGCAGACGCAACCGATGGCCGGATCCTCGAAATGAGCCAGCAGTTTCTGGAGCGCGTTTTTAAGCAGCATGGTGTTGGCATCGCAAAAAACCAGAATCTCACCTTGGGCATGCGGAACCAGTTGGTTCAGGACACCCGCCTTGCCGCCCCGTTGCGTAAAGGCCATCAACTGCACGTCGGGCGCGTATTTGGCCACCAGGGCGTTGGTCTTGTCCGTCGAGGCATCCGAGCCGATGAGCACCTGGAGATTGCCTTTCGGGAATTCCAGGTCGAAAGTGTTGCGGATTTTTTCCTCGATCACGCGTTCTTCATTGTGCGCCGCGATCACCATGGTCACCTTGAATTTGTTCGGATTGCCCTGCTTACGGCGCAGATGCGGGAACAAACTCAGTAACGGCAGCGAAAGCGGATACAAGAAGTAGGTATGGACCAGGAGGCCCAGCGTGATGAAGAAAACCCATTCCATCAGGAGGGTTCTTTCAGAAAGTCCTCGAAGGTGACCTTCCGCTCACGGGCGCCCGATGAAATGTATTTGAGCAGGTGGACCATCAAGTCCGTTTCCGCGTAAGACGCGAAGCTTCCAATCACTTCGCCTTTGGAATTCAAGAACAACAGGGTGGGAAATCCTTCCACGCCCCATTGCGTGGCCAGCTCCCGGCCGGTCATTTTCTTGCCCTTCCAGGTCAGCGGGACTTCGCTTTCCGCATTGAGTTTGATGCTCACGAAATTTTTGTTCAACTCGTCCAAAACCGGTTTGGCCTTGAGCGTAGTGGACTCGAGCATCTTGCAATAGCCGCACCAATCCGTATACACGTCGATGAAGCCGTACTTTTTGCCCGCGGCCGCGTCTTTCAAACCCGCGTCGAAGGTTTTCCAATTGACCACCTGGGCGGAGACGGCTCCACAAAAAGCGGCGGCCACTAAAAGAAGGATGCGCGCAGAACGCATATCAAGCCAATGCGCTTTCCAGCTTCTCGCTGATTTTGCTCTTGGGATAGGCGCCCACCAACTGTTGCACCACCGCGCCGTTCTTAAAGAACAACAGCGTCGGGATGCTGCGGATGCCGAATTTGCTGGCGATGTCCGGAGCCTCGTCGGTGTTCAACTTTCCGACCTTGGCCTTGCCCAGGTAATCCTTCGCCAACTCTTCCACCACGGGGCCGACCATGCGGCAGGGGCCGCACCAGGGGGCCCAAAAATCCACCAACACCGTGCCTTGATAGGAGGCGACTTCCTTCTCAAAATTTTCGCTCGTCAGTTCCATCACGTTTTCAGATGCCATTTTTAAACTCCTATTTCACCTTATGGCTGGTTTTAAAATTTTCCACTTGCTGGACCACGTTTTCCTGGAATTTCCTCCAGGACTCGGGGTGTGCGGCCAATGCGACGTACTGGTCATGGAACTGGGCCGGGGTGACATGATGCTGGGCCAGAATCACGCGCCGCGTTTCGTTCACTTTGTCCAAGTCGTTGGCATACCCGACAGTAGCCAGCTTGAGCTCTACGTATAAATCTACAAACTTGGCATCCGGGGTATATTCTCCCCCGCGACACCCAACCAGCGCTAGAACCCCCATGATGAAGAGCGCGCGCGCGCCCAACCTCAACCTGTAAGGCGCGTCTAAATTGATAGTACTGCCGGTCCCCATGCCTGTCAATTCGAAATCCTTGATTCTGTGAAGGTACAAAGCGCCCGGATGCCGGGACAAGCAACTCGGGGGAATAATTCAGGGCGATCCGGTCCCGAACAGAGCCTCGATTGGGGCCCCAATTGGGCGACATTTCCGTCGACTCCCGGCGGGATTCGCGGGGTTTGCCGACTTGGCATCAATCGCCGCGCCTCAAACTCCCAAATAGAAATCGGAAGCTTGTTTGCCGTCGGGCAGCGCTTTCGTATCCGGAATCAAACCGGCGTCGTCGCCGTCTTTGAGGAACAGGCCGCGCACGTATTCCTCGCGGGAGAAACGGATCAAATCCGTGAGGTCCTCGCCCACACCGACCCAGGCCACGGGAATGCCGAACTCGCGACACAGGGGAATCACCGCACCGCCCTTGGCCGTCCCATCCAACTTGGTGATGACCAACGCGTCCAACTGCACCACCGCGTTGAAGCCTTTGCCTTGTTGAATCGCGTTTTGCCCGGTATTGCCGTCCACCACCAGCAGGCATTCATGCGGCAGCGCCGGATCGTGCTTGCGCAGGACGCGCACCATTTTCGACAACTCGTCCATCAAATGGGTTTTGTTGTGGAGACGTCCCGCCGTATCGATGATGAGGATGTCGATGCCCCGGGACTTGGCGGCGGCGTAAGCGTCGAAGGCCACCGAAGCGGCGTCCGCGCCTTCCTGGCTCTTGATGGTCTCGATGCCCACGCGATCGGCCCAGCGTTCCAGCTGCGCGATGGCGCCGGCGCGAAAGGTGTCCCCCGCGGCGACCAGCACGGCTTTACCTTGCGACTTGTAATGATGCGCCAGCTTGCCGATGGTCGTGGTCTTCCCCGCCCCGTTCACGCCGATCATGAGGATGACATGCGGCTTGCCCTTCGACTGCCAGGCGGGAGTTTCCGGAAGCAAATCGCGCGTGGCGTCGGCCATCCATTCCAGCAATTGCCGGCTGTCGATTTCCTGGCCCTTGGCGCGCGCGCGCACGGTCTCCATGATTTTCGACGCCACGTCCATGCCGATGTCGCAGGCCAATAATTTTTCTTCGATGTTCTCGATGACGGCGTCGGTGAGTTTGCCCTTGCCGAAAGCGCCCTTGACCTCTTTGAGCAAGGCGTCGCGCGTCTTAGTCAGTCCCCGCGCGATTTTCCCGAAAAATCCCATAGCATCGTCCCATGTCGGCCATGGCGGCCCGTGTAGCTGTCTATGCGAATATATAAATCCGGGGGAGGATGAAATTTGCGGGGGCCGGTCGACCCGGGCCGCTTCGGCATTCAGGCGCAGGAGAATAGCCTAACGGTTTTACCTAACCATCCACAGCCTGCGGCTCCGAATGCCCTGCGCGAAACCCAGCCGCCCCGTTTTGAATTTTCGCTATGGGACTATTTACACGTCCACTCTGGAGGCGGGCACAAGGTTCGGCACGACTTTGCCTGGGCGGAATCCGTAATGATCCAGCAGGCGCCGCCACACATACTGATCTGCTTGCCGTTGTTGCGGTTCAAATAAATGGATGCGCCGTCCACCGCGACACCGCAGTCCACGTAGGCCAAATCCCCGCACACCGTCGCCGGGGAGCAATTGGGATATTTTTTAGACGAGATTCTACTTAAACAACAACTTGAAACCGGCATAGATGAGCATGGCCGCCAAGGCTATCCGCAACACCTTATCCGGCACCGCGCCGGCGCTGTGACTGCCCAGCCAAATGCCGGGAAGCGAGCCCATCAGCAGATTGGCGAGCAAAATGAAATTGACATTGCCCGCAGTGGCATGTCCCAGGCCCGCGATTAGGGTAAGGGGTACGGCATGGGCTATCTCGCTCCCAACCAGTTTGGAGGTGGGCAGAAGGGGATAAACCAGGAAAAGAGCCATGGTGCCCAGGGCTCCGGCGCCGATGGAAGTGATGGTCACGACAATCCCTAAAGCAAAGCCAATCACTATGGTTGCGACGTGGCGCTGCTTCTCGCTCATGCGGGTCAGGAATACGTCGTTGCGGTGGCTCCAATCGAGCAGGGCTTTTTTAAAGAGGATGGCCATTGCAGTCAGCAGGAGTATTATGCCCAACGAGAAGTAGATGAGAGCATCGGCGGATTTTGAATTGGAATGATCGAAAAATAGATTCATGGCTGACAAGGTGATCACCGCCGCCGGGATGCTGCCGGAAGCCAGGCGGAGGGTGATGCTCCAATCCACATTGCCTTTCTTCTGATGTACGAATACCCCGTTGGCCTTGGTAATAGCGGCATACAGCAAATCGGTGCCGATGGCGTTCACCGGCGCGATGCCGAAGTGAAGGAGGATGGGGGTCATTAAGCTGCCGCCGCCCACCCCGGTCATTCCAACCATGAAGCCCACCGCCAGGCCGGCAATCACGTAAACGAGAGAAAGGCGCACCCAGAAATCCGCCAAGCCGTGGATAAGGATATTGAACATTTCCGCTTTCGAAGGGAAGGAAAGGAAAGGGACACTAAGTAAATTAAAAGTCCGTTCTCATCAATATACCCCGCATCCAACCGCCTTGGATCCTAATCAACCGGACATTATGTCTTCCAGGAGTTGGAATCCCTGTCCCGGCTTAATGATCAACCGCCCATCAGGTTTCCGAAGGCGTGGATTTCATCCGCTTGCGTGAGCAGCCAATCGCCGAATAGGAGCAACTGCTCCAGGGGCAAATTGAGATCCTGCAAATAGGATTCCTGCGTCGGCGGCGGAGCTTCGTTGGGCAGGATTTGAAAGTGGAACCCGTGGCTGACCAAATCGGCCAGATGCACCACGGCCACCTTGCGGAAAAAGTCCGTGCTCTTTTCGGGTTGATGATGGAAGGCGATGGCGTCGACCAGGTCGGCGGGGAAATTCCAGCGTTCGGCCACCACGCGGCCCAAGCGGCAATGGTCGAAACCGAACACCATGTTCTCGGCTTCCGATAGGGGCAGCGGCGCAAGCTCGAGGGTTTTTTCCACGCGCGGGAATTCGCCCGAACCCATTTCGATGAAGACGCCCAGATTGTGCAACAGACCCATGCTGAACAACTCGTCCTCTTCCTGCCGGCCGTAGCCGCCCACATAGGCGCCGATATGGCGCGAGAGTATGGCCACGGCCACGCTGTGCTTCCAGAATCCCACCCAGCCGGGATTGCCCGCGCCCCCGAGAGCCGCAGACATGGCGATGCGCGAGATATTGTGATTGCCCAGCCGGACGATGGCCGCTTTGAGCGAAGTAATGGATTTGGGCGTGCCGAAAAACACCGAGTTGGCCGCCTTGAGCACCTTGGAGGAAATCCCCGGTTCCTTTTCCAAAACCTTCACGAGATCCGCAGCCGAGCAGGCCGGGTCGCGTAGGACCTTCAACGTTTCCTGAATGAGGGCGGGGTTTTTCAACGTCTCGCCGTGGCGATTGAAAAAGGCCTCCGGATTTCCGAAATCGTTTTCTGCCATGGGTTGCGGGGCAGGACCCGTCCGCTGAGGCGGCCAGGCCATGCCTTTCAGTTCGCTTCTATAAGACTGAAGAAGGGCTCAGCTTCGACCACGTGCTTCTCCAGCTCTTCGAGCAATTGTTCCTTGGACACGCCCAGTCCCAGGAAGGCTTCGCATTCCGCCAGTAAGGGCACGTAGGTCTCGTCCGCCATGCAACCGCTGCCGCGCTCATGGCAGAGATGGTTCGCATAATGCACCAGGCAGGCCATGTCCTGGCCGGACTTGTCGTCCAGGGGCGAGTGGTGGTTGATGATGGGCACGCGCAGCTCGTTGGGCATTTGCCATTTGTCGACCAGGATGCCGCTCACGTCCGCGTGGCTCATGCCCAGCAGGGCTTTTTCGACCATGAAAATCGGCAGCTTCTTTTCCTTGGCCGCCTTGATGACGGGCACGTAATCCTCATGGGCGAATTGCTCCAGCACGATTTTGCCGATGTCGTGCAAGAGGCCGGCGCTGAAGGCCGTTTCCATGTCCACCATTTTTTTGCGGCGGTAACTTTGCGCCAGCATGCGCGCGGCGATGCCGACCATGAAGGAATGCTTCCAGAAGGATTTGCGGTCGAAGCTGTCCACGCCGGGCTTGGCCGGGAACACCTTCAGCACCGAGGCGGAAAGCACCAGCGACCGGATGGTATTGAATCCCAGGATGACGATAGCGGAGTTGACCGAGGAGATGGTCCTGGGGATGCCGTAAAACGCGGAGTTGGCCAGGCGCAGCACTTTGGAAGTGAGGGCCACGTCGCGGGAGATGAATTTGGCCACGTCTTCGGCGCTGGAACGCGGATCGTTGACGATTTGCATCACCTTGGCGGCGATGGTGGGCATGGTGGGAATTTGCCCCAGATCCTGGATGATCCGCTGATATCTTTTTTTCGCCTCCTCGTTCATGCGCGCCTTGATCTATTTGGGGTTCCCGTCCATCATATCATGCTTTTTTGGGAGTGTGAAGGGGGGGAGGGAGAGGAAAAGGAAGAAGGCAGAAGTGAAGGTGAAAGGTTAAAAGTGAAGGCGGGGGAATGAAAAAACCCCGGATTCCAAGGGAATTCCGGGGCCGAAGGAAAGACTTTTACGCCGAAATTTAGTGGCGGTTCTCGATGATGTCGACCATGCCGTAGGCTTTGGCCTCTTCGGCGGTCATGAAACGGTCGCGATCGGTGTCGATCTCGATTTGATCCATGGACTTTCCGCTATGGTCGGCCAGGATTTTGTTCAGCGAGGCGCGGATGCGCAGCATTTCTTCCGCCTGAATTTGGATATCCGAGGCCGGACCGTACATGTGGCCGGAAATGAGAGGCTGATGGATCATGACGCGCGAGTTTTTCCAAGCATACCGTTTCCCCTTGGCCCCGCCGGCCAAAAGCACCGCGCCCATGGACGCGGCCTGGCCGCACACCACGGTGACCACGTCCGATTTAATGGCTTGCATGGTGTCGTAAATGGCGAGGCCCGAAGAGATCACGCCGCCGGGGCTGTTGATGAAAAAGGTAATGTCGTCATGGTTTTGGGAATCCAGGTACATGAGCAGCTTGACGATTTTCTCGGCCGTGGTGTCGTCCACTTGGGACCATAGGAAAATCTTGCGGCCCTTGATGAACGACTCGGCGATTTCCTTGCCCAGGAATGATCCCTCGTCTTTTTCCTTTTCTTTTTCTTTCTCTTCCATCCTGATCATGTTGCCGCCGTCTCTGTGGGTTGATGCTGGATCCGGTGATCCGGTTTCAAATTATATCAAACTCCGTTACGCATAAATAGCAAAATGATGCGACGCGGGACATCCCAACCGGGGTTACCCGGAAGTAACGTACTGAATCACATGGTGAACGTGGTTCACAAGGTGAACCATTGCGCGGTGCCGTCGGGATTGTCCTTGACGCCGAAGCCCTGGGCCTTGAACGCATCGCGGATTTCATCGCTGCGTTTCCAATCCTTGCGCTGGCGCGCCGCGCGGCGCTCGTCCAAGAGCGCGGACAATTCGGGAGGCAAGGCTTTTTCCGCTTTCACCTCAGCTACGGTAAGATCCAGCCCCAAGGCGCGATCGAAGTCGGCGATGAGTCCGGCCTTCTCGCCGTCAGATAAATCCGGATCCTTGAGCATCAGGTTAAGCATGCCCAGGGCGTTGGGAAATCCCAGGTCGTCGAAAATCGCCGCGCGGAAACGGCGCTGCCAGCCCAAGGCAGCATCGGAGGAGATTGGCGCGGCCTTGCCGATCAGCGGATCGGTTTTGCGGCGCAGGCTTTTCAAGGAATCGCGGGCCGTGTCCAGGGCTTCCCAGGAAAAGTTCAGGTATTGCCGATAATGCGCCGTGAGGCAGAAGTACCGATAGTCCATGGCCCCGTAGCCTTTTTTCAAGACCACGTCGAGCGTTACGAATTCACCCGAGGACTTGGACATTTTTCCCGGACCGGCAGTCGGTCCAGCCGATGGCGCACCACCGGAAGCCGCAGCACCGGCCGGCGAGGCCTTCTCCTCCGGCGCTTCCAAGAGCCAGGCGCCGTGAATCCAAAAGCGGGCGAAGGGCTTGCCCGTGGCGCATTCCGATTGCGCAATTTCGTTGGTATGATGCACGCGGATATGATCGGTGCCGCCGCAATGGATATCCAGGGTTTGGCCCAGATGCTTCATGGCCATGGCGGAGCATTCCACATGCCAGCCCGGGAACCCGCGGCCCCAGGGCGAATCCCATTCCATAGCCCGCTTCGAATCCCTGGGGGAAAATTTCCACAACGCGAAATCCGTGGCGCTGCGTTTGCCTTCCACCACACCGATACGCGCGCCTTCCTGCATGCCGCGAATGTCCAGGCCCGCGAAATCCGGGTAGCGGGGAAACTTGGCCGTGTCGAAATACACGCCGTCGCCGGCGATGACATAGGCGAAGCCCTTATCCTGCAGGGTCCGCACCAGGGCGATTTGTTCCGGAATATGATCCGTGGCCTTGGTCCATTTGGTCGGGGCCAGCAAATGCAGGCGATCCCAATCCTTCATGAAGGCCTGGGTGTAAAACTCCGCGATGTCCCACACGGATTTGCCTTCGCGCGCGGCGCCTTTTTCCATTTTATCCTCGCCCGTGTCGGCGTCGGAAGTCAAATGGCCCACGTCCGTGATGTTCACGATATGGCGCACGGAGAGGCCCGCGTATTCCAAGGTCCGGCGCAGCAGATCTTCAAAAACATAGGATCGCAGATTGCCGATATGGGCGAAGTTGTACACCGTGGGTCCACAGCAATACATGCTCACGACGCCCGGTTGCCGAGGTTCGAATACCTCTTGTTTGCGGGACGCGGTGTTGTAAAAACTCAAGGCTTCGGACATGGGGCCAACCGGATTAAAGGAAAG
>JADGQO010000054.1 GCA_017881725.1 Fibrobacteria bacterium
ATGGGAAACGCGGGAAGAGCGTGGAGTTAGCCCTGAACGGCCAAAAACTCGTTGAGAATCCGGACACCTCCGGTCTTTATGCCAGCGCCGCAAAATTAAAATCCGGCGAGTACGAAGCGGGCGTAAGCGATCATGACGCCAACTTGATCTTGTTGCGACCGTACCGGATTGTTTTGGGTTCCGACACCGTAAGGACGGACACTTTGGCCGAGCCTTTTTATCAGCAACCGATTGGCGATTCCATTTTGGGCGTCTCCTTTCCCGTACGCGCACTGCGCGCGGATTCCCTGGCGCCGATGCCCGCCGCCGTATGCAGTCTATATTACAGGCATTCCGGAGATCCTTTGTGGTCCGCCGTGCAATTGGATTCGACCAAAGGGGGATTCGTAGGGGCATTCCCGTCCCAGACTCGCGCTGGAGGCTACGAATATTTTTTCACCGCCGGTATTCCTTCCGGCGCCCGTCAGGGGATTATGACGCCCTTGGGCGCCTCCCATGCTTTTGGCGTTTTACAATACTCCAACGCGCAGAACCCCTCGCAATTCAGCCTTCGCGATCCGTATTTGTTGACATCCCTCGGGCTTTTACCGCGTAGGCTTGAGGCTGATACTTCCTTGTATTCCCTCGGAGCCCGCGACCTCTTCCAGGTACAGGCGCGCGGTGAAAAAGGGCGGAGTCTCGATGCCTATTTCGATTCCAAAGCGCGCGCGGGCGATACGTCTTTCACGGTGAGTTGGGCCTTCGTCAATCCCGTCTCGGCAATCGCCGCGGGTCTTTCCTTGGTTCCGGATTCGGCCGCGCCCCGGTTCTGCCGATTCAATGGAGGCCGCAAGGAATCGGATTCGGTTTTCCAAGCGCAATGCAGCCTCCGCATGGGCGCGGTGAAATTGAAGAAAACGTTTTTCATCCGCATCCAGGATTTGGTTCCCGCGTCCATCGGAGTCAAATACATCAAGGAAAACCGGGCCTTGGAGGAACAGGGCGTCACGTTGGAATTGTCCAACAAGTCGGATGAAGGTTACCTGTTCACGGCGTTCGCGAAAACCGCGGCCGGACGCGTGTACAACATTTTTCCGCATTGGTCTTTCGAAGGCGACTCGGTGATCGGGAAAATCTCGCAACAGGGACTTTTCCTGCCGGACTCCGCCGTCGCCCGCAGCGCGGTGCTGCACGTCACCGATACGCTGCAAATTGGGGTTACCAATAACGGGACGAACATTTTGGGCGCGTTTTCATTTCAGAGCAACATTTCCACTTACACGCAGCTCGCCCCCGCCAAAGAGGGTCGCACCGTGGTCACTGACGGGGAGGGCGCCTATTTGGATTTCAACCTGGCGGGATTGAGCAAGTCTTTCACCGCCAGCGTGCTAAAGCCTAAGGTCAGCGGATTGTTGCGTTCCTCTCCGAAAGAGGAAGTGATTGGCGAAATCCTGGACATCGTCTTGAGCGAGCGGCAGCCTTTTAAGGCGGACAGCGGCGCGGTATTGAAGCTGCCCGTGACGCAGGGAATCGCGCAACGGCGCACAGTCTACCTTGGCCATTGGAACACAGCCCGCTTGGCCTGGGAGAAAGTCGATAGCGTGAAAGCCGCAGCCAACGTGTCGGGCAAAGTATACAGCTTCAGCAAATACGCCGTACTGATGGGAAGCCTGCCTTTGGGCGCCTACGATTTGGTTGTAACACCGAACCCATTTTCATCCTTGGATCCCTGGGGACTGCAATTGGGGTATAAGATTTCTTCCGACGTTTCCAGCCAGGTAGGCGTCCGGGTGGAAGTCTACAACATGATGGGGGACAAGGTTTACGAATCGCAGGAGGTGCTGCTCAGCAAGGGCGACAATATCCTGCCCGGCACCAAGCAGGCCGCCCCCGCATCCCCGGAGAGACGGCTGGGCCTGGGGCCCTATGTTTGGGATGGGCGCGATACCAAGGGCGTCCCATGCCGAAATGGCCGATACCTCATGAAACTCATCGTCAAGGATGGCCAGGGTAGCAAGGAGTATTTGCGGAAGGTGGTGATGCTCAAATGAAGGCCATCATCCGGGCGGCGGCTTGGGCGGCAGCCCTTTGCTCCAGTAACTTACCGGTTACGGCAGCGGATCTTTCCGGTAATCCAGGCGCGTTCGCTCCGATTTCCATGGGGGCGCGGGGAACCGGTCTGGCAGGCGCTCAGACCGCCGCTCCCGACGTCGTTGAAGCCATCATCTATAATCCCGCGGCCATGGCCAATACGGAATCGTGGTCCGGCGGATATTACTACTCCAATATGTATAATCTGATTCCTTACCATTATACTTCCGCGACGTTCCGGCCCAAGGCCCGGCCGTTCGTACTCGGCGCGGCTTGGTTGCAGAACGGCGATGACGTCTATTCGGAAAACGAAGTATTGCTGGGGGGAGCTTGGTCGAGGGGATGGGTGAAATTAGGTGGTACCTATAAATTGCGGTTCGCGGGCACAGGCCCGGGCGGCAGCCAATTCACGGACGCGGCGACGAACTTGGGCCATCAAGTTTCGGGAACCGCGCTCGGCCTTTTAGGATTCGATGTAGGTGCGACGATTCAGCCTTTCGGCCCCAAATACACGGGGGGATTCGTGTTCAAGGATTTGTTGTCCCGGATAGCGTGGAATACCAGCAATCAAGCCGGGACTGCGGGCGGATCGTACGCGGAATATGTTCCTGTCTCCTTGCGTTACGGGTTCCTGTTCCAGCCGGACGCCTTCATGGCCTTGTCGGTGGACTATGATCCCAGCCTTTATCATGATACGCCTACACGGCTCGCCTCCGGCATCGAAGCCCTGCCTCTGGAACTTCTGCCGGATTCCCGCGTCAAGCCGTTCATCCATGATTTACTGGCTGTACGCACCGGCTATGCGCGTAATTTGTATACCAAGGATGCGTCCCACCGATTTTCCTTGGGGGCCGGAATCGCCTACGCATACTCGGGCATGTGCCTGGCCGTGGATATGTCCTACGAGTGGGTGTATAACTTCGAGAGCAACAACAACCTGCGGGTCGGTTTTAACTTAAGCCGTTAATGGGGTTACGGGTTAGCGGGTTGAGGTCAATGGGACCAACCGGTTATACTGCGACCGACCGTTTATTAAATACCCAACCGGACGCTCATCAGGTAATGACGGTCTTCCAATTGCCCCACGAATAAGCCCGCTTCGTCCGCCCAAGACGTGAATTCAAATTGGACCATAAGGAGGTTGAGAACCAATCCATAGCAGGGATATCCGCCCTTCAATCCACCGCGCAATTGCGCCAAACTCAGGTTCATCTCCGCGCCGAGATTCAGTTTACCGAGGAAATCCCCATCGGAAAATGCGTCCGCGATATCCATGTCGAAATTGACATAGCGCAGCATGCCCTGCCTGCGCAGCACCGCCGGCAGATATGCCAAACCGAAACTGTAGGTGATGGGGACGGAATGATGGTCCATAGTGAGAAACATGTTGTATGCCACCGCGCCGACTCGCAATTCCGTGGGGATGATGTCGTAAAGGACTCCCGCCGTGGCGCCGATACCGAATCCCGGTCGATAGATTTTTTCTTCCTGCCGCGACAATTGTGCCTGCAAGGTATCCAAAGCGCTCGAGTATTGCGAAAGCGAGAGCGACTGTTCCACGACAGTGTAGGTGGCGAGCGTGGGCGCAATGCCGATACTGAGATAAGGATAGGGTTCGATGGCTCCCGCGATCTTGAACTCCAAGTCGGTGCGAATCCTGGCTTGAGCGGAGGGAATGTAAATCCCCTTGTCGAGCATGAATCGGCCCTGGGAGCCTAGAAACCAACCCGCGCCGATGCCCAGGGGCAAATCTGGATCGGTGCTCCGCGCGGCAAAATGCATTTCCGGCATGGTCCCTAGCCCTACCGGGCGACGATCGAAAATCATGATATCGTCGACCAAGGTCCCGTCCGAGGACAGGCTGTCCAAATTGCTGAAGCTGTTGGCATGTTCACCGGCGATGTTCAGGCCTTCTCCGGCGACGCCGAATAAATCGCCCAAGTCGAATTTCATCGCCATTCCCGCGTCGAGCGGAGAGTTCAATCGGGCTAATCCGGCCGGATTATAATAGAGACCGCTATAATCATCGGATAGGGCCACGAAGGCATCGCCCATTCCCAGCGCCCTTTCGCTTAAATACCGCGGACCTCGGACGGCCCAGGTGGAACTCGTCGCCAGCATGCTTAAACAGATCAACGCGCGGTTTATCATTTGCCCTGCTTGAATCCCTTGACCTTGCCCTTGCAGAGATCAAAAGTCGACACCGTATCCACAACTCGCGGAGTGGTGGTGGAGTCCAAAACCACGAGGACTTTCCGGCGTGTATCCGTCCATCCGGAATCCGATTGCACCCAAAAAATCTGTCCCTTGCGCTCTGGATTCAAGAGCATGTTCAGCGGCGTGAAGGAGGCAAGATAACGCTCATGGAACTGGGCTTCAGCGGCATCATCGACCTTTCCATCCAGGTTATTGTCCGCTCCGTCCTTATCCGCGTAGAAGCGGGGATTGCCCAAGGTATCCGGGGCGCCACGGGAGTCCTCGTCGATTTTGCCGTCGCCGTCATTGTCGATCCCGTCGAGTAATTCCTCGTCTACACAGCCGTCTCCGTCATTGTCCTCCTTATCGAAGACCTTGTAGATGGCGACCGTCGAACCCGCGTCGAGAATGAATTTCTTCACTTGGATGATGGCGGAATCGCCGACCTTGTCTTTTGGGATTCCCCCGAGTTGGCTATTGAGCTTTTGACACGCGGTGTCGGCGCTATCGCATTGTTTTCCGCCCATGAGCGAATCCTTTTTGTCCAGCGCGGTATTGAGGAAAAGGTTGATGGCCTTGTCGCTTTTCGCCAGCAATTCCTGAGATTTATCCAAGAGTAAGTTCAAGGCGGCGATTTTCGTCGTGTCGTTTTTCAGGTCCGCAAGATTCGCCATGATGCTATCGGGATTGAGTTTGGACGGATCGGTGAAATCGATGATTCCGTTGAGGATATTGTCGTGCGCATCGATGCGCCCGTCACCGTTGAAATCCGCGAGACTGAGGACCGCCTCGATTGCGGACGAGAGCGCATAATCCGCGGAGAAATCCTTAACGGCGACTTTCCCATCGCTCTTACCCGCATCGGCGCGGTCGACGAGGAGGCTCAGGTATTTGTTGATGCCGCGATTGGCGACGAAAATCTTGTCCTTGATGGAGTCCGGCTCCCCGAGGAACGGAATGCTTTTTCCATCGTTGTTCTGGAACGATTGGAGCAACTTGAACATGTTGATGTGCTGTTCCAGGAGCACGCACTTCGCGGCGCCATAGTAGGCTTCCGATTTGGACGAATCCAAGCGTAAGGCCGCGGCGAATTCCAGTTCGGCGTCGCCGTATTTCGCCTTTTGCAAAAACAGTTGGCCTTCCAAAATATGTTCGTCGGCGGATTGGGCTTTTATTCCAGTGCTTTCGCGGTAAACGTTGCACCCAGAAAGCAAGAACATCATGACCGGGATAGCACGTAATCCGGTACGCAGGTGATTCATGCTGGTTATTTTATCACCCCGTGGAAACGGGGGGCAACCCAGTTTCAGCTATTTATTAATGGGTCCCGACTCAATCGGAAAACCCGATAGCCTTTTTCGCGGCAAACCGTTTCGCAGGTCGCGAAATGTTCACGCGCAACCATAGGATAATCCAGGAATTGGTTCGCCACTAGCCATGCCGTTCCCCCAGGGTTCAATTTGGAAGCGATGGCGGCGATAACCTTTTTGGGGAGTGAGTAATCCGTTTGGTGGCCCTGGTGGAAAGGCGGATTCGCTATAACAATGTCAAAGGATTCCTCCACCTGGTCGACCAATTGGGAACAAATGGCCCTAGCCTGGGATGGAAAAGCCTGGAAGTTTAATTTCGCGCAAGCAACGGCGATGGCATTGGCGTCGACGGCTAATACGGATTGGGCCCCAAGCGCGAGGGCGGCCAAGGAAATCACCCCGGATCCAGAACAAAGGTCAAGGACGGATTTGTCTCTAAGGGCCGGCAAATAGCGGATCAGTAAAGACGTACCCGGATCGGTGGATCGATAGGAAAATATTCCCGGTTTCGTGAGGTATTGCAAAACCTTGCCGTCGGGGAGAGGGCATTCCAAGGATCGAAACGAGAAGTAATCGTCCTCGGCTGCAACCTGCTCGGCAAAGTCAGCTTTCGCCTGCGTAGCTGTTTTTATAAATCCCAGCAAGCGACAGCTATGTTTGATGCGGGCGACATTGATATTTCCGAACAAGGCTTCGCCGCGCTTGGCGAAACTTTTAATGCCTTCCTGATTGTGTCCGGCTACCCATAATTGGCCATTGGGCTTTAACAAGTGGAATGATTCGCGGAGAGCCGCATCGAGTTGGGCCGTTCCCTTGGAGAGTCGAAAAAGCACGGCGTCAAAACTCTCCGGTGGAAAATGGATAAACCCCTGCTCAGTCTCACCGTTGCGAGGTTCATTTGTTGCTGTCGTTGAAGAAGACGGCAGTGGCCAAGCCCTGGGAACGTCGCCGAGGAGAAAGTGTACGGATTTTTTTGGGGCTTTTGGGTTCGGAACTGATTTCAATGGTTCGACGGAATCGCCGACATCGCCGAAATTGGCTTGGGGTTGGCCCAAGGCAAGCGCCTGCAGGTGTTCAGGATATAAACTGTTCTGTTGATAAACTTCCCCGAACCGATCGGAAAATCGAACCGCAAGTTCTCCGGCGCCGCACTCAATGAGCAATAGCTTGGCGCCGTCCTCCACCGGGTCCGCTCGGAGCGGGTCCGCTAGGAGCGGAGCCTCGGCGAGCAATTCCAGGGCATGATCCGTTTGGTTAAGCGTCATGAGGGGAGCGGATATTTTAGGTTGTCCAGGTCCATACGCGAGAGAAACCGCCATGCTCCCGGCTCCAGGGTAACCTCCAGGTTAACGGGGCCGATGGCGATGCGATGGATGCTTTCCACGCGATTTCCCACCGCCGCGAACATGCGTTTGACCTGATGGTACCGGCCTTCTTCCAAAATCATGTCCGCGGACGTTTCACCCAGAAGTTGTACTTTTGCCGGAAGCGTGGGTTCGTCCTCGCTGCGCAAATCCACGCCGGCTTCCAAACGCGCGACCTGATCGGCCGTGATGGGATGCTTGACGCCAACGCGATAGGTTTTGGCCACATGGCGTTTGGGAGAAGTGAGGAAATGATTGAAGGACCCGTCGTCGGTAAAGAACAAAAGTCCGGTTGTGTCCGCATCCAGGCGGCCGACGGCCTGTATACCGCGCTGGCGGAATAAGGCGGGAAGTAAGGAGTAGACGCTGGCATGATGCGTGGGAGTTTGGCTGCATTCCGTATCGGCGGTTTTATGCAGCGCAAGATAAAGATGACTCATGCAGGGAAAAGCTTTCCCATCCCAACGAATCCATAGGAAATCCTGGAGAAATTCTTCGTTCGGATTTTCCGCCCGCCGCCAGTCAAGCGGTGGCTTCGCAGGATTTTCGAGATTCGCGATTGGATTTACCGCGAGTTCAATCGCGCCGTTCCGGATCAATCGCACACATTCCTTACGGGTGCCATAGCCTTGGTCCGAAAGGATTTTGTCTAAGGTCACTTTGCGGTTACCCATGGTCTCCGTCCGAGTCCGCGAAATCGTCTTCTTCGGCGGGATTAAAAGTTTTTGTGTCGGGCAGGGGCAATTTAACTCGCTCCAAAATCAAAAGCACCCTGTCCTGGATGGTGTTGGGAATGCGATAGGCCTGATTGCGAACGATACGGTATTCGTCGCTTTGGAAGGCAGCGACTTCTTCGGCGGCTTTGGGGCCCTTCATGAAGATGGCTTTGCCGCCGATTGGCAGGCACGAACCGAACCTCGGCAACGTGTTCTCCACCGTTTCAAATGCGCGCGTGATGGCGCCGGCGAAAGGTTGGGTCAGGCTGCGGGAAGTCACTTTATGCCCGAACACGGAAATGCCTTTCAACCCCAACTCGCGAATGACCATTTCCAGGAATTGCACGCGCCGGGGTCGCGGTTCCGCCAGCAGGATCTCCGTTTGCGGCGACATCAACTTGATCATCATGCCGGGAAAACCCGCTCCGGTTCCGACGTCCACGAGCGGCGACGGCCAATGGCCTTGCATCATCCCATGCAGGATCATGCAATCGGCGTAATGCCTTTGCACGATGGTATCGAATCCAATCAAGCGCGTCAAATCCTGATCGCCGTTATGCTTGCGTAAAAATTGGTGATAGGCCCATAACAGTTCCAGCGTCTTGGGCTTCAACGGCACACCATATCGCTGCATTAAGCGACCCAATTCGGCCTGCGATGGGGGAGCCGTGGTTGCCGGCGCTTTGGGCCCGGGCTTGCGGAAAGGCTTCGGTGCGTTGCCGATGCCGTGGCTGCGGGCTTTCAAACGTTCCGGCGTCCAATTTTCCTTTCGACCGGGTCCGTTACCCCGCGAGGCTTCGCCGTTACGACCTTGTGGTCCGCTGTTTCGCGGCCCTTTTCCCGGGGTGCCGTGGCTTTTTTTTCCGGTTGAATTGGAGTTGGGTTTCCGGCCGTGCGGCCCGGAAGGGGGACTCATGGAGACTCCTGCTGCGTATCGGGGTGATTGACGTCGTATTGAAAAAGAGTTGCGGAAAGCTCCTGCAAGGTCAACATATGTTGTCGATAGCGCGCCCGGAATTGCGTCGAGGCGGTCTGCCCCAAGCGTTCCTCAAACCCCATCTTGCGCGCGAGTTTTTCCAATTCCACGGGCTCGGTCGGCAATTCATGCCTTTGTTGCAAACCTTGCAACTGTAAGGCATGTTCGATGCGGCGCAGGAACACATAGCTCTTCGTCAGCAATTCAAAATAGTTATGGCTGACCAGACGATATCTATGCAGCCGTCCCAGCACGGCCAAGGTATTACCGGAAACCAGTTCGGGCAGTTCCTCGCCATGGGCGATTTGCAAATACTGGACATAGAACTCGATGGTCCGTATGCCGCCCGGCCCCAACTTTACTTCGCTGGTCAACCGGTTTTCCTGGCGCAATTTTTCCAGGCCCTGACGGCGAATGTCGCGCATGCTCTCTTCCACCTTGCTCCGGTTGGAAGGAGAAACCGCCCATGACTGTACCGAACGGATTAAACTTTTTCCCATTTCCAAATTGCCGCAAATAGCGCGCGCCTTCAACCAGGATTGCAATTCCCAACCCGCCGCGGCATCTTGGTAATAGGAGCGGAAAAAGGACAGGGAGCCGACGAGACTGCCTTGGTTTCCATACGGACGCAATTGGGTGTCCACGCGAAAGAGCTTGCCATGAGCCCCGGATTGGCTCAAAGCCTGGATGAACGTTTTCGCCCAATGGTCCAATTGCGCGTATCCGTCCGCGTCCGTTTTCAGGGGATCATAGACGAACACGATGTCGATGTCGGAGCTGTAATTCAATTCGTTCCCGCCGAGCTTGCCGAAGGCGATGACGCAAATGGCATCGCGTAGGGGCAATGCGTGCGACGCCGCCAGGCTGAGACCGAACACAGACTCCAACAATGCATTGGACAAATAACTGATTTCCGCCGTGATCTTCTGCAAGTGCTCGCATAGGTAAATATCGCGCAATCCGATGCGCAGGTATTCGCGGTTTCGGTAACGCCGCAGGGCTTCCATGCCGCCTGTGAATCCGGAAAGTCCCGGAGACATTTCCAAAATTTCCCGGTGAAACTCAGCGAGTAGTTTTGGCTTGTTCAAGGCCGAAGGATCCCCGAGATCAGCTAACAAATCCGGTTCCCGTAACAGGATTTGCGTCAGGAATTCACTATGGCTGAAAGCCTTGATGAGAATGTCGAGTAGGTAAGGATGATTGAGGGCTTGCCGGACAAAATGGTCCGCATCCGGATGGGCCGCCAAGTATTGCCCCAATCGGCGAAGCACGGCCTCCGGATCCGCGCTGTTACGGATTTTCGCCTCAGCCACCACGAGACAGGCGCAAAGTATGCCCTTGTCTTTTACGGGAGAAAGAGCCCCGTTCATGAGCGCGCGAATGCTGGACACGGCGCCCAGCCCTAAGCGGTCCATGGCGGCTTGGAATTCTTCCTCGGTGGAATCCGGGTCCAAGCAAGCCTTGGTCAACGATTTTATTTTCGTACGTGGGGTCCCGGAATCAGTATGAACGGTTGATGCATCCAGGAACCGGCGCGTGAAAAATTCATGCACGTCGGACAGCGTCTTCTTCAGATCCCAGTCCAACTGATCCTCGGGAGCGAATCTGGGCGTGGCCAGGTAACCCATGCGTTTCGCCAGGAATAAAAAGGCATCGGTTCCGCGCGCGGGCACGAACAAATCCCGAGAAAATCCTCGCGTCATGCGCAAGGCATCGATCAAGCGTCGGAGGAAAATGTATCCCTGGTACAAAGTTTCGAATTCGTCCGCATCGAGGGCGCCTGCCTCCAGCAAGGTTTCCAATGCCTCTTCCGTGTTGGGAATACGCAGGGCGGGGACCCTGCGCCCATGCTTCAGCTGCAGGAATTGCACGGCGTATTCGATTTCCACCAATCCGCCTGCGGAGTATTTCGCGTTCACGACTTCGGAATCGCCGGTTTTCACATCGGATTTCAGCGGCACCGATTTCAAGGTCATCTGCTTGGCGCGCAGCAACAAAGTATCGGAGATGGCGATGGGTTCAGACCCGAACAGCAGATCATTCCGGGCGGCCATTACCGATTCACCGAACTCCCCAATCGTGTAAACGGGGCGCATTTTTAAAAGCGCCTGCCTCTCATAATCCCTGGCGCCGCCGCGCGGACCGTAATATTCCCGCCAAACTTCCAGGCGCGTGGCCATGGGACCGCTGTCGCCGTGTGGACGCAAGCGCCAATCCATCGCGAATATTCCTTCCCGGCGCGCCACGACGATTTCACGGATTTCCTGCGCCAACAGCGAAAAGAATTCCCCGTGCGTGATGGATTGCGGCCCGCCTTGCGTGTCGCCGCCCGACGAGAACAGGAGTTGCAACTCCATGTCCGAAGCGTAACCCAGCTCCCGTCCTCCCATTTTCCCCAAGGCGAATAACCCATGCCGGCAGGGTAGGGCCGCTCCCGGCGATTCGCGGGGTTCACCGTAGGCTTGCGCCAATTGCACGTAGGCCAGGTGCATGGCTGCGCCCAGCACGGAGTCCGCCAGGTCACTGAGTTCAGAGGAAAATTCCTGCAAAGTCTGCCGGGGAAAAACCAGATAGAACACTTCCATCCGGAACAATTGGAAGTCCTTGTATTCGTTGAGAGCCTTACGCTTACCGGTATAATCCTCTTCCGCCGCCAGAAGATTACGCACGGCGTCGTCCATTTCCGTACGGAGCGGGCGTCGCCGGCGTTCCTCATCCAGGTTGCGCAAAAGCTGGGTAAGCGAATGGATCGGGAAGCGGATCAATTCTTCCCACAAATACGGCCCCGAACTCAGAATCTTTGCCAGGGCGGACAAAAGGGAAAAATCCTCGTAAGCCTTAAGATCCGGATGGCCCCCGGACCGTTCCATCAGCGCATCGATGAACTCATTGAAACTTTGCACCGCCGTTGGAAAATCCGTAGCCAGTGGCAAGGTCGTCATGAATCTTTCCATGAGGACGATGGCGACCTTCATGCGTTCCAGCGCCGCAATGTCCGTGATCGGCCGTGCCATGGAGTCCGTGACGAAAATTCGATCGACGAAATTTCGGCCCTCGGTTTGCGTCAACAATTTTTGGATCGAAATTCCCTGCAGCATCAGAGCATTGCTGAGGGAAAACAGCAGGGCTTTGCGATCCGTACCGCGCACGGTAATCATGGTGTACGTTTCGTCGTTTTCGACTTGGATTTCCAAAGGTAACGCCGAGGTTTCTCCCGGGAACCCGCGCCGGCTGAGATAATTTCCGATCCGCATGAACAAATCACGCCGGAGAGCCTCGCTTTCGTGGTTGCGCAAGAGCCCCAAGAGCCGGCTTAATTCCACCCGTATGCCGGTTGCCAATGGCTCGGAAAACACCTGACCGGGACCCAAATCCAAGACTAAGAAGTCGATGATTTTACCGGAAGTCCCTATGCTCGCGTCCTCACCGGAAAACCGATTTTCGGATCCACTGGATTTGCTTGGGTTTTCTTCCCGATAGGAAAAGACCTTGCCTAACCGGATATCCATATCGAAGCTGGCCAGAAGCCCGGAAAGTACGGCGAAAAATCCCGGCAGGTCTTCGCCGATAAAGGTCAGCGCGCAACCGGATTCCCCGATGGGTTTAATCTCCAGGTGAAAGTCGCCTTTGCCTTGCAAGGCTGCGATTTGCTCCAAGTGCCCTTGGATTTCATCGGTGGAAAATTCATTGAAATAATCCGCGTCCAAACGGCGTGCATGCTCCTGGACCAACCGGTCAGGCAGGCCGGAGGGATGCGCCAATACCCAATTCTTTTTTTCGGTAGGAGTCAAGGCTCCGCGTCTCCCAGTTGATTGGTCGTGCGGCGCACCGTAGCGTCGGAGCCTGAAAATAGCAATAAACGAAAAGAGCCTCCGTTAGGAGGCTCTCAAAGCTATAGGCGATGGCGGATTGTGACCTTTAGGAATCCTTCGCGATGGAGAATTCCGCGTTGCCTACGAAACCGTCGTTTCGGTGGAGCGTTTCGCCCGCGTTTTCACGGAGGCGAAACGAGTCCCATTATCCGTGGTAACCGCGAGCCGCGTGGAGTTCGCTTCACGAACTTCAGAGCGCCGAGCCACTACGTCCCTTTAAAAGCGAGGAGCGTGGAGTTTGCAAAGCTAACTCCAGAGCTCTGAGCCATTATCCGTGATAGTAGAGCTCGAACTCATACGGGTTCGGGCGCAACTTCAACGGTTCGATCTCGGCCGACTTCTTGTAGGAAGCGTAGGCTTCGATCATGTCCGGATCGAACACGTCGCCGGCCGTGATCCACTCGCTGTCCTTCTCGAATTCGGCATAGGCCTCTTCGAGGTTCTTGCAGGTGGACGGGATGTTCTTCAACTCTTCCGGGGGCAGCTCGTAGATGTTCTTGTTCATCGGCGCGCCTGGGTCGATTTGCTTCTTGATGCCGTCGGCCATGGCCATGAGCATCGCGGCAAACGTCAGGTACGGGGAACCGGAGCTGTCCGGGCAGCGGAACTCAAAGCGGCGGGCCTTATCGCCCTGCACGTGCGGGATGCGCACGGACGCGGAGCGGTTGGTCGCCGAGTAGGCCAAATTCACGGGGGCTTCATAACCCGGAACCAGGCGGCGGTAGCTGTTCACACTGGAGTTGGAGAAAATCTGGATGGAACGGCCGTGCTTCAGGATGCCACCGATGGCGTACATGGCGGTCTGGCTCAGGTTGGCGTACTTGTCGCCGGCAAACAGGTTCTTGCCTTCTTTCCAGATTGAGGTATGCACGTGCATGCCGGAACCATTGTCACCAAACATGGGCTTGGGCATGAAGGTTGCCGTCTTGCCGTACTTGGCGGCGGTGTTCTTGACGACATACTTCAGTTTATGCACCTGATCGGCGGCAAGCACCACCGTGTTGAACTTGAGGCCGATTTCGCACTGGGCGGTAGCCACTTCGTGATGGTGGATTTCCGGGACCAGGCCCATCTTGGCCAGATTCATGACCATCTCGTTGCGGAGATCCATCATGGTGTCCTGGGGAGCGGCGGGGGCGTAGCCGCCCTTAAATGCCACCTTATGGGCGAGGCTTCCGGGCGTGTTGCTGGTCCACGGACCTTCGTTGGTTTCGATGGAGTAACCGGCGCTACGGACGGTGGACGAGTAGGTCATCCCGTCGAACACGAAGAACTCAGGCTCCGGTCCCATGAATGCGAGGTCGCCGATGCCCTGGCTCTTCAAGTATTCCAAGGCCTTCTTGGCAATGGAGCGGGGGTCGCGGTTGTAGGGTTGGCCGGTGCGGGGTTCGATGATGTCGCAGTACATGCCGATGGTCGGCACGATAACGAAAGGATCGAGGTAAGCGGAAGCCGGATCGGGCTTCATGATCATGTCAGAGGCTTCGATGCCTTTCCATCCGCGGATGGAGGAGCCGTCGAAGGCCATGCCGACCTTGAACATTTCATCGTCCAAACGGCTCACCGGGAAGGTGAAATGTTGCAATTGTCCAAACATATCTCCGTACAACAGATCCACGAATTGGACGTTGTTGTCCTTGGCAAGTTTCATGACTTCGGCGGGGCTCATATTCTCTTCTACTCCTCCTGGAAGTGGTGGTTCAAGCTTTTGGAAAGACCAAGGCTTTTTGAGTGCGGGAAAACTAGAAAAAAAGTTTTTTCGACAAACCGATGACAATGCAAGACATCCGCGCGCAATTTTTTACAATCACACGATTTTGTCAATTTATGCGTTGTTGCCATCGCTTGTTCCTTAAGTTCCTTCAAGAATTGTTAAGGCCTGAATCTGAACTTTTTGGGCCATTGCTCTTTCCTAATTCACCTTTTTATCGATTCTGCTCAATTTCATACTTAACCTGAATCAGGAAAAAAATGAAAACGAGGGTCCAGAATCGTGTCCCCTCGGGGGACAACCCTAAGTAGAGCTAATCATGTGCCAATTTTATTTAGGGATGACAACGCCGAAAAGCAACGACGAAATTCAGGATTTTTTTCCGGAGTCCGAATCAAAATCCTGGTACAACCGGCTTGCCTGCGGCTCCCGTTGTTGGGTGTATTTCCCTTTGTAGTAGGTGATTTCCCCGTCCGGCATCATAAAATACACTTGCCCGATTCGGACGTGGGGGTAAACTTTGATGGGGTGAACGACTTCAATTTCCAATGTCCAGGTTGGGTATTGGCAAACTGGTTTTCCATTCTCATCGGGTAAATAACCCCAGCCGACATCACCAAAACCGGCCGTAATATGAGTATTGATTCCCAGCCGACCAATGGAGCTGCGCCCTTCGAACATGGGCACGTACCGGTGGCTGGTTGCGGTCTCATTGCTACATCCCAAATAAAGCATTCCGGGCACCAAAACCAGACCCTCATCCGGAATGATCTGCGAGCGGGTCGGATTTTCTTTTTTCATGTCCAGGGCTGAGCCGGGAGGCAAGTCGTAGGTCAATAATTTTGGATGCAAGGAAACATCGTAGGAGTTCGGTCCTAAATGCTTTGGGACAAAGGGGGAAATGTGAATGTTACCCAAATCCATTTGTCTTAATATTTCCCGGCCCGTCAATACCATTTTCGTGTCTCCGATCCCGAAAGTAATAAACTGAGTTTGAGGTCGCCAGTTGCACTCCCGCGCATCCAGCCGAACCCGTGGAACCAGCGGAGAACCACCGTGCTTGTTTGAGGCATGGTTTATACCTTATGGCCATGAAATGGCCGGCAATTTGGTTGGGGTTATTTTTCGGCCATCTTGCCGGGGCGCCAGCGAAATCCCCTGGCGGTTGCCGGTATCTGGAGTTGCATGCCCCAGGCGCCAAGGTCGATTCCGTGCTTCATGAGATCCCGCTTTACCTTGCCGTTCCGGATAGCCTTGGCCAGGTATCCGTGCCGGAATATCTGGAGGCGAAGGATACCAAGGCGGAAAACTTCGTACATGTGGGAGATTGGAGGATGAACCCGCCGTCACGGGCCGAAATCCGTTATATGCGCGCCCTGCGCCAATTTATGCAAGGCCATATCGGCGAGGCGGGAAAAGAAATCGCGGCGTTGACGCGGGACGCGCCGGCAACCGTGCGGCCCAGCCTGCACATCAACCGCGGGCTCCTGATGTTGCTTTCCGGTTTTCCGGACGACGCGGAAAAGGAGTGGATGCGCGCCGAACCGAAATGCGCGGAGGGCGCATGGAAAAATTTATACTCGCTCTACTTGAGCCGGAACGATTTTTCCCGAGCGAACGGATTGGTCGAGGAAGCCATCAAGGAAAATCCCAAAAGCAAATGGGCCAATTTCGCGAAGGGTTATCTGCTGCGCATGCTGGCTCCGGGCGATGACTGGGAAAACTTTTTGCGCGCGAAATCGTCATGGAGCGACTCCCTGTTCGAAATCCAAATCGCCTATGGGAAATTCCTCAAGGAAAAGGGAATGCTCGATGAGGCAGCGAAATATTACAGCCGGGGATTGGAGGGCGCACCCGTCAACGGACCCGCATGGCTGGAACTGGCGGATGTCTACTATCGGCTGGGATTAATGGTATTCGCGCAAACCTGTGTTTTTCAAGCGCTACACTTCGGCATTTCCGATCCCTATGTTTTCGAATTGTTGAGCCGAATACTTCAGGATGGGCCTGCCTACTCGGACAAACAACGCTGGCATGCTGCGGAGCAAATTCTCGAGGAAGGCTTCCCCCATGATCTTGCGAGTCGAAACATGGCGCAATTGCTCTACCATGTGTATTGCCACAATGGAAAAGTGGAAGCGGCATATAATTTAAAGGAGACGTTTTGGTTTCATTTCAATTCGCCCGGTCCACGCAAAGAAGCGAAGCTGGGCGAAAATCCGAATCAGAATTCACCCCGACTTCCCATCCGCCTTAGTTTTTACAGCTACCCGTTGGTGACCGCCCTTGCCGACGCCGATTTTGTCGAGCCGTTTTAGTAGCTTTTGAGCGGAGAAATTTCCAGGCGCGTCGCGCTAATCAGTATGCATGCGCGCAAAAATTCCGACGCCTTTCTCAGGCGATTGCAATATTCCTCCCGGGGAGGGCAGAGATTGAAAAACACACTCGGACATATGGGCTTGAGGGTCGTCTTTGGAGTCGCTCTTTGCGTCGGAACGGGCGATGCCCGGATATTGGCGAACAGTTGCGCGGACGTGGATCTAAACAAAAACGCCACCGATCTCACGGTGCTAACTCCGGCCTTGAAATACACCGTAACGAATTTTGATCCCAGTTGGTTCGATACGGATCACCCGGAAAATTCCCCCACGCTTTTCGTGCTGACGATATCTCCGAGGCTTGCCGCTTCGGCGAATTCCTTGCAGCTGCGAGTACAAGTTATCGCGGATACCTCGTTGGGCCGGGACCCGGCCACGGGCATCGTCGCGTTTGATCGTTTCAGCACGCCGCTGGACGGATCCAAAATCGGCATTCCCCTGCGGTCGAACGATGTTTTCGCCCTGACCTTCGTATCCGGCGAAGGGACATCTTTCCAGAGTAGCGAATTGTTCAACCTGATCGCCAAAAACCATGTGGCCCCGGAAATGAATCTACAGTTCAAATTCAGCCTCACCTGTGAAACCGATCGAGTGCTCGCGAATGCCTTCGCTTTAATTTCGGTGGACGCATTGGGTGGAAGCATCGGCCGGCTGCGGTATGTGAAAATGATCCAAGCGCTGTATCCGGGCACGCAGATTACCAACCCCGTACCAGTGCCGCTGTACACCGTAACGCCCATTTTTAAGGTCGCGTCCGAATTGTTCAACAGCAGCGTTTTCGATTATCCTCCCGACCAAAGCAAAATCGAAATTTTCATTTATGAAATTCCCAACGGCATTCGACCGCAAGACGCCATGGATGGATTGGAGTTCGCCAAGTTCGGCGTGTCCAACGAATCACCCGTAGTTTATCCGGCGAATCAGCCCCGCTTGGAACCGGGAGTGACCTACGCCTGGCGCGCGCGCGCGCTTCTGCGCGGGCCGACATCGGATTATTTGTATTCGAATCCGCTTTACTTCAAAGTGGACGAACGATTGGAGGGCGGCGCCACCATCCCGTCCTCGGAATTATCCGACTTAACCAGCGTCCAAGGTCAGATTAAGTACGGCGATGATTATTCCAAAAGGGTAATGGCCGCGTTGAAAATAATCCTGGGAGATAATTTTGAAATCTTCGACGTTTCTCGCGGAGGCAAGATTCCCGCCAAGGGACAGATAAGGTTGAACGGCCATCCCTATTCCTTGGAAGAATTGGAGAGGTTGGCCCGGGAGTTTCATCAAAGCCAGCATAGTTTGACTCGGTTGAGGTTCCAATGAAAGGAACAAATTCCATGTCGCGAGGAATGGTCCATGCGCTCTGGTCCATCGGAATCGGAGTGGTTTTAGCCCATGGGAGCCCGGCCGGATTGGCCGTCGTCAAATCCGCCAAAGGCGATTTACATGCGTCGATAGGCGGCGTGGAATCGGTATTGAACGGGGCGGATTTAGTTGCCCCGGCGGAACGTATCACATCCGGCGATGACGGAAAAGCCGTACTCCGGCTACTTCCGGACTATGCGTTCATGGAGGTCAGGCCGAAAACCGCTTTCACTTTGCGCCGTGTTAAAAGCAAGGACCGGCGGATTCGCAGAGTGCAATTGGAATCCGGGGAAGTGGTATTCGGGTTAAAAAAGAAAAGTGATCCGATTCAATGTGAAACCGTACATACCCAAGCCACCGCGACACCCAGCGTCGGAGGAGTAGGTAGCGTAGGCCCGGGAAAGTTTTCCTGTCGCGCGGATGAAACCGGGGCGTCCACCATTTTGGTCCAGGATGGGGAAGTTGTCGTTTATAACCGGGCCAAGGATTTAAGCGCCACCGTGCATTCCGGGCAAAAAGCGGTTTCCGACGTGAACGGGATTAAGGTCTCGGATGCGACGGATTCCGAGTTGGAGCAAGTGGGATTTCGCCAGAACACCCTGGAAGTGGATTTCGTGAATCCGGAAACCGAAGAATTCACAACCCTGGAAGCGGAATATGAATCCAATTTCTAACCGCCGCATCCGGATTCGGAAAATGCCGGCCTTGGCCGCCGTAATTTTTACCCTGGTTATCTCCCAAGTCGCCTATGGCCAAGCAGCGCCTGCCGTATCGGGAACCGTACCGCAAGCCGTCGCCGCGTCCTCCGATGGCGATACCTTGGACACTTCCACGCCTGCTCCCAAGGGAATGGAATCTCCCACCTCCTCGACCGTTTCTCAATCGGCATCGGGAGATTCCTTGTCGGCAGTGAAACCCGATTCCCTAGCCTCTGTAGCCGACGATGCACCTTCGGAAGGCGGATTCATCATTCCGCTGGAAGGGGATGTGTTTTACGAGCGCAATGTCCGCGTATTGGCCATGTTACCCGGTACGCCACCCGCCAGTCTTAGTCTCCTCGTGGACGGATTGCCTGAGACCGGCGCGCTGACCATACACGACGAAATGGTGTCCGTAGAATTGAAAGGTTTAAAAGGCGGAGCGCATCAACTTGCGCTTTTGTTGTTTAATGAAAGAACGGAAATCATCGGGAGGATGGAGTCGCGGTTTTTCGTGCGCATACCCGAGCCGAAGCGAACGACACACGCCAACGAATTCAAGCAGTTCGGACGAGTCGTCGCCAAAGTGGATTGGAAAAACGGCGAAGCCAAAGGCCGTATATTGTCCCAGAGCGAATTGAAGTTGGCCGGGGCAGGGAAAGATTCACTGGTGGCGGGTAGCGCGGAAACCCCGATATCACAGGAGTTGGAAGGCGTCACTGAGGCAGCCTACAACGTGAAGTATAAACAATTGCAAGCCTATGGAAAAATCCTTCTGCGCACGGACGAGGACAAGTTTCGTCAACCGGCGCATCGCCTTACCGCCAGCATAAAATACGGGCCTTGGGCCGCTTTGAAAGCCGGGGATATTTATCCGTTGTATAACCCCCTGGTGTTGAACGGCACACGGGTTCGGGGCGGGGAAGCGGCGGCGAATTTGGTTTTAGGAGAAACCCAATGGGGGTCTTTCCGGGTGGTCCGAGGTGAAAGCCGAAGAGAGGTGCCGGCCTATATCGTTAAATATGATACTGGTAACGGAACACGAACGGATACCGTGCCGGGAACCTTCTCGCAAACCTTAACCGCAGCCCGATTAGGTTTTGGCGGTGGGCCGGTATTCGACCTGGGGATTACGCTTTTGAAAGCCTCGGATGACACGGGTTCACCGGAAATGTCGAGCTTGAATAATCGCTTGCGCGGCTTGCGACCGGCGGATAACCTGGTGCCTGGTCTGGACCTCAGAATCGGATTATGGGATGGGCGGATACAAATCTACGGTAACGGGGCGATGAGCCTGTATACGCGCGATAAATCGCTTGGGGCCTTTTCGGCGGATACCTTTGACGTGGCCTTTAATCCCAAGAAGTACGAAGACTTCTTCATCATCAATTCCTCGACAAAAGGCTGGCAATATTTACTGAGCCAAAAATCAATCAACCAAAGCCCCGACGTGGCGGGATTCCTCAATTCCAACAGCGCCTACGAAGGCGGAGTCGTTTCTTCGGTGCCATTCTCCGGGATCATCGCCGAAACGGAAATCCGTTATTCCCATCTGGGCCTGGAATACCACAGCGAAGGCAATCCCTTCCTGGGTGGGAACCCCGGCGACGGTTTCACGGCGTTGGAAAAGCTTACGGTGATGGAAAATAAGTTGTCGTTAGGATTGGAATTTGGAAACTACGGACAGGATTTAGGCGTTACTTCCCAGACCCAACGCAATTTAAAAGTGGAATTGCGTTACACGCCCGGACCTTATCAACCCAGTTTCTGGATTGGAGGGAGTGAATCCAATATCCAACCGGATGGCCGATACGCGCATCAATTCCGGTCCCGCTTCGCGAATTTCAATACGGGTGGTTACCATCAATTCCAACTTCCGGATGGAAAGCTTTACACCACCTTATTGTACGGCTACACGCAAAGCGATTTTTCTCTGACGGGAACCGATACTGCCTCCGTGCCGGATTTTCCGACCACGCGCACCAATATCGTCAACGCCATGCTGCAGTATAAAATGCGCTCCTTGGATTTTTTACCCCGCGTCGCGTACACCTTTTCGCATAACGGCATTCAACGACCCACGCATACCGTAACCATGGGATTTCTCCAACCGTTTCTGGAGAACACCGTCAAATTGGATTTGGCGGCCACGGTGGGTCAGTACCCTTTGAGCAACACTCAAAATGATCTCAGCCTCGGGGCGGGAGCCAACGTGGAATACGTGCTGGGTCCGCAGCAAACCTTCAACTTGCGCGAAAAGTGGATTCGATATGGGTCTCGGCAGAATCTCTTGGTCGGGGCGAATTACGAATTGTTTTTCTAATCGAGTACGCTTTTTTTTCCGTGGTTCACATTAGGTCACGGCTGCGGTGAAGGCAATGCCTTGCTTGCGCCAAGGATTAAAAGGCTCCAAATCCAAAAGAGTTTTTTCTCCGCGTAACATCCGGGCGATGCATTTGGCCGCCATGGGCGCCATGCTGATGCCGCATTTGTAATGTCCGGTGCATAAAGCCCATTTTTTTTCCGGGTCCAACCAACCCATCATGGGCAATCGGTCGCGGGTCCGGGGCCTGAAGCCCCACCATTCTTCCAGAGCCGCGTCGGCCAAGCGAGGGAGAAAGGTTTTTAAATGTTTCCCAAGGTAAGCTTCCCCGGCTGCATCGAATCCCTCCTGCCAGTTGCCCGGTTCCGTGGTCGCGCCGACGACCAAGGAGTCCCCGCGTGGAACGAAATAAATATCCTCATTGTAATGCACCATGCAATCGTCCGGATAAAACTTGGCGATGCGTTTGAGCTGCCCTTTAACGGGAATCATGGGCATTTTGTAACCCAGTCCTTCCAGAATCTTGACGGACCAGGCCCCGGCGGCAACGACGATTTCATCGGCTACCCAAGTTTCGGAAGCGAACTCACAGTGGGTTTTGCCGTCCGCGAAGCGCATGGGCAGCAGGGTATCGGCGGAAAGGAAATGCACTCCAGCCGATCGGCACGCGGCCTGCAGCGCTTCGAGCAAATCGCGGTTTTGAATATAGGCGTCCTCCGGAAAATGCAGCACGCGGACATTTTCCAGGGGGCTGGTCGATGCTAGAAAGTCCGGGAGTTTTTCCGTGAGGGTAAAGCGTTGTGAGTTTTCCCGCTCCAACTGTTTTTTCTTGCCCTCCCAATTTTCGATTCCCTTGGGAGTATCCAAAGCGTATACCTGGAAATCTCCGCCCTGATGCAGCGGGACGCATCGGCCTGTCCTGCCTGCGATTTCATCCAGCCATTGCGGGTACATGCGGATGGAGCGGACATAGAATTCGCGAAAGGGAGAAAGGAATTTGCGCGCGTCGCGCGTGACCAGAATCCCGGCCGCAGCCCAGGAGGCTTTGGTTCCCTCTCCGGAAGGATCATACACGCCTACGCTTTTACCGCCCGCAGCCGCTTCCAGCGCGCAGCCCATGCCCATGATGCCGGCGCCGGCAACTACCAGGTCAAATTTTTTGTGCGACATGTTTCCAAAAATCCGGATTGGCGATGGAGGCCTGCGCCAGGTCTGCGAAGAAATGAATTTGGCTTCTCACCGCGCTGTGAAAATCCGCAAGGCCCAAGGATTCATTTTCCGAATGGGCGTTGGTATAGGGATCCTCTATGCCCACCAGCAAGGCCGGAACCTCGCCCAGGGCGCGCGTAAAGCTGTCGACGAAGGGAATGGTCCCGCCGCAACCGATGAGGACGGCGTCCCTTCCATAGCCCATGGCCAGGGATTTTTTCGCCACCGCAAAAACCGGATGGTCGGGCTGGGTCATCCAGGGAGCGGCGCCTTGCTCCGGCATTACTTCAACCTTAAGGCCCCAAGGACAATTTGAGACGATGAAATCCTTTAACAGGCGCGTGGATTCCACCGGGTCCATGTCGGGCACCAGGCGCAGGCCCACGCGGGCCCAAGCCGAATCCATGATCACGTTGCCGGCGATTTTTTTTCCGCCGCTCTGGATGGAGTTTACGGACAATGAGGGCTCGCGCCACATTTTCGCCAGCAGATCGGGACCGCTCGCGAAAAGTTGTACGCCTTTTTCAATGCCGGCTTGCTCCCTGAATACCGCGTCGGTGAGCCCCAACTTACGCATATCGTCACTCTCGGCCGCGGTGGGCGCTTTGACCTTGTCCCATATGCCCGGTACGGCGACCCGGCCTTGCGCATCGGTCAAGAGGGCCAGGATTTTCGCCAGGCCTTGAATGGGATCGGGGATAGGGCCGCCCCACATGCCGGAATGCAGGGGATGATTCAAAGCCGTCACTTCCACTTCCATGCTGATGAGGCCACGCAAGGTCGTGGTCAGGCTGGGCAGGCCCGTGTCGAAATTGCTGCAATCGGTGAGGATGATGCAATCGGCTCGCAATTGTTCCCGGTATTTTTCCAGGAACGAAGCCAGGTGCAAGGAACCGATTTCCTCTTCGCCTTCGATGATGACCTTGACGTTGACGGGCAAGGTTCCGACGGTGTCCAGCCACGCCGCGATACTAGCCGCATGAATCAATACACCGGCTTTATCGTCCGCGATGCCACGGGCGTAGAGTCGACCGTCTTTTTCCGTAGGTTCCCATACCGGGGATTTCCACAGTTCTTCCCGCAAGGGCGGCTGCACATCATGGTGCGCGTATAAAAGCACGGTGGGCGCCCCCGGCTGCTTCAGCCAATCGGCGTATACATAGGGATGCGTGCCGGGCACGCGCATGATGTGCGCATTTTCGAGACCGGATTTGGCGAGCAAGGACAAGGTGAATTCCGCCGAGCGTTCCACTTGTTTAGGATCGAAGCCATCGAAGCTGATACTCGGGATGCGCGTCAGGGCCTTTAAATCCTCGATATGGTTCGCTTGGGTTTTGGCATATTGTTCCAACGCCCGTGAGCGCCCTGCCTTTAAATTCGAATCGTCCATTCCGCCCGCATTCCTTTC
>JADGQO010000055.1 GCA_017881725.1 Fibrobacteria bacterium
GCGTGCTGGTGGCTACGGACGTGGCCGCGCGGGGACTGGACATTGAAGACCTGGGAGCCGTCGTCAATTTCGAGGTGCCGCATGACATGGAAACCTACGTCCACCGCATCGGCCGCACGGGGCGGGCGGGCAAGGGGGGATGGGCCGTAACTTTGGCGTTACCTACGGAAACGCATAAAATCGAGGCTGCGCGCGAATATTTGAAAATCGACGTGCCCGCCGAACCGATGGAATGGTCCACGCATGACGCCCGGCGCGTCCTGACCGCCGATCAGACCACCCTGTGCATCGCCGCGGGCCGCAAGGACAAGCTCCGGGCCGGCGACATCCTGGGGGCCTTGACGGGCGACAAAGGCGTAGACGGCAAGTTGGTGGGGAAAATCGATGTGATGGATTATGAGACCTTCGTATCCGTCCAAAACAAAGCCGGGCACAAGGCCTACGCACGTCTGAGTGAGAACAAGATCAAAGGGAAAAAATATCGGGTCCGGATATTGGAATAGCCGGATCGGCATGCCGCTGGACCTTGCAGCCAAGATGGGGTGGGCGGACTTTACGATATTGCTCGATTTTCCATGACCTATTTTTTTGGCGCATTTAAAGCGCCAAGAATTTGTTTTTCGATCTTGGCTAGGATATTGTCATCGATTTCCTGACAATAATACCGCCCCAAAAGTTTTCCCTTTGAGGAAAACACCAAAATATTAGTGTACTTCGGTTTGAGGTCGTATGCGGTGGAGAAAACACCGTCCCAATCCATGAGGATGGTTCTGTCTTTTGGAAAGTTATGCGTGACAAATTTTGTAAAAATAGCCGGAACGCCGCGAACATCGGCTACACCGAGGAATTTGATAGCCTTGTAATTTGCGCTATCCTTTAATGAATTCCTAAGGGCCGCTCCCCAAACTTCATTGTACTTGCTTCCAGCTCTATCACTGCCGATTACAACGACTGGACTTTGTAAATATTTTTCCTTAGTTTGATGGTTTCCAAACTGGTCTTGCAAATCAAATGAAATGAGCGTTGAGTCTTGGCTTGATGCGTTGTTCAAAGAACAAAGCATCAGCATAAGAATGCGGATACAGACGAATGTTTGGCGCAGACCTTACGTTTCCGTCACGGCCCTTCGGCGCGAGACGCCGGTTTCCTGCGCGGCCTGGATTACGGCCTTGGCCACGGCCGTCACCACGTTGGGATCGAATACGCTGGGAATGATGTACTCCGGCTGCAACGCTTCGCGCGGGATGACGCTGGCGATGGCGCGGGAGGCGGCCAGTTGCATTGCGCCGTTGATTTCACGGGCCTGGCAATCCAAAGCACCCCGGAAAATGCCCGGGAAGCAGAGCACGTTGTTCACCTGGTTGGAATAATCGCTGCGACCGGTGGCCACGATGGCCGCCACGCTGCGGGCGATTTCCGGATCGATTTCCGGATCCGGGTTGGACATGGCGAACACCATCGGATCCTTGTTCATGCCTTTCAAATCATTGAGGGTGACCAGATTCGGTCCTGAGACGCCGATGAACACGTCCGCCCCACGCAGCAGTTCGGATATGGTTCCTTTTTCATTATTGGGGTTGGTCCAGGCGGCGAATTCCGCTTTCTCGACGGACATGTCCTTGCGGCCCCGGTAAATGGCGCCCTGGCGGTCGCATCCCACGATATTGCGCACGCCGACTTCATGCAACATGAGGCTGCACGCGGTTCCGGCCGCGCCTACGCCCAACACCACGACTTTTAAATCCCCGGCCTTGCGGTTTAGCACCACCAAACCGTTCAGAAACGCCGCCGTCAGCACGATGGCCGTGCCATGCTGATCATCGTGGAAGACGGGAATATCCAACGCCTCTTGCAAGGCCTTTTCGATGGTGAAGCAACGCGGGGCGGAAATGTCTTCCAGGTTGATGCCGCCGAAACCGGGCGCGATGTTCTTCACGGTCTCGATGATTTTGTCAGGGTCCTGGGTATTGAGGCAAATGGGATACGCGTCCACGCCGCCGAAGGTTTTGAACAACATGGCCTTGCCTTCCATGACGGGCATGGCGGCATAGGGGCCTAGATTTCCCAAGCCGAGGACGGCGGAACCGTCGCTGACGATGGCCACGGAATTGCGCTTGATGGTGAGATTGTAGGCCGCCTCCGGGTTTTTATAAATAGCCTGGCACACACGCGCCACGCCCGGGGTATAGGCCATGGACAATTCGTCGCGCGTCTTCAGGGGTATCTTACTGGTTACGGTGATCTTGCCGCCCAGGTGCAACAGGAAGGTCCGGTCGGACACGTTCATGAGCTCCGCGCCGGAAACTTCCCGCACTTTATCGGTAATCGTCTGGGCATGATCCGCCCCCGCCGTCTCCACGGTCAAATCGCGCACCAGGAAGGATCCCTCCCGCCGCACGATGTCGATGGCTCCGATATTGCCGCCCGCCTCGCCGATGGCTGCGGTCAAATGGCCGAGCACGCCCGGCTGGTTGGAAAGCTTTACGCGCAAAGTAATTGAATTGCTGGCGCTGGTTAACGGCTGGTTCATGGAATCAAACTCCCGTCCTGGATGTGCTTCACTTTTAAATTCCATTCAAACCGTCTTTTTTGCAACCCATCTCGCGTCGCACTTTGACCAATCCCGGAAATTGGACTGTTCGAGTCGGAACTTTTATAAGGCAAAATGGCATGCGCCGGATCCGTGTGGTTTTTAATCAACGCCGGAAAAAGGAAGAGCGGCCCACCAGCCGGAGTTGGAAGTTCAGGAAGGAGTTCCCGAAAAGGTATTGAAAGGGACCCGAGACATCATTACTCATTTCCCGGGTTCTCGATTGGACGAAGCCACTGACCTCCAACCAGGACAATATTGGAACGGAGCCGGAGAAGGTCAAAGAACGGACGGCTTTCCAAGTTGACGAAACGTCGGCGATACCGGGAACGCCTATGATGTTACCGGTTAGAGGTGCGGGGATCCAAAGCGATTGGGGCACGGGTATGCGTTCCCATTGCAAGCGCAGCGATTTGAAAACATGCAACGTCGGGAAACTCATGCCTACGGTTCCGGCCACCCTATCCAACGGCTGGGCATACAGACGGCCTTGGTTTTCGATTCCCAGCAGGGCGGCCTCGGCGTACAATGACCAGGCATGGCTGGAATCCGGATCGCTAAATAGTACTCGCGACAAATCCACGGCGCCACGCAGGGAGAGAAGATAAGCAGGCGTGGAATGGTAATATTCGGTAATCGTATCCGGGGTGGAGTTCGAATCCAGCACGAAGACCGCGCCGTCGGGCGTAGGCAATTTTCCGGGAGTGGAAAGCGTTTCGGGCCAGGGGCCGGCCAGCCCCAACTCTTCGACGCCTAGCCCCAAGTTGAATTTCGGGGACGGTTTAAAACCCAATGAATATGCCGCGGAAATTTGCCATTCGCTTCCGGTGGAATCCAGGAAAACCTCCGCCTGGTGCGTCCAGATGCTTTGCGGGCCACCCACGGAAAATTGCAGGCCGATAATGGAGGTGGATAAGGTGTCCAGGGGATCCCACGGCTGTCCATCCCGAACCGGGGCGGGAGGATAAGCGGAGTAACGCGCAAGATACTCTCCACCGAGCGCGGCCTGAGGATTGTCTCTCCAGCGGAGAGAACCCGCCGTGAGCGCCATGGGCCATTCCCGCAAATGAAAGGGAACGCGGATCCAGCATTCATCAAACTCTAACGCATAGAAAGCGTTTCGGCTTCTGTATTCATTTGAGGCGCTACGGGGATACTGCTGTCGCCACAATCCCACGGAAACCTTTCCATCCACGGCCTTATATTCCACGGGCACCGATATGAGACCGTTCCACAAAATGTCGTTGCGAACCTGGGATTGCGAATTTTGGTACTCTCCCATCCCAAGGTTCAGGCGCCCGTCAATCCAGGCGTGGAAAGGCCGTGAGAGGCTATCTCGGCCGCCAGAGGGATCCGCCAACGATGTGGATGCGGCAAAAAATAAAAGTGCGAAGAACAGCATGGTGGTTTTACAGGGTCGAAGATTGGGGATTGCCGGTCATTTGATCTCGAAGGGGATTATCCAAAATCCATTAAAAGAATTTTCCGATCGAGAGCGAAAATCCAAACGGTCCAGTCCCGGATTTGTCCCGTTCGGATACGGGGAGATGGCCCGCGTTGTCCATCTCGATGGTGAAACCCCGGTATTGCAGCAACGCCGGGTTAAGCTCCAAGAACCAGGATTTATAGTCGAAACCCAGGCCTATCCCTTCCATGAAGTAAAGCTTATCGAAGCGCAAGCGCAGGTAATTGAATCCATCCGTGGCCTTTTCATATCCGTAACCGGCATAGTACATGGTTGATAGTTTGGGTTTAAGATAGAGCCAAGGCGTGAGGCTGAATTTCTTGCTAACGCCGAGAGACGGGTTCCACACCATGGTGAACATATCGTCCCCCTTGATTTCTGTAACGGCGAGAGCCACGATTCCGGTCGCGACTTCAATCCCCCCATACGGGCCGCTGATTCCATAGCTCAGATCCACCTGCTCGGGAAAGCCCGCGACAAGACCCGCCCGTTGCTCCAGGGCCAAGGCCGGAGTAGCGAGGAGGGAGCAAACCAAAACTAAATGGGCCAGGTTAAAGTGAAACTTCATCGGCAAGCCTTTATTGAATGGGTTGAATGGGTCCACCAGGTCGGTACATCGGCTCGGTCCACATGCGCATCGGTTCAGGCGGGCGCGCTGGAAACGGATTCAGCGAGTTTGGTTAAAATCGAAAACGCTCACGGAAATATACTCCGTGAAATAAAATTCGCTTATCCGGAAGTGTACGGGGATAAGAACGGCTTGGTGTTTTTGGAAGTGACGAAACGAATTAAAATAAGGTGAATGTGACAGGCCACGCGCAGGGGATCCGTTAACCGTCGGCTCACTTGTCGGTCTTCCGAAACCCAACCTTTCCCAAAAATTGGGGTAAGCCGCTCGAAACGAAGTCGGAACGGATTTTTCCTCCCGAGGTTCAATAATTCAATCGGAATTTCCATGTGTTCCCCGCCTTTCGGAGATACCCTTGGATGCGGACGCAAGTCCGTTTAAATCGAATCGGGGGTATGGTTTTGGAAAATATCCGTCCACACATTTTGTCCGAAACAGCGCTCGCGATAGCCTTCCTTTCCGGACTCGCCTTGGGAGCGACCGCTGCCATTGATGTCGGCACCAAGTACCAGACCATAGACGGGTTCGGCGCATCCACGGCCTGGGCTTCGACCATGAGCGCGACGGACGCAGACCTCTTATGGTCCACCACCACCGGGGCGGGACTTTCGCTGCACCGCATCCGCATCGGAGGCGGCGCCACCAGCGAGACCAGCATTGCCAAGCTCGCGGTGGCCCGGGGCGTAAAAGTCTGGGCCGCCCCCTGGGAGGTGAAGGCCGCGGATATCAGCGGCAATCCCCCGAAATTGATCAACGCGCAGGATTGGGCGAATACGATTGTGACTTTCGTCACGAATATGAAAAAACAAGGCGTTCCGATTTACGCCGTCTCCGCCGAAAACGAGCCGGACAGCAAGGGTTTGAACGCCACCACCTATTATACCGAAACCGAAATGGCGACGTGGGTCGGAAGCAGCATGGGCCCGGCCCTAGCCGCCACGGATACCAAGGTCATGACCCCCGAAACCATGAACTGGTTCGGCATCGGAAGCTACCTGACCGCCCTGCAGAACAACGCCGACGCCTGGAAATACACTTCCATCGTCGCCACGCACGAGTACGGCGGCAGCCCCAAGCCCTATCCCCAAATCGCCCAGGCCGGAAAATCTTTTTGGGAAACCGAAATTTACGATACGGACAACAACGAGGATCCCGGCATGGGCAGCGCCCTGCGGGTGGCCAAGATTATCCACGAAGCGATGACCATCGCGAACATGAACGCCTGGCATTTCTGGTGGGTCTATCCCTCCGGTAACGACAACGGCGCCCTGTGGGACAAGGGCACGAACAAGCCCAGCAAGCGGCTGTGGATCATGGGCAATTACAGCCGGTTCGTGCGGCCCGGATACGTGCGCATCGGCGCTACCGCAGCGCCCGCCACGGGCGTCACCGTATCGGCTTACTATGGCGCGAAGGATAACCGCGTGGTGATCGTGGCCGCCAATACCAATACCAATGCCACCGCGACGTCGCAAACCTTTTCGGTCGCCAACGCCTCGGCCAGCAAGGCCACGCCTTGGGTCACCGACGCGAACAACAGCCTGGTCGCCGGCCCGGCCATAACGCCCGCAGCGAATGCATTCACCTTTTCCCTTCCGTCGCAAAGCGTAACGACCTTGGTCGTCGGCGTCGACAGCGTGAAAGGCTCGGCCATCGACATCGGTAAAAATTCCGGGACGATGCGTTTAACCGGAGTCCACATGCATTTCAGCGGATCGAAGCTGCGCATCGAATTCACCGCCGCGAGCAGCGGGTCCGCCTCCATCCAACTTTTCAATCTCGACGGGAAAATGGTGAAATCACTGGAGGCGCAAACCCATTCCGGAAAAACCGAAGCCTACGCCCTTGATCTTAAGGGTCTAAAGGATGGGTTTTATATCGTGAATATCGTCGCCGGCGGAAGCATCATGCATCAATCGAAAATCCAAATAGATAAAATCCGAACATTCTGATTTCCGGAAACGTCCTATTTTTCTCATCGGGATAGGAGGTTCCGCATGGGTCTGAGGCGATGGGTTTTCACGAGCTTCTTGGCGACAATTCTCTTGCTGACAGCCGTGTCGGCCGAAACCACCGATGCGGATTCGGCCTCGCCTGCCCCTACCCCTGCACCTGGTCGGACGCAACGAGCGCCGGCCCGTCCATCGGCAATTATTATCTGGAGGATTCCTTTGGGGGAAATGTAGGAATCGGCGCACGGTTGCTGCCTGGCGATGGGCTTGGGCGTAGCCATTGAACTGCAGGGGCGGCCGACAGATACAATGGGAACGAATTCGCGAATTCCGATCTGTCCTGGCCTCAGGGCATGACCATCCAAATCGCGGCGATGCCGATCGCAAACCTGCGCGATCGCGCCTTGGGGATGCGGTTCAGCTTGGGTTATTGATTGGATATCGGCCACCTCGCTCGGCCTCGGCTTCGAAATCTATTTTAAGACGTACCCTTAAAGAAAACTTTTCCCCGGAGGTTTCCCCTGGACACGCCCATTCCCGACAACATCCGTTATCCCATCGGACGCTACGTGCGATTGATGGAGTTCAATTCCGAAGCCATCCGCCAAGCCATCGAAGCCATTGACGGGTTGCCCCGAAAAATCCTGACCCAGGTTTCCCACTTGACTCCGGCGCAATTGGCCCGCAGTTACCGGCCGCAAGGCTGGACCGTGCGCCAATTGGTGAACCATATCGCCGACGCCAACGTCAACAATTACACGCGTTTCAAATTTGCCCTCACCGAGAACAACCCCGTCATCAAGCCGTATTTGGAAGAGGAATGGTCGGCCCTGGCCGACGCTGCGGAGGGCGACATACGTCCGGCCCTGGATCTGATTTCCGCCATCCACGGAAAATGGGTGCAAACGCTGCATAGCCTTTCCGAGGCTCAGCTCCGCCGCACTTTCCATCATCCCAAAATGCAGCGCGACGTGCCGCTGTTCGAAGCCATAGGCATGTACGCATGGCATGGGGATCATCACCTGGCGCATATCCGCTTGGCGACGGCGGTGCAACCTTAAGGCTGCCCCTAAATGACGTAACCTCTAGGTGACGTATCGTTAAGGTGACGTGGCTTTAAAGTGACGTAACTTGCAGGTTAATGAGGGTGGGCGGTCGCGGTTTTGTAAACGCGAGGCCGGAAAATCCAACCGAATCTTCGGGCCAGAGGGTCTGAGGTTAAATTCCGTGATGCCCGTCGTCAGGCTCGGCTTTCTTTTCGTTGAAAACCCGGAAGACGATGCGGGCCACCGCGATGAGCGCGGCGATGACGGCGACGATACCCAAGGTCTTCAGGAACTTGGACCCCTTATTGTTGACGGCTACTTCTGACATGGCGATTCCTTCCTTTCCAGGATCGGGCGAAATTCGGAAACCCTGGCGCTTTCGATCCCCCATTGCGACGGCGCCTGGAACGCCGTAACACCCGGTTCGTTTTGTCGAACCTGCAGAAAATATATCAATTGACGGGTAGGAGTACCAAAATTAACGCTTTCCGGTCCCCGGTTGGATGGCGTCCGGCGCGGTAAGGCGGGGGAAGGGACAGGCCCTCGGGAGCTAACCCTTACGGGCCCAGCGCTTGTCGGCTCCGGCGTCCGGCGGCGTGCGGGGCGGGGGCGGTTCCGTCGGCGAAGGCGGCATTTCCTTGTCCTCGGCTTCCATCATGGCTTCCAGGATTTGCGCCTGGCTGCGCAAGAGGCCGCGGAACCGGGTGAAGAATTGCATTTTTTGGTTTTCCAGGACGTAAATCTCGCTACGCAGTTGCGCCAAATGCTCGCGTGAGGAGGACATCTCTTCCGTGGCCCTTTGCCGCGCATCGGTCAGGATGGCTTCGGCCTCCTGTTGGGCCACCTTGCGCTTTTCCTCCAAAGTGTTTTGGATGGTAATCACCGCGTCTTGCAGGGTTTTTTCGATCAATCGGTAATGATTGAGGCGCTCCTCGGCGATTTTCAGGCGTTCGGACAGTTGGGTGTTTTGGCGGATTTGCTCCTCGAAATCCTTGGCGATGGTTTCGAGCAGGGCGCGCACCTCGTCGGCATCGTAACCCTTGAACCGGGCCGTGAACTCATGCTTTTTGATGTCCAAGGGTGTGATCATGAGGTCTCCGGGTTTTGGCGACCAATAGTGAAGCCGCCCGCAGGAAAAATAGTCATTGGCGGAAAAGTCCCGTGCCGATGCGGAGATAATGCGCGCCTTCCTCGATGGCGACCTCGAAGTCGTGCGTCATTCCCATGGATAAAAATGCCAGGCCCGGCCACGGCGGGACGGGCAAACTCCGAAGCTCGCCGAGGAGTCCGGCCAATTGGCGGAAGCAACGTCGGGTTTCTTCCAGTGCGGCAGGCTCGCCCCCGACGGTATCAGCGGGACCCATGGTCATGAGTCCGATGACGCGCACATGCGGTGAGGCCGAAGGGGAGTTATTCCCTGCCGTCGACGCCGCCGGAGGGGGATTCTCCCCTGTCGTCGACGCCGCGAAACCGGTTCCGAGACTCCGCGCCAAACCCAACAACTCTTCCGGCTCGAAGCCGCCTTTTTGCGGCTCGCGGGAAGTGTTCACCTGTAGGAATACGTCCCGCTTCAGGCCCAATTCGCCCGCCACGCGGTTCACGGCTTCCAGGAGCTCCAGGGAATCGATGGAGTGGATGGCCGACGCCAACGGCAGGATTTTGCGGATTTTATTCTTTTGCAGGCGGCCGATCAAATGTAACTCAGGGGTTACGGTAACTTGGGGGTCAACATGCCCGACGGTTCCAACGGCGGTCGGAGTCCCGGGGGCCTGGGTCAGCGGGAATTTTTCCAGCGCTTCCTGCACGCGGTTCTCGCCGAATATGCACGCGCCCAGCGCCGCGGCCTCCAAGACGCGCTCACGGGAGTTGTTCTTGCTGACCCAGACCAGGCGAATTTCCGACGGGTCGCGGCCGGCGCGACGACAGGCCGCGTCGATACGCGCTTGGATGCCCCGGTAATTCTCGGCGATGCTCACGGTTTCCGGCGGGCCTTGCGGGGTTGCACGCGCGGGGGTTTGCCGATGGCGGATTTTTTCGGAACCGGCTTTGCCGGGATGGGCCTCGGTTCGGCCTTTGAGTTTTTCGATGCGGCGCGCGCGCGGCGGAACAACTGGGCCAGCACGTCGTCGATATGGCGGACGGGAATAATTTTCAATCCCTTTTTCGCCTCGGGCGGAAGCTCACGGATTTCCGGCGCGTTTTCTTCCGGAACCATCACGCGCGTCACCCCGGCCTGCAACGCGGCGAGCGACTTTTCCGGCAACCCGCCGATGGCGTGCACCTTGCCCACTAGGGAAACCTCCCCCGTGAAGGCGATTTTCGGATCCACCGGTTGGCGTGTCATGGCCGACACCAAAGCCAGCGTCATGGCGATGCCGGCGGAGGGTCCGTCCTTGGGAATGGAGCCTTCCGGCACATGGAGATGGATGTCGGTTTTATGGAACACGGAGGGATCGACGCCGTAACGGCGGGCCCTTTCGCGCACGAGCGTCAAGGCGATTTGCGCCGACTCCTTCATGACCTCGCCCAAATGCCCGGTCAGGTGCAGGCGTCCGCGCCCGGACAGGAGCGTGCATTCCACGCGCAGGATTTCGCCGCCCACGGGCGTCCAGGCGAGCCCCGTGACCACGCCGTGGCTATTGCTTTCCGGCACCATGCGTTCCTGGCGGATGGGCACGCCCAGGTATTCGATCAGCGAGTCTTTCCCGATGGGAGCGATGGGAGCGCCGGCCCCTGCGGGCAGTCCTTTCCGGTTGCGCGGAGACTTGGCGGCCTCCTGGCCATCCACAACCTGGCGCGCGCGCTTGCGGGCGATCTTGGAAATCTGCCGCGACAATTGCCGCACCCCGGCCTCGCGCGTGTACCGGCGAATTAAGGTGGAGAGCACCGCGTCGTCCAGTTCCATCTGGCTGTTTTCCAGACCCGAGGTAATCTTGATCTTGGGAAGCAGATATCCCTTCGCGATTTCCAACTTCTCCGAATCGTAATATCCGGAAATGCGGATCACTTCCAAACGGTCATGCAAAGGGGCGGGGATCTGTTCTTCGACGTTAGCGGTGGTCACAAAAAAAACTTGCGACAAATCGATGCCCACTTCCATGAAATGATCGATGAACTCGCGGTTCTGCTCCGGATCCAAAACCTCCAGGAGGGCCGAAGACGGGTCGCCCCGGAAATCGCTGCCCATCTTGTCGATCTCGTCCAAGAGAATGACGGGGTTCATGCTGCCGCATTTTTTCAATGCCTGCACGATGCGTCCCGGCATGGACCCGATATAGGTGCGCCGATGCCCGCGGATTTCCGCCTCGTCACGCACGCCGCCCAGGGAGATGCGCACGAATTCCCGGCCCAGGGCCGCCGCGATGCTTTTTCCCAGCGAGGTTTTCCCCACGCCCGGCGGACCCACCAGGCACAGGATAGGCGTGGTATGGTGCTTGGACAGCTTGAAGACCGCAACGTGCTCCAGGATGCGCTCCTTCACGGCCTTCAATCCGAAATGATCCTTGTCGAGCTGCTTCTTCACGTTCACCAAATCGAGATTGTCTTGCGCGTATTTGTTCCAGGGCAAACCCAGGAACCAGTCGACGTAGGTGCGCACCACGGAGTATTCCGGCGAGGAGGGATTCAGGTAGTCCAGGCGGCGTAACTCAGCCGTTACCCGGGCCAGCGCCTTTTCCGGCAGGCCTTTGGCTTTGATCGCCTCATCCAGCTGCTTGACCTCGTGGTTCAACGGCGGCGAAAATGATCCCAGCTCCATCTGAATCTTGCGCATTTGCTCGGTCAGGAAATACTCGCGCTGGCTCTGCGCAATTCCGGCCCGGACCTCGTGATCCAGGCGGCGGCCGAGCAGGGTCGTATCCACCTCGTTGCGCAGGAACTCCTGGATCATCCCCAGTTTGGCGTCCAGGTCCCGCGCCTCAATGAGCATTTGTTTCAGCTCCACGGCGATTTTCAGATGCCCCGCCATGCCGTAGATTTTCTCTTCCGGTCCGGACAGGCCGTCGATCAAATCGCCCACCCCGCGCGGCAAATCGGGATTCTGCGCCAGGTATTCCGAGAACATGACGCGGATCGATTGCAACCTTTGCTGCGAGCCGTCGCCCTGCAGGGGCTCGGCGGATAGCGGCGTCAACGTGGCGAGGAGAAGGTTGGCCTGCACGTTCCAGGAATCCGCGCGCGCCACCCCGAGCGACTCCACCAAAATCTTGGACAGGTTGTTGGGAAGCGGCAGCGAGGACGCGATACGGCCCACCACGCCCACGGTTTTCAGGGATTCGGGAGCCACCTCGTCCTCGGAGGCGGTTTTTTGGAGGCAGAAAAACGCCAGTTGCGACGGGCTTTCCAAAGCACGCATCATGGCGCTGAGCGATTGGGGGCGGCCGAGCAATATCGGCGTCACGGTTCCGGGGAACAGGATGATGTCGCGCAGAGGCACCACGGGCAATCCCTTGGCCAGGGTATCGGCGTACTCCTGTTGCTGGGATTCCGGTTGCGGCTGGATGTCCGCGCTCTGTAGTTGGGCAATGTCCGCTACGGGTTCCACCGCTTTCGCATCGGGCTCCACCGACTTCGGGTCTGAATTCGGATTCGGATTTAACTCCCCCTGCGGGCGGCGTTCCCTGGACTTGCCGGTGGGCCGGGATGGAGTTTTGACCGAGGTATTGGCCTCGGCAATGGCTTTCGACAGGGCGCGGGTAACACCATTTTTATTGGTCTTTTTATCCTTGCCCGCAGCCGACGGCTCCGCGCGCTTGGCCTTCGCGGCCATTTTTCCCGACTGTTTTTTCGCGCGCTTCAGCAATTGATTCCTCCAGACGTGGCTCGGGGCTTGGTGCCCAGGCCATGCGACCCCATCAAAATGGTAAATACGGACGGATGTGTCCAAGCGCGCAGGCATCGCCGCGACGGCGGGCTGAAGGGTTGACGGCGGTTTAACGCCGGTCAATTGCGTTGAAACACGTCCTTCTTCGTCACTTTTTCCACACCCACGCTATCCGGAAAGGCCAAGGTCAAGGTGTTGCCCGCCAGGGAATATCGAAACGCGAATTCACCGGTGACGTCTCCGGAAATATGCAAGGAGTCGCCCTGGATCTTCCAGCTCCCGGTAACGGATTGGATGAATGCCGACCCTGCTTGCAGGGTGATGACGAATGTGTTGTCGCCGGCGAAGGAATACACTTGCGTGGCCAGTGAATCCATCGGCGAGCTGGTTTCGGTCCCGTTCGCGTGGACCACGATTTCCTTGTCCCCGTTCCACGTGCCGACCAGGGGATGGTTGCGCGCGGGGTTGGCCAGCGCTTCGTCCCGCATCAATTTGCACCGTCACGCCGCTATCGTAAACGCCCGTCGCGGGAATGAATACGATGGCGCCGTTTTCCGCCTTGGGCGTGATGGAGAAAGATTTTTTGCCCGTGGCGACGTTGATGAAGTCCGCAAACACGATCATGTTGCGGGTCATGACGACCACCAAGGTGTCACCCGCCGCCTTCGCGTCGCCGGTCCAACCCGCGCAGAGGTACCCGCTCGCGGGCACGGCGATGACTTTCACGGTATCCCCGGCGGAATAAGCCGGCTTATCCGGAACCCGGATGATGGACGCGATGGCGTGGAAGCGGGGCTCGACAGGGTGTAAGTGGCCACGGGGGCGGCAATGTCGGGCGTGGATTTTTGATTGCACGCGACCCCAAGAACCGAAGCAGCCACCAGCGCGACGTAACCGGCATTATTAAAACGCATTCCGTTTCCCCTTTCATGACCAGGGAGAGATACCCCAAGATTTAAATGCAAATGACGCGGAAATACTTCACGAACAAAAAACCTGTGGACCGACGACGGGCCGGGGCCGCCCAAATCTAGGAGGCCTATGGCTCGACTAGGAGCGGTAACCTCTGCTAGGCTAGCTTCTTCTTATTCTTCTTGAGGATGAGCATCGGTTCCTTGCGGTGCTCGACCATCTCGCGGGTGACGACGCATTCGGCCACGTCGTTCCGGGAGGGTAATTCAAACATGATCGGCAGGAGGACGTTTTCCATCACCGAGCGCAGACCGCGGGCCCCGGTTTTGCGGGTCACGGCGCGATCGACGATGGCTTCCAGGGCTTCGGGTTGGAACTTGAGGCGGATGTCATCCATCTCGAACAGCTTGGTGTATTGCTTGACCAGGGCGTTCTTGGGCTTGGTCAGGATCTCGAGCAAAGCCTTGCGGGGCAATTCTTCCAGGGCCGTGATGACGGGCAGGCGTCCGACCAATTCCGGGATGAGGCCGAATTGGATCAAGTCGTCCGGCTCCACTAGCTTCAGAATCTCACCGATGCGTTTTTCGGCTTTGCTTTGGATGGGCGCCCCGAAGCCGAGGCCGCTTTCGCGCGTGCGCCGCTCGATGATTTTTTCCAGCGACTCGAACGCGCCGCCGCAGATGAACAGGATGTTGCGCGTATTGATTTGGATCAGGTTCTGTTCCGGATGCTTGCGCCCGCCTTTAGGCGGCACGGCTGCGACGGTGCCTTCCAGCAATTTCAATAAACCCTGCTGCACGCCTTCGCCCGAGACGTCGCGCGTGATGGACGGGTTGGCGCTCTTGCGCGAGATCTTGTCGATCTCGTCGATGTACACGATGCCGCGCTCAGTGAGCTCCACGTCATAGTCCGCCGCTTGCAACAGGCGCACGATGATGTTCTCCACGTCTTCGCCCACATAACCGGCTTCGGTCAAGATGGTGGCGTCGACGATGGTGAAAGGCACTTTCAGGAATTTGGCGATGGTCTGGGCCAACAAGGTTTTTCCCGATCCGGTGGGACCCAGGAACAGGATGTTGGACTTTTCGACTTCCACGCCGTCGGGGCCCATTTTGGCTCCGATGCGCTTGTAGTGGTTGTAGACCGCCACCGCCAGGGAGATCTTGGCGTCGTCCTGGCCGATGATATGCTCGTCGAGATGGCGCTTGATGTCGAGCGGGCTGGTGGACGTAGTGCTCACGGCCGTTTGCGCGGCCTGGGCTTCCTTATGGCTTTCCTCGGTAAGGATGTCGTTGCACATCCCCACGCATTCGTTGCAAATATGCACGGACGGGCCGGTGATGATCTTTTCCACCTGCTCGGCGTTCTTGCCGCAAAAGGAGCAGCGAATCAAACCATAACCATTACCTGCGCGCGCCATCGATCAATCCGCCTTCTTTTTTTTTCGGTTGAGAGGGTTGAAGATTTCGTCCACCACGCCGTAGGCCACGGCCTCGGTCGCGCTCATATACATGTCGCGATCGGTGTCCTTGGAAACCTGCTCCTCGGTTTTACCGGTGGCTTCCGCCAAAATCTTGTTCAGCTCCACCTTGGTCTTGATGATTTCCTTGGCGTGGATTTGGATGTCCGACGATTGTCCCGTCGCGCCGCCGCTGGGCTGGTGCAACATGACCTTGCCATGGGGAAGGATGAAACGCTTGCCCTTGGTGCCCGCCGCCAAAAGCAATGCGCCCATGCTGAAGCAAGAGCCGACGCAAATGGTTTGCACGTCCGGCTTAACGTATTTGATCACGTCGTAAATCGCCAGGCCGGAAGTGACTACGCCTCCGGGGCTGTTGATGTATAAAAGGATGTCCTTGTCCGGATCTTCATATTCCAGGAACAGCATCTGGGCGACGATGGTGTTTGCCACGATGTCGTTGATTTCGGAGCCGAGGAATACGATGCGCTCCTTGAGCAAGCGCGAGTAAATGTCGTACACCCGTTCCGAGCGTCCAGTGGTTTCGATGACTGTAGGAACTATCATGACCGCCCTATCTTCCAGCGAGGAACAATGAGTTTATGAGAATATACATAAGTCCATTTTACCTGTCGCCGCGTGGCGAATGCCACAGTTTTTCTGCCGTTAAAGACACGCTTCGCGGGCCTTTTCGGTTACCTGGAAGTGATCGAGTCTCGCCCTGCGGGCGAGCCGACTCTCGCCCTGCGGGCGAGCCTTTAGCGATTCGCTTTGCGAACCGCATCGGATGCCGCGCCGCAATGGTTAGCCACGCCAACCACACAATCCTTCCCGCTTAATTTCAAACGTCTCATTTGATTTTAAACGTCCCGTTTAAACCCGATCACGAAGTCGAGCGTCTTCTCGCTCTTGAGCTCTTCGCGGATGTCGACGATCTTGCCGCTCTTGCGCAACTGCGCCTTCAGCGATTCGAAGTCGGTGCCGTACTGGGCGGCCAGATCGCGCACGCGCGCGTCAACTTCCTCGGTGGTGGGCTTGATTTTTTCCTTCTTGGCGATCTCTTCCAGAATCCGGTAACGACGGATATTGAAAACCGCCTCCTGCTCCAGGTCGGAATGATCGTGCCCATGGTCGTCGCCGGTGTGCACGTGGCCCTGTTGATCCAGCTTGTACTTGACGTAGTTCTGAATGCGGGCGCGGGGGATTTCAAACACGTTCACTTCGATGAGGCGCGTCATGGCCTGCTCGTAAGCCTCTTCCTTGGCGCGCTGCAATGCCTGCTTGCCCAAGTCCTCGCGGATGCGGGCCTTCATGGCTTCTACGTCGGCGAATCCATAAGCGGTCGCGAAGTCCGCGTCCAATTCCGGAAGCTTCACTTCGTCCACTTCCATGACCTTCAATTTGTATTCCGATTTCTTCCCGGCCAAATTTTCCTGACGGTAATCCCCCGGGAAAGCGAAAGACACCTGGCGCTCGTCGCCGGCGCTCGCGCCGACCAGGGAATGATCCATTTCCGGAATGCTGCCCGCGCCCAGTTCCATGCGGAACTCGCGTTGCGCCGGGAGCGGACGATCTTCGCCGTCGATGGAGATGGACAAGTATTCGGCCACCACTACGTCGCCCAAAGCCGCGGCGCGATCGACGCGCGTCTCTTCCGCCTTGCGCTTGCGCAGCATGGCCAGTTGGGCCTGCACTTCACCGTCCTCGATGTCGGCGGTATGTACGGGGATGTCGAGCTTGTAATCCTTGACTTCCAGGGGCGGGTCCACTTCCAGGACGGCCTTGACCAGAATCGGCTTGCCGGCTTCGTTCTCCAACTTGTCGATGCGGCCCGGAGCGATGGGTTCGATGTTATGCTCTTTGCACGCTTCCTTAAGGACTTCTTCCAGCAGCGCTTCCAACGCTTCGGCGGAAATCGGATCCTTGAACCGTTTGGCGACCACGTCCTTGGGCACGTTGCCGGGACGGAATCCGTTGATGCGGACTTCCTTGCAGTACTTCTTCACCTTGTCGTCAAAGATTTTATCCAAACGCGCGCGCTCGACTTCGATATCGAGGATGCGTTCGGTGCTGTTCGGTTCGGTCAATGTCGCTTTCACAATCCACTTCCTTTCAATGATGCTCTTGGTGCGAAAGGGGGGACTTGAACCCCCACACTTACGTGCCAGATCCTAAGTCTGGTGCGTCTACCAATTCCGCCACTTTCGCAATTCACTTGGTAAATGTCCGTATCGCGGCCCGTTCGCGGCATTGTCCTCGTCGACGTGCACCAGCACGTCTCCTCGGACGGCTTTGCGACCGGACCCCGCTACGGCCATTTCCCGGCGTGAATTCTGTGTCTGGTCTAAGTTCCTTTTGTCTCACGGCCGCTGAGCTGACGCCAGCGACCCAAGACAGGTAAGAGTTCCTTTGTCTCACGGCCACTGAGCTTGCGCCAGTGGCGAAGACAACTACGAGTTCCTTTGTCTCAGGGGCGCTGAGCTTGCGCCAGCGCCCGAAGAGTGCGACCCTGGCTTAGGCTGGGGTGGCTTGGGTGATTTCTTCGCCGCTGGCGGTGGAGAAGATGCGGAACTCCGAGAAGTTGGAGGCGTCGTCTTCTACGAGCTGGATGCGGGTGTTGTGGGTGATTTCCCAGTACTTGAAAATGGCGGCGCGGTTTTCGGTGACGTGCGCGATCATCTCGGGGTGCAGGGCCATGGTGATGTTCTTTTCGCCTTTTTTGGCGTGGAAGCGGCGGAGCCAGCGGTCGATGTTGGCGACGACGCTTTCCTTGGAGGGGATGTAGCCGGCGCCTTTGCAGGTGGGGCAGACGTTGGACTGTTCCTTGACGGCGTTGGGGCGCACGCGTTTGCGCGTGATTTCCATGAGGCCGAACTGGGAGAGGTTGGAGAAGGAGACGGGGCTCTTGTCGACGCGGATGGCTTTTTTGAATTCGCGGACCAGGTTTTCCTTGTCTTCTTCTTCGTCCATGTCGATGAAGTCGACGACGATGAGGCCGCCCAAGTCGCGCAGACGCATTTGCTTGGCCACTTCCCAGGCCGCGTCGATATTGGTCTCGTTGATGTTCTTGCCCTGGTCGCGGCCGCGGACTTTGCCGCCGGTGTTGACGTCGATGGCGATGAGGGCTTCGGTCTGATCGATGATGAGGTAGCCGCCCCTTTTAAGCTGTACGCGGCGGGCGAAGGTCTTTTCCAATTCCTCTTCGATGCCGAAATGATCGAACAGGGAGACGTCGCCGGTATACAGCTTGACCTTGTCGACCATGTCCGCGGACAGGACCTTGAGGAAACTGACCACGTTCTTATGCTCGTCCTTGTCGTCGATCCACACCGAGTCCACGTCGTCGGAGAAGTAATCGCGCAGGGTGGTTTCGCTGGAATCCGATTCCGCATGGACCAACGCCGGGGCTTGCACGATGGCGGCTTCGGTTTTGCAGGTTTCCCAACGGGTTTCCAATTGCTTCATCTGGATGGCGAATTCGTTTTCGCTTTCGTTGAGGCCGATGGTGCGGACGATGTATCCGCAGTCCGGGGACTTGAGTTCGCGGATCATTTTCTTGAGCGCGCGGCGCTGTTGCGGATCGCGGCTTTTCTTGCTGACGCCGATGAAATCCGTGCGCGGCATGCACACGAGGAAGCGGCCGGCGAAGGAAAGGTGGGCCGTGAGGCGCGGGCCTTTGGTGCTGATGGGCTCCTTGGTCACCTGGACCAGGATTTCCTGGCCGACCTTGAGGAGTTGATCGATGGTTTTGCCTTCGTCCTGGCGCGGGGCGGGACGTCCTTCATCATCATCATCGTAATCTTCGAGATTGGGGCGTCCGATGACGTCTTCGACATGGAGGAATCCCGCCTTTTCCTGACCGATGTCGACGAATGCCGCTTGCAAACCGGGCAGCACGGCGTTGACCACGCCTTTATAGATATTGCCGACCATGCGGTTGTTTTCAGGGCGCTCATAGACGATTTCCGCCAAGCGCCCATCCTCGAGGATGGCAATGCGTTTTTCGTAGGGCCTGACGTTGATCAGGATCTCCCGTTTGGATTTGAGCGGACGTTGGATTTGGTTGGAGGAAACCCTCCCGCTCTTTTTGATGGCTTTTTCCATTGTCTCCACGTGTGGTTCTTTAAAGTGGTCGGAAGTTCATAACGATTGAAATGAATCTTCGGAAATATTTCGCTTTTAAAATTCTCAATACGGAATAAACCAAGCCCTATGGCTCGGTGGAATCCCGGCATGTGGGCGGGAAAGATAATTATTGCGGGGACATCGCTCCAGGTATGTCTTCGAGTATCGGGGCTAATTCCTTAAAAATCTTGGAATTGGGCCGGGTAGTGCCTATTCGCCGGCCGTTAAAAACGCATGGTGAATTCGCCGTGCACTTGCACTTCGTGGGTCGACTCCTCGTTGGGAGTGTGGTAGAGCTTGGTGTACTTGTATTGTAAATACGCCAAGGCGTCGACATTATTGGTGAAATTATAGGAGAGTTCCGGCTTGGCCGTCATGGTCAACACGTTTTGATCCTTGTGGGGTCCAAAGCCGGGCAAGGTGCGTTCGGTGTACATATAATTCACGCCGCCCGTGGCTTTAAGCCGCAAATTATTCTCCAATTTGACGTAATAGCGCCAGAATTGCACGCCTTTCTGAGTTTCGATGTCGTACCCCAAGCTGGCATCGGCTCCGGCATTGAAGGCGTCCTGGGGCGTCTTGGCGCTGTCGATGCGCCGATAAACCGGCATCATCAAGGTGTCTCCGTTTGGGGCGTACATGCCGTACCAAAGGAATTTTTCCTTCCCGTCCTCGCCCTTGTTATAAAAAATGGACTTTTCCAGGCCGGCCTTGAAGGAGATTTCGGCGCGCACGTCCTTGGTCGTCGTGGCGGAGAGGCGTAGCAACGGATCCAGCTTATAGGCCGTTTTCTGCGTTTCCGGAACCTGGGAAAACAGCGAGTGCTTGTCTTCGGCGCGGTAATTGAACGTCGAGGTGGCCGTCATGGATTTGAAATTCTTGTGCAGGATGGGCAGCTTAGAGGCAAAATCGTTGAAGGTTCCGGACAAGGTCAGGTCGGGCCATACGATGGAGGTATCGCTGGGTTGGACGGCGCGATACAAGGTGTACTCCTTGGTGTACTTGACGCTGACGGACAGGGCCAGATCCACCCAAGGCACCGTTAGTCCCGTGCTGCCGTCCACCGTGCGGCTCACGTTATGGCTGAAAGTGGGTTGTCCTAAGTTCGGATCCGGCGCCATGAGATAGTCCATGTTGCGGGGATTGGGTTCACCGTCGAACAATGAGCGCAGAAACGTCCCTATATCCTGATAAACGAAACCGAGTTGGTACCGATAATACGAGAACGGGTCGATGCGCAATTCCTGCAGACGGTTGTAAGTGTACTCCTCGCCGATATATTTGTTCGCGACGGTATAGCTCACGTCGAGATTGCGCATCCGCCAGTCTTCCAGGCGCTTGCGAATGGCGCCCAGGACGCCCTTGCCGTCTCCGGACGGCCCGATTAATGCCGGCAGGCTTAAGGACGTGTTCAGCTTGATGTCCTGATCAGCGTCGGTTTTGAAATGTTCCGGCGTGATTTCTCTTCCCGTCAACCGATCCAACACGGAGTCGACGCGGGTTTGGTGGAACCCGGAATTGTAATTGCCGCCCATGGTGAGCCAGGTGAAGATGTTGGGATTGAAGTCCATGTGGAAGCTTTCCGTGCGGTTCCGCTCCCGGTACATGACCAGATATTCGTCCCCCAGGTGGCCGTCATGCCGATCGGGGCCGTCCCATGCGGCGATGTCCCGCGCGGCGAAAAGCCCGGCGTTGCAACCCCCGTCCTCCTGGCCCCAGAACGTTTCGTCGAAGCAGCCGTGTTCGTTGTCGAAATCCCTGTCCACGGCGATGCGATAGCCATAATTAAAGAAGGACAGAAGGCGCCATTCCATGTCCATGCCGTGGGTCAAGGCCACGGTGTACAGCGGCGGCACGGGGACGGGCACGTCGTTCGCGTTGCGCGGCTTGTTGACGGTCTCGGTGCGCACGAAGGAGAGATCGGCGACGGTGAAATTGAGCTTGTCCGGCCGAGGCGTGAACTCGATGGTGGACAGGTTGGCCGGGGCCCATTTCCATTTTTCCGCGAAGCTGAAAGGCTTATAGACCTTAGGGTCGTACGGTGACATGCTGTACATGAGCTTGGTGTTGTAATTGCGCGATTGGTTTAAGGTGAAGAAGTCGCTGCGATTGGTGGATGCGAAGGAGTATTGCAGCTCCGGACGCTCGAAGAAAATCTGGTTCAAGAAATTGGCTGACCGGTGCTCCTTTTTGTAGGAGGCGGAAAACCGGTCCTCGAACACCGTGGTTTGGTACACGCGCGCGTATTGATGCTCCACGTCGTTGGTGGAATCGGCGCTGCCTTGGGTGGTGAGATGGCCGTCGGCCGCGTCCCCGACGATGTCCATGAAATCCGTGCCGGTCAGCCCCAGATCCGAAGTGGGCTTGGTGAAGGGCCGGGAAATCGAACCGTGGTATTGCACCGACAGGGGGATGCTGACGCCCCATTGGTCCGGAAACAATTTGTTGGCGAACACGCTCAGGTTGGTGTTGTAATCCACGTTGGAATTGGAGTTGGCCGGCGTGGTTTTGGTCTGGCTCATGGTGGTGAAATTGCCGTTGGTGTAGGTGAGGTTGCCGGACACCGTGACGAAATCGGCGAAGTCCAATTGCAACTGCGTGCGCATGGCGCTGCCGATGGACTTGTTCACCCCCTCCAGGCGCAGGTTGTCCACCCAGATGTCCCCGTCCTGAGGGACCCCGGCCGCCGAGTCGACATAGACCACCAGGCGCATCCAGTCGATGCGCGACAAGGTGGGGTTGCCCACGACTTCGATGGTGATCGAGCTGTCCCCACGGCCCTCATGCCATACCTTGCGGCCCACCGCGTGGCTGTTGACGGCGCTGTAGAGCGCATCGTTCTTGAGGCTCGTGAGATCGGACGTGCTGACCTGGAAGGAGTTGCGGTTCCACAGGCCCGACTGCTTGGCGTCCAGGACGGCGGCCGTGTCCATGTGGATCTTGATTTCGTAATAATCCTTGGAATTGCGGTCGCCCTGGTCCTTGCCCAGGCGTAACCCCAAAGTTACCCTGTTCTGGCCTGGGTGGAAATGCGTGGCGTTGAGGGCGTTGTTCGAGTCCGGATGGATGTCCATGAGGATGCGTTCGTACAGGGTCAAATCCTTGGGATCGGATCCCAGTTGCCGCGTGGCGTAGACCGCTTCGCCGGGGTGGAGCTTTTCGTAGTGCAGGACCAGGGAGCGTTCCGGCAAAGGTTCGTCCGTGCGCGTGTCGCGCTCAATTTTGGTGCCCGGCGAGGGGATGTAATTCTTCTCTTCCTGCTTGTTGACCACCTTCACCTTGAGGAGGTTCGCATCGAGGACGTCGGGCGGAGTGCGCACGGCCAGGCTGTCGTGCAGGTCCCCGCTGGCGAAGCGATCCTGATCGATATCGTATTGGGTGTTTTGGGCGCCCTCCTCCCAGGCGTTGCCCACCAGGTTGACGCGTGCCAGCAATAAGGACGAGGAGCCCACATGCGCGGGCAAATGCCCGAACCACATGCGGATCATTTTCACGTTGGACAATATCTGGGTTTCATTTTCCCCCGCGATGGCGCCGATGCGGATGCCCGTGCCATACAGGGGGATCTGGTATTTGCGCCATCCGTTTCTCAACTCCTCGCAATGGACCGCGGCCGTACAGGCGCTGTCCAACGGCAGGTTGTAGCGCAGGAAAGTGTTTTTCGTGTCCAACACCCCGGAGCGGTCCAAATCCTCGGTGTCGTACCCGTAGCCCTGGGTCGCCTTGTTGTTCCCCTCCGTGCCGTTCACGTGGTAGGACTGTTCGGTGGCGTCGGATTTCGGCTCCTCCCAATTGTCGTGGCCGGGATCACCGTCGGCGGAGCTGATGGGGAGGGCGTAACAACTCGGCTTGCACGCCCATTGGACGGCCTTTTCCGACGCGTTCTGGACGCCGTCCAGTCCCCAGTCATGCGTGTTGGTCAGCTCTCCGGGCTGCAACTCCGTTTCCAACTTCCCGTCCGGCGCGCCGTTGTTGATGCCTCGGATGCTGATGTCCTCGGAAATCTGCCCCATGTCGATGGCCAGATTGCCCTCGTTCCCGTGCACAACCACTTCCAAGGTGCGTTTCTTGCTCTCGTTCAAAAGCCCTGGACTCAAGGCCCGCATCACGCCTCCCCAGGAATTGCCTTCCTGGTTGTCGTTGGGAGTGAATTGGAATTTGAGCAGGGTCTGTTCCCGGCTATCGGTGTAGCCGTTGCCCGTGCTGCCGTAAATTTCCGAATACACTCTCCTGATGCTCGAATGCCAAACCAATTCTCCCTCATGCCGATAATCCAAGGTCTCGTCCACCTTGCCTTCATCGTCATAGGTGGGCGGCGAGGCCTGGAACCAGGAGTAAATGGTCGTAGGCATGGGCAGGATGTTCTCGCTGCTTTCGAAATTGTCCAGGTAGGCCGTTTCCTTGGTGTTGGGATTGTAGCGGCTTTGCGCCACTTCGAATTCGAAGTTGGCTTTCGAAGGCGCGTCGGTCTGCACGAAGGGGAATAGATTAGCCGCGCTCGTCATCCACTTGGGCGTTCCGGCCAGGCGGGCGTTGAAGCCCCACAGGAACTGGTTGAACGGCTCATGGCCCAAATCCGGGACCGCCGCCGTAGTGGTCTGGCTCTTGTACAACAGCGTGGCACCGAGGATGCTCTCGTCCGAGATGCCGTCCAGCTTGTACTCCAGGCGCGTGCCCAACAGGATTTTGTCCTGGATCTGGAAGGGCGGATTGCACTCGTAACTGATGTCGATGGACGCGTTGGGATCCTTGGCCCGTGGCGACAAAAGGGTGATTTGCCCCGTTTCGTAGAGGACCTCGTAATCGACGTTGCGCACCAACACGGTGGATCCGTTCAGGATCAGTTTCTCCGTATCCTTTTCGATGTCGACGCATTGCGATCCCGAAACGGAGGTGGACGTCTCGCGCACGTCGAACGTGGACTTGCGCTGTCGGCCGGTCACCACGAACTTATGCGTGGTGGGACCGTTCTGGATCTCGTCCACCGGATCGTCGTAAATGCGCGTAAGAGGATTGACCCGCTTCATGGGAGTGAGGCAGTAGGAGCTGTCGTCCTTGCCGCCCAGGCCGCCTTGGCAGGGCAGCACCATGTAACCCTGATCGAGGTTGAACAGCCGGGGATCATCGATGTTGACCAGGCCCTTCTTGTCTATGCGCTCCAGACCCAGACGGCGGATGAAGGAAATGGTGTCCCCGGCGCCGATGTCCAGGCTGTCCGAACTGCGCACCAGGCGGATGCGGAAACTTTCCTTGTCCTGCTTGCTGATGCGGCCGATGTTGTACACGTTTCTCCACATCAGGTTGTCGAGGTCGGCGTTGCCCACCACCGATCGCGAATGGATGAGGATGTAGGACAGCGGATCCTTTTTCCCTCCGATGAGCGGGATGAAATCGTTCTGCCAACGGACGGCGATGGACATGCTGCGGTTGCCCGCGGGCACGGTGAGCATGCGCATGTCGTCGTCATAAAACCATTCCGAGCCTTCTTTCAGGGCCTTCCAGCGTCCGGCTTCGCAGATTTGCGGTTCCTTGTTGCCGCCCGCGTCGTACACGCAGGCGCGCGCGGAATCAGAGGCGGGGATGTTGGGCTCCTCCCCGGTCAGGAGCAGTTGGTACACTTCCAGGGTGCGCCGGCCTTTTCCGCCGTTGACATAGGGCGGGATGCTGTTTTTCGAGTCCACGGTCCACATCGCCAGGTTGCCGTAATCGGCGCGATCCTGGAGCTTGAGGAAGAAGTGGCGGTGCAGGTCCATGGCGCGATCCTCGATCACGAAATCATGCAGCTCGGTGCCGGCGCCGAGTTTCTGCCGCTCCTGCGATCCGCCTTCCTGCGATGCGATGGTGGTGACCTCCAGCCCGCCGAACTTCATGCGCATCTTTAACCCGAACAAACCTTTGTGCGCTTCGGTATAACCCGTCAAGCTCGTGCCCGTTAGGGCCAGCGACGTGTTGCCGGCCTCGATTTCCTGGATGATGTCGTCTTCCAGCTCGTCGCCTTCGCCCTTGTAGGTGATTTTCAATTGGTTCTTGAGATTGGTGCCGAAGCCGTCCTCGCTGTTGATCTCGATGTTGA
>JADGQO010000056.1 GCA_017881725.1 Fibrobacteria bacterium
CGTCCCTGGTGGCCTGGCCCATGCAGGTGATCTCGCGCGCGGCCTATCCGGCGGTGTCCTTCCTGGGCGCCATCACCGATGCCATCCTGAAAATGGTCGGCAGCCGCCCTTCCAGCGAGCCGCCCGTGACAGGCGACGAGATCAACGTCATGATCGCGCAGGGCACGGAAGCCGGGGTGTTCCAGGAGTCCCAGCAGGACATGGTGGAAAGCGTGATCGAATTGAACGAGAAGCGCATCAACAGCATCATGACGCCGCGGCCGGAAATCGCCTGGCTGGACGTGGAGGCTACTGCCGAGGAAATCCGCGATATGGTCCTCAGCACCACCTACTCGCGCTTTCCGGTTTGCCGGGGCAGCCTCGACGACGTGCTGGGCATCATCCATACCAAGGACATGCTCGCGGACTGCATTTCCGGAAGGCCCATCGACTTGCCTGCGCATGTCATGAAAGGCCTGACCATACCGGAAAACATTCCCGTGCTCAAGTCACTCGAGTCCTTCAAGGAATCCGGAATCCACATCGCCTTAATCATTGACGAATACGGATCGCTGCAAGGCCTGGTGACCATGAACGACATCCTGGAAAGCATCGTCGGGGACATCCCCTCGCACGATCAGCGCGAGGAACAACCCGGCGCCGTGAAGCGCGAAGACGGTTCCTGGCTCGTGGACGGCATGCAGACCATCGAGGACTTCAAGGAACTGCTGGGGATTGAAGACGCGCTGCCCGACGAGGACGACGACACCTTCCAGACCCTGGGCGGTTTCGTGATGACCCAACTGGGGCGCATCCCGAAGGAAGGCGATCATTTCCTCCAGGGGGACGTGCGTTACGAAGTGATGGACATGGACGGGAACCGCGTCGACAAGGTCCTCGTCAAGCGGCGCGATGCGCTTACCCTGGCGGACGGGGATCCGACGGCTTCGGCTCCTCGGTCATAAGCATCCGGCCCAGCAAGCCGTCCGGCGCCCAAATCCATTCCTTCCTGACATCCTCGGCCGTGAGCTCGCGCGTGTGGCCGTAGATATCGACAAATCCGCCCCATACGATCTTCTCCGTCACCTGGAACTTGCCGCCGTGGTTTTGCGCCGCCTTGGTGACGGCCGTCAACTTTTCCCTTTCGGTGGCCAAGTCGTTCACGGCCTTGATCAGCAGGTTGTAAGCCTCCAACACGCCTTTCAACTCCGCCCGGCTGCGCTCGGAAAGTTCCCGGCCCATCTTGGTCGCCATGGCCATCATGCCTTTGAGCCGCGTGGCGATGGGATCGAGCTTGGCGTCCAATTGCGCCGTGAGCTTGTCGATTTCCTTGATGCGGATTTTGGCCAGCTCGCCTTCCTTGTCGACGATTTGGACCTCGGTGCGGCAGCCCTCCGCGCCCATGAGGGCGAGGGATACTTCCCCATAGGCCTTGATGATCCCGCCCACCACCGAGCATCCGGGCTTGTCCGCCTTGACCGCCGGGGCCGTAACATTGCAGTTACGTAGGGACTTTTCGACGGCCAGCACGCCTTCCTCGCAAGCGATGGTCAGATCCTGGGCGACCAGGAGTTGGATGTTATGCTTGGCCGAAACCTTGCCGGTCCCGTGTCCGAAAACGGCGGACTTGATAGTGACCGATCCGTTGCGCGAGATGACATCCGCCGCGTCCACGTTGCCTTCCACGGTGATATTGCCTTCCGCCTCCACGGTGAATCCCGTGGTCACGTTGCCCAGGATTTGGATGTCCCCGGTATAGCGCAGGTTGCCGGTATGGAAATCGACGTTCCCCTTCAGTACGTAGGTCACGCCTACATTGATGATCCCGCCTTGATGGAAGACGTAACCGCCCGTGGCGGCCACCAGGCTCAGCCCGTCCGGGGCCACTTCCGTATTCGTTCCCAGCTTGAACTGCACGTCCTTGGCCGGTAAGGTGGGCATGGCTTTGCCGTAGATATCCTGGCCGCTCTCGCCGAGGTACATCGGCATTTTCACGGCCAGCACGTCGCCTTTTTTCACCTGATGGATATTATCGACGTTTTTATAATCGGCTTTGCCGTCCTTGCCGAGCACGGGTTTCACGTCCGGATCGATTTTGATCTTTTCGGTGATGTAAGCGTCCTTACTCGGCTTGGGAAGGAGCCCGGAGGCGATGATCACGCCGCGATCGTATTGTTTCTCAGCGATCATTTTGTCGATGACGGCCCAATCCATTCCGTAGACGACACCGCCCTCCTGAAGTTTCTTGATGACGGCCTCGCGCGTGAGCGTGTGGCCGGAGGCGGCGACGGCGCCCTTGATGGTCATGACCGCGTGTTGGGCCTCGGCTTTCAAATCGAGGTAATCGGTCGGAACGCCCAGCACGGATAAGGATGGAGCGGGATTGCCCTGTGATGACTTGACCGCCTCGCCAGAGGGAGCGGTCTCTTTGGGAATTTCAGCCATGTCTGATTATAGAGCCTAACCCTAAGAAATGGCAACATACTAGGCGATAGGCGACTTGCTTTAGGGGCTGAACGGCCTGAACGGCTTAAACCACCTAAACGGCCTAAACCCCGGTTTCACGCGCCTGAACCGGGGATCTTTCCGGTTTTCGCGAGGATTTGCAAGGCGGATTCAGCCGCCCGGGCGGCTCCCTGCCCTTCGCCCATGCGGTCGCGCAAACGTCCTAGGATATTTTGCCAAGGAAAATTCGCATGGTTAAACCGATCAAGAAGCCCGGATAGAACCGTCGCCGTGAGATCTGTCGCGACTCCAAACCATTCCGGGAATACTTCGCTTGGGAGCAGGAGATTCGGCAGCGCCAAGCGTTGACTCGCGAGCGCCCGGCGGCCGAGCGCCAGAGTCAGCGGATCCAATACCGCGACGATGACGGCGGGAATTCGCGCCAAGGCCAAATCCATGGTCATGGTTCCCGGAAAGGATAAGGCGATTTGCGCGTGAGCGAAAGCCTCGGTCCGGTTTTCCTGGAACTGGATATTTCCGGCATGTCGCCCCGCGCGGTGCCGCTTAACGAAGGATTCCACGGTGGCGGTCAGCCCGGGCGGAACCAATACTCCGTATCGGCCCGGCGGGGCAAAAAGCCCCGGCCGCGGATACAACGTTTCGAGAGCGTCCAACCAAGCCAGGAGATTTCTCCGGATAACCGGCAGTCGGCTTCCGGGACAAAGCAGGATGTCTTCGCGGTCCATTGCCCGCCAGTCCGGCCTCGGGGGAAAACCACCCGCGGCGTCTCCATCGCGCATGTCCGCCAACCCGGCGGGCGCGAATTCCGGGGTAACCCAGAAGTGACCCTGGGAGACAAGCGCGGCGGAAGCCGAATAATCCCCGGCCTCGAAGGGGAACAGCACATGGACCGCGCAGCCACGCAGCGCCTCGGCGGCCCGGCGCAATTTCCCTGCGCGCCGGCGGTACACCCAAGTTTGCGGAGGCGCGATGAACAGCACGGGCAAGCCCAATTTCCGGGCCTTAACCGCCAACCGCAGATTGAGTCCCGGATAATCCACCAGCAGCACCAAATCCGGCCGTGAGGTTGTAAGCAGCCGATGCGCCGCCCGATAGGCGCGCAGCAAAGTCGGCGCGCGGCGAAGCACGTCCCAGACCCCGCTTACGGCGATGCGCTCCAACGGCATGATGGGCGCTAGACCATGGGCCATGGCCGCGGGGCCGCCCAACCCGATTAAGGTCAAGTTCGGCGCCTGACCGCCCAGTTGCGGTAAAAGTTGATCTAAAACCGCGCCGAGAATGGCGTCTCCCGAGACTTCCCCGGCGGAGACGAAAACTTTCACGCCAGGCTTTCCGGATCCAATTCGACGAGGGAATCGACCACGCGGGTGAAGCCCGGGTCCTGTGGCAGGGTCACCGTATGCGGTTTGACCCACAGCGTGGACCAACCCTGGGCGCGGGCCGACTCCAAATTGTCCTGGCGATCGTCGGCAAAATGGATCCACAGATCGGGGCCATGTTTGTCGCGCAGGTAAGCATCCACCTTGACATAGGCGGAGGGATGCGGCTTCCCCTGCCAGTCCATGAAATCGATGTCGAAAATTCCCGACAATTTCCGCGACGTCTGGGTCCGCGGCTCCCGTGCGGATGCGCTGGAACCCGGTCCGGGGGCGGCGTCGCCATGACCAATGCCGGCGGCTGCGATGGAAGCGTCTGCGGCAACCTTCGCTTTCGCGATACCTTCCGGAAGCAATTCGTCCAAACCCATGGCGTCCAATCCGCGCAACGCCCAATCGATGCGGGCGTTGGTGAAGATGTACATGGGATGCGGAATGCGGGATAGCCAATTCGCCAGGGCCGGATCTGGAGGCGGCAAATGCTCCGCGTCGATGGCGTGGATGAAATCACAATAATGCTCCCGGTCGACGCCGTGATGCTTTTCCAAGCCCGTCAAGGTCGTGCCGTAACGCGCGCAGAAATCGATACGGGCGGCATCGGCTTCCGTCGGGTTGAAACCCAGGAAGGTTTGGATATACAAAGTGATGCGATCGTCTACGGCCTTCAAGGTCGGCAAGGTGGAGGGGTACAGGGTATGGTCGAAATCGAGCAGTAATATCTTGCGCATTTTAATCGGCCTCGAAGAAGGCCTGTAGCACTCCATAGGTGAAACCCCAAATCGCGCCTGCGCCTGCACCCGCAGGTAAAACGGCGGCGGGCTCGGTTGCCGAGGTGGCCGGCTCGGTGACCGACACGGCAGACGACTGAGCGGCTGCGCCGACGGTCGTGTCCGCGCCCGCGCCCACGCGGATACAGGGGTACAACATTTCGGGACGATGCCCCAACATGGGAGCCCGCGCGCGGTTTTTCGGATCGAGCAGGTAGCTGAGCGACAGCCAATGGTATGCGGCGATTTCCAGATCGGCCAGGCGGATTTCCGGCCGGGATGGGACTTCAAACAGGAAAGGCGCGACCACCATTTCCCGGCCCAGGGGAGCGCCGGCGACGGCCAAGCGTAAAGGCTTCACCAAATGACCCGGCTCCAAACGAATGCCCACCTCTTCCCAGCACTCGCGCAAGCAGGTGTCGAGCAAGTCGCGATCGGTCTCATCGCGGCGGCCGCCGGGCAAGGCGAAATGGCCCGACCAAGGATCCGCGGGATTGATCGCCCTGCGCAACAAAAGGAATTCCGGGTCCGACGCCCGGGTCCGTATCAAAGCCACGGCTGCTTGGGGCGAATCCGCTGGGACACGACCGTTGGATTCGAAAACCCGCGAATTGGGTGGGAATGGCCCGCTACTTGGCGTTGGGGAGTCCGGCATTGCAGTTCATAAACTATAAAACCCGGCCCCCGTCCCCGGGACCCCCTGCCCGGGAAGCTTCATTTAATTAGGACCGACAAGGGGTTATCGGCGAGTTACCTCTCGTAACCAGTCCAATTATTGTTAAATTTGCTCCCGCATGACCAAGTCCCATATTCTTGGCTTGGGCCGTGGTGAGTTAGAGGCCCTGGTCGTTTCCCTGGGTCAACCCGCCTTCCGAGCCCGCCAAATCCAGAACTGGGTTTTCCGTAATTTGGAAACCGACTTCCGGAAAATGTCCAACCTGCCCAAAGACCTGGTCGATGGATTGGAAAGCCACGCCTGCGTCGCCACGCTCAAGGTCAATGCCCGGCAAGACTCCCAAGACGGCACTACCAAGTGGGTGTTCGAAACCCATGACGGCCATCTTTTCGAAACCGTTTTGATCCCCACCGAAGATCGGCGCTCGGTATGCGTCTCCTCCCAAATCGGCTGCGCCATGGGCTGCACCTTTTGCCGCACCGCGACCATGGGCTTCTTGCGCAATCTCACGCTCGGAGAAATCCTGGAGCAAGTGCATTTCGTAAGCCGCCATTTAAAGTCGCTGGAGCCATCGCCGGATCTATCGCCTGACCAAGTGTCGAACAGCACCCGCGTGTCCAACGTGATCTTCATGGGCATGGGCGAGCCGTTGCTCAATCTTGAGAACGTGGCGTCGGCTTGCGAGACCTTGAATTCGGCGGACGGATTCGGAGTGGCGAAAGACAAGATCACGGTATCGACCTCGGGGGTAGCGCCGAAGATACTGGAGTGGGCCGCGCGCGCGCCTGACTTCAAGTTGGCCATCAGCCTCAACGGCAGCAACAACGCCGTGCGTTCCGAATTGATGCCCATCAACCGCCGTTATCCGATCGAAATGCTCATGGAGACGGCCGACGAATACATCCGCCTCACGGGCCAGAAACTGACTTTCGAATACATCCTCATCCGGGGCAAAACCAGCACCCTGGAAGCGGCACGCGAACTGAAACACATCGCGTCGCATCGCCATTGCAAAATCAATCTCATCCCTTTGAACCGAGGCAACCCGGATATGGAGGCTCCTTCCGAAGAGGAGATCGCCGCATTCGAACGTGTCTTGGCCCAGGGGGATTTCCAAGTCCTGCGCCGGCGGCCGCGGGGCCCGGACATTTATGCCGCTTGCGGCCAATTGGCCACAGAACAGAAGAAGGTAGCCTGATGCTTACTCAAAACTTGCCGGAATACTGGGAAGAAGTCTACAAAGCCAAGAAGGATGCATGGTGGGATCAGGGGAAGGTGAGCCCCATCCTGGAAGAATTCTTCAAGCACGCCTCTTGCCCCAAAACCGGGCGCGTGTTGGTTCCCGGCGCGGGCCGCGGATATGACGCGCTCGCCTGGGCGCAACGCGGCCACGAGACCCTGGCGGTGGATTTCTCGCAAACCGCCTATCAGGCCTTGACGGCGCTGAGCGAGAAACAGCGCAAGCTGTCCGTGCTCAACATCGATTTGTTCGAGCTGTCGCCGAAAAGCACGGAACCCTTCGACATCATATTCGAATACTGCTGCTTCAACTCCATCCATCCCGGACGCCGCGACGAATACTTCGAAGTGTGGGACAAGATGCTGACGCCCAACGGAATCGTGGTGGCGGCTTTTTATCCCCTCATCCGCTCGACGTCGTTGGAAGGCCCGCCCCACCCCACTTCGGAAGGGGAATTGATGGCCCGCCTGGACGGCGTCTTCGACATGTCGGAAAAAATCGTTCCCAAGAAAAGCATCAAGGAACGCGCAGGCAAGGAGGAAATCTGGATCCTGCGCAAGGCCAAGCATTGATGATTCCCGCCGCGGCCGGATGAAATCCGGTCGGATTTCATCCGGATTCCGCGGCCCGGGTTTCTCCTTTTCACCTCCAAGGTATCACGCAAGTTACCTTGGTCCGCTTAGTCCTTAAGTAACATACGTGTTACCTAAGGACGGGCTCACTTTCCAAACCGGCGGTTTTTCTCCTGCGTAAATCGCCGGAAAGTCTGGTTTTTAGGGCTGATCGTTTGGGTTTTTCCCACACGTCCTCAACTTCCCAACTTCCCCAAATCGGGGTTTAAACCCTTGGTTTTAATCGGATTGGATCGCCGCAGCTTCAGCCCTGCGCGACGTGGTGCGCGCCGTTTTGAAGTGCTATTCTCAGCTTCAGGAGGAACCTGTACGCAATGGCATACTTCTCATCGAAATCCACCTGGTTAAGCTTGGTTGACGCCTCGGACCCAGCCGTACTGTCCGGGGACGCGCCCGGCGCGGATTCTTCCAGCGAAGGCGCTCGGGGAACGGAGGCCAAAGACGGGGATGCACGGATCACGGGTGCCGCGGAATCGCCTTTCCAGCACGTGGCCGACGGCGCGCCTCTCGATTTCCAGGATTACCGGCCCTGTTTCGAACCGACCGATTCCAACGGTTCCCCCATTCCTCCCGAAACCATGACCGCCGAGGATATCGACTATCTCCGCATCACGCGCGACCTGCGGCATCGTTTGTTTTTCCATTTCAAGGAATGGGAATTCGGACCCGCTTTGCTGGAAGACCATTTGCGGTTGGCCCAGGCCCAGTCGGATCCGGAAGAGGCGCTGGCCGAATATTGCCGCGCCCGTCACGTAGCGGTTACCCTGGTGGAGCGCTGGGAACAGGAAAGGTTCCTGCTCGCCTGGATCGAAGCCGACCGGGTCATCGCCGAAATCCACCAACTGATCGGCAACGACGAGAGCTGCGAGATGTACGCGAAGGAAGGCCTGGATCGGATTAAGCGCAACCGGTTTGGGTCGGATCTCGACATGCGGATTACCCGGCTCACGGTGCGTTTTTTCAACCTGCTGGGGCGGAGATGAATGACCGGCCCGGGGCCGGCGGGCTCGGGGCCGGCCGATAACCCTTCATGACCCATGCACACATACACTCCTCGCGCGCCGGACGATACCGGAAAGTATTGGTTTCCCCCGAGCATTTCCATGGCATGGCCGACCGGTTGGAATCCTTGTTCGAGGAAATGGATCAAATCCGGCGGGCGGGAAAAATCAGCGATGCGGAATTCCTGGGCTTCGGCCTGTTGATCTTATTAGCCGGGAGAAGGGCCGACGCTTTGCAAAGTTTCGGCGCTCCGCGCGCCAAAGACAAAGGAGCCGGTTCGACATCCTCAGGCATTTTCACGATCACCGATTTCCTGCCCTTAATTTCGAAACACGGCTTGGATTTTCCCGGCCAGGCCCGACGCCTCGCCACCCCCATTTCCCTTTCCGAATTCCTCGCCGCCGTCCGATTTCGCGGCATTCCCGATTCCGCGCGGTTGGCTCTGGCGAGCTGGATCGACGGCAGTTACCCCCTGGCCTTGTATTTCCACATTCCGCCTGCTGAAGAAGTCTTCGCATTGCAACGCCAAGGCGGACGCTGCATCACTTTTTTCAAACAAGCCCGGGACCTGACTCAGCTTCATCACGGACGCGACGCGATCAGCTTCATCATCCATGACTTGATCCATGCGCATGAATTTTACTCTCGCCCTGAAAGGGCCCGGCAGCAAATCGGATTTTACCATTGGCTGGCGGAATTCCGGAAGCAGCCCTTGTTGCAGGCGTATTTGGCGGCCTCGGAGGCGTTCCGCGCCCAATGGGAATATGTCATCGCGGACATGAACTCCTACTGCGGCCACCTCCTGAAAACCCTGCAGGCCGCGGTGGCTATCCATTTCCCGAATCCCGACGGCCGGTCCGCATGGGAAAACCTTATCGCGGAATCCACCCTGCCGTCACCGGCGAAGAAAGTGTTCTTGAAGGTCAATACCGATGCCTGGACCGACCTGGATTTTAAAAGCGCGGAAATGGTTTTTGAAAAATTTGCCGCCGACGCCGATCTGGGTCCGGCGGCCGGACCATCGCCCTAAATCAAAGCCTCGGCAAGCAGCGGGAAATTCGACCCAAGCGATTAAAAACAAAAAAGGCCGTCGAAATTTCGACGACCTTTGACCCTTAACAGGATGTTGAATCCAAATCGCTGGTAGCGATTATTTCTTCGCGGGCGCCAAGGGGCGCAAGCGGCGATGATCCCACCATACGACGAACGGGCAGGCCACGGCGATGGTCGAGTAGGTTCCGACGACGACGCCGATGACCATGGCGATGCTGAAGTCGCGCACCGAGGCGGCTCCCATCACGGCCAGGATGACCACGGTGAACAACACGGTCAAATGGGTGATGATGCTGCGGCTCAAGCATTGGTTGTTCGCGCTGTTCACGCGGGTGGCGAAGCTTTCCTTGGAGGACGCGATGCCGGTCAACTCGCGGATGCGGTCGAAGATGATGATGGAGTCGTTCAAGGAATAACCGATGATGGTCAGAATCGCCGCCACGAAATCCAAGGAGATTTCCATGCCGAACAGCGAGAAGAGACCCAGGGTAATCAAGCTGTCGTGGATCAGGCCCAAGACGCCGCCGATGCCGAAACCGAGGCCATTGCGTCCGAACCGGAACCAGATGTACAGCACGATGAGAACCAGGGCGGCCAAAATGGACATGATGGCCGCGCGCCGCAAGTCTTTGCCCACGGAAGGTCCCACGGTATCTTCGCTTTCGATTTTCGCGCCGACCAGGGCCTTTTCGATCACGCGCTTGGTGGTGGAGTCCTCCGAAACATTGGGGAGGAAAACCAACAGGCGGTTCTCGCTGACGGCCCCGAGCGTTTGCACGCGCGGTTGCGCCAATCCCGCCGATTCGATTTCCCGCCGGATTTTTTCCACGTCCGGGGTGTTATCCAGTTTTACCTGGAACACATGACCGCCGGTGAAGTCGATGCCGAAATTCAGGCCCTTGACGGCGATGGCGCCGATGGCCAACAACAGGACGACCACGGATAGGCCGACATAATACTTGGCCCAAGGAATGACCTTGATGTCCGCGGTATGGAACCACTTCATGCCATGGCCAATGGACAAGGTTTTCACGTCGCGGTTGGCCAGGAGGTAATCGAAAATCAATCGGGTGACGATGATGGCCGTATACATGGAGGCGGCGATACCGATCATCAGGGTCAAGCCGAATCCCTTGATGGGTCCGACGCCGATGTACCAGAGGATGAAGGCGGTGCCGAACGTGGTCACGTTGGAATCGAAAATCGCGGTGAAGGCCTTCTTGTAGCCCGCGTCCACGGCGGCGCGCACGCTTTTGCCGTTCCGCAACTCTTCCCGGATGCGCTCGAATATCAGCACGTTGGAATCCACGGCCATACCGATGGTGAGCACGATACCGGCGATGCCCGGCAGGGTCAGGGTGGCGTGGAACACCGACAGGGCGGCGAACAGGATGATCATGTTCAAAATCAGAGCCAGCACGGCGATTAAGCCGGAGCCGCGATAATACATGGCCATAAAGGCGGCCACCAGGGCCAAAGCCACCACGGCGGCCATGAGGCCCTTCTTGATATTGTCTTCGCCCAAGGTGGGGCCCACGGAACGCAATTCCGCGATGGCCATGGGCGCGGGCAAGGAACCGGCGCGCAAGGTGATGGCCAGTTGCTTGGCTTCCGTCATGTCGCCGATGCCGGTAATGGAGGCCCGGCCGTTAGGGATGCGGCCTTGGATGACCGGAGCCGAATAGACGACCGAGTCCAGCACGATGGCGAGCTGACGGCCGATGTTCGCGCCGGTCACGCGGCCGAATTCCTTCGGTCCGATATCCTTGAAGGTCAGGCTGACTTCCACTTCACCGGCGTTCAGGCCGCCTCCGCCTTGGCGGCTGGGACGGGCATCGGAGATGGTGGCGCCATTCATTTCCGCGCGGCGTTTCAACAAATACAGGCGACGGATTTTGCCGCCGCCCTGTTGGGTTTCCACACCGCGTCCCCAGAGGAATTGGTACCGGCTGGGGATGAGCTGCTGCACTTCCGGATCGTCCAGGATGCGCTTGGCCTTTTCCACGTTTTCGGCTTTGACGCCGATGTCGCGGCCCATGCCTATGAGCAAGGACCCGAAGGGGCGGTTCTTGATGAAATCGTTGACCGACTCCGTTGCGGCGGTATCCTTGGCCGAATCCGTTTTGACGGACCCTTCCTTGACGGCCAGCTTGTTGCCTGCGGAATCCGTCTTGGCGCTATCCTTCTCCATTACCCGGCCGAACAAGTCCTGCACTGCGCGAGTCGTGTCGTTGCTTTTCACCCCGGCTTCCGGCTTCGCGCCGCCCCGGTGATTCAGGAACGCGTCAATCTTGTCCATCACGGGTTTGAACTCGGTGGGTTCCGGAACCAGTTTGAACTCCAACAAGGCCGTGGCGCCGATGAGCCGCCGCGCGTCTTCCGCGCCCATGCCCGCCAAATCAGCCACGATGCGGTTTTCGCCGGAACGGGTGATCATCGGTTCCGACAGGCCGTATTGATCCACGCGGTTGCGGAGAATTTCCAAGGACCTGTCCATCACGTCGCGTTGGGCGTCCTTATCCAACTTGTCTTTTTTCACCTCGACGATGATATGCGTGCCGCCGGCCAAATCCAGGCCCAGGTTGATGGCCTTGGAAGCCCATTCCGGGTGGTCGCGCTTGTAAATCTCACGGGTACGCTTCTCCAAGGGGAGGTTGGCGTCATTGCTCTTGGAGAAAACCAAGATCGTCGGGAAAAGGCTGACAGCGCACAACACCAAAACGATGATGAGCAAAACCGTCCTAAAACCAGTGTCCTTCTTCATAAGGCTCTTAATTCCTTCATCTCAAAATCGTTGCAACGTGGCATCGTCCCGGAAATGCTTTCCCCGGGCTAAGTCGTTGAAAAAGCTGCAAGAATATAGAAAAGACCGGGCCGTTTCCCAGTCACCCGGGACAGCCCGAACGGGTCAGGCGAAAAATCAGCCCAACTTTTGGCGGTAGGATTGCAGTAGGAAACCGAATTCCGGCGTATTGCGCAGGGCCTCCAAATCCGGATCCTGGAGGAGCCAGTCCATATCGGAGTAGCCTTTGCACAAAGCCATCTCGATGGAAGCGAGGGATTGCTCGCGTTTCCCCATCAGGGAGTAATAACAAGCGAGATCATAATACGCCGCCACGCAATCCGGATCGGTGAGAACGGCCTTCTTGCAGGCCGCGACGCTTTCATCCAGGTTGATGGGGTTTTTCAGCAAAGCGCCCAGTAAAATATAGGCGGGAGCGAAGCGTGGATTGAGCGTGATGCTTTTTCGGACATGCGTTTCCGCTTCCCGGCAGCAATCCATACTTTTATAAACCCCGGCCAGGCAATAATGGGTTTCGAAGGTGTCTTGCCCGTAATCCAGGGATTGCACCATGCATTCCACCGCATCCTCGAACAAATAGGCGTCGGCGTATTCGAGCCCGCGATCAAACAGGCGTTTACCTTCCGCCATGTCCGGCTTGCCCAACGCCGGATTCCGGTTGGAACGGATTTTTTCTCCGGCCAAATTGTCCAGAAGATTTTTTTCGAAGACTTCTCTGTGGGTTTCGATTTCCAGGTGGGATCCTGCCGTCAGGGATTTTTCCAGGATGTTCATGGCTGCGGAGATTTTTCCGGCCTGTAAAAGCAAATCGGATAGTTCTTGATAGGCTGTTTGCTTTTCAGCGGAGTTTTTAATCCGCTCACGCAGTAAGCCCACTTTCCGACGCAGTTCTTCTTCCATGGCCTTGTTTAAAAATATACTGCGGGAAGGCGCCAGGTGGGCACTCTTTCCCAATTTGGCTCGAAAAATCCACAAATCCGGAAGGATTTTGAAGTTTCATCGCAATCAACCCAAAAATAAACGCTTAAGGGCCAGAAAAAAAATTAAAGGTTTCCCTTATTCTGCCGATCTATAAGACAGGAGAGACTGTAATCCCATGATGGATCTGGGCCCCCTAACCACCAGCCAAGCACTGAAACCTCCGCCGACGGTAACGCCGACGAATTCAGCGGCTGCGGACGAAATGCACGCCAAGGCCGCGGAAGCCTCCAACGTCACGGCAGCAGCCCATTCTGCGGCATCGGGAGACGGGTTGGCAAGCGGATCCGGACAGCCCGGTTTAGGCGAGCATATTGATTTGTACGACACGCAAGCGCAAGCGCAAAACGGCGTGGTCGGTGAAGCCCGTCAGTCTGCGGCCCAACCCACTTCGCCGGATAACACCCAGGCCTTGTCCACGCAAGCCGCAGTGGAAGCCGATCGCAAAAGCAAAGACGATGCGAAAAAAGTGGATGAGAAAAAGGCCGATGAGAAAAACGACCAGGACCAGGACGAACCGGTGGATTTATTAGGTCGAGGCACGGGACTACCGATTCCCACCACGCATCCCAAACCGGAATTTCCCTTCCTGGTGCCCCTGGGGGCCAAGAAGCCGGGCAGCGTCATCGACGCGAAGGGTTAACGCGAGGGCGCTCAATTTAGGAGCGATATTTTATCGTACCGCGAGACTATCCCGCATCCGAAACAGCCATAGGGTCAGCTTACCGAATCGCGCCAGGACTTTTGCTTCCTGCATGCTGACGCCCTCGGTGCAGGAAAAACAACTGTTGCAATGCAAGGCCAGGGAGTCGGACCACAGCGAAAAACCGTAGCCGTCGTCTTTCTCGCAGTTGAACCGTTTGAGGCCTTTCCATTGATCCGCGATCGATAATAATAGTTGGGCGCTATCGCGTTCCTGGGGAGACAGCGAACGCTTCTTCACGGCGGCGGAAAAATCGTTTTCGTCATCCGGTTCCAAGGCCCCGAGGGTCGAATCCGTTTCCAGCAAGCCGACGGAGTCCCGCGTCAAAGCCATCTGGCAATCTCCGCCGGGCATTTTCCGGAAGGAAAAGGCCACCTTGACTTCGTCGACGGCAGGAGTTTCCCGAACCCAAACCAGACAAGCCAGGAATAGAAAAAACCCGGTGAAAATTTTCGGCATGGATCCCTTAGGGTGCAAAGGTTATGGAAAATCAAAGGTAGTCATGCAAATCCGGGCAATCGTCCGGTGCGTGATGCGCGTCACACCGGGCTGCCGTGGCGCGCGCGCCATTCGGGCTCGAGGACGGCGTAGAGGAACTCGTCGCCCCATTCGCCCTTGACCTTGCAGTTCTGGATTAAATGGCCTTCGCGGCGCATGCCAATGCTTTCCATCAATTTCCAGGAGGCGACATTGCGCGTATCCGACACCGCCCATACCCGATGCATGCCCAAGGTCCAGAGATAGTCGATCAATCCAATAACGGATTCCTTGCCGTAGCCGCGGCCATGATATTTCCGATTGAAATGAAAGCCGATTTCGGCTTGCCGGTCTTCAAGGTCGGGGAAGCGGAAGGAAATGTTGGCGATCATTTTGCCCGAGTCCTTGAGTTGCACGGCGAACTCATTCCAAACCCCGTGGCTCCCGGGAATCACGGCGGCTTGCTCTTCCAAATCCTCGCGCGTCGATTCCAAATCGAATACGTCCCAATGTTCGTATTTGGAAATTTCCGGATCGGACAAAAATTCGTAGGCATCCTGGAGGTCTTGGGGCAAAAAGCGCCGAACGATGAGTCGCGGAGTCTCGTAGATGATTTCAGATTGCATTGTTAATCCGGTAGGCACCGGAAAATCCCCCGTCGCTGTTGATTTGTTCCGGCTAAAAGTACTTGCTATCACGGCCAGGTGGAAACCGATGCTGAAAATTAAAACTGCTCACCCATGCACGGCCTTACCTTTCCCGTAGTTCGCCACGAGTTCGTCCTCGTAATCCAACCATTGTTTCCAGCGCGCTTCCACGTCCATGTCGATTCCGTATTTGCGGGCATGGCCCAGGAAGACATGATAGTGGCCGGCTTCGGATACCATAAGTTCCCCATAAAAAGCGGCGAGCTCCGCATCATGGATATGTTCGGAAAGGACGCGGAAGCGTTCGCAACTCCGCGCTTCGATAAGAGCGGCGAACAACAGGCGATCGACCAGGGAGGCTTGCCGGCTGCCATCCTTTTTCATGAAGTGAAACAAGGCGTTGACGTATTCATCTTTGCCTTGCCGACCGAGCCGGAAACCTCGGGCCTTGATGATTTCGTGCACCCGATGGAAATGGGCCATTTCTTCCTGGACAATCGCGAGCATGTCGGTCACGAGTTCCGGATATTCGGGATTCTGCGTGATGAGATTCATGGCGTTGAGGGCTGCCTTTTGTTCGCACCAGGCATGGTCGGTCAAAATCTCGCCGATTCCGGATTCGACGATGCGGACCCAGCGCGGGTCGGTCCTGAGTTTTAAACCAAGCATAAGTTCAACCTTAAACAGGATGGCTATCTTGCTGTCCCGAGCAGGCCGAATAGAATTCGGCCGAATAGAATTCGGTGTGAATATAATTCGGCGAGGATTTTTTTTTGATGGGTCGGATATGAAAGTTCTCGTGATTGGATATGTTTGGCCGGAACCGGCGTCCTCGGCGGCGGGTGGCCGCATGCTGGGATTCTTGCGTTTGTTCCAGCGTTGGGGCTGGACGGTCGATTTTTCGACCCCGGCGGCGGAAAGCCCTTATGCCTTCGACTTGGAATCCATCGGAGTCAACCGGCACCGCATCGAGTTGAACCATTCCAGCTTCGACGGCTTCGTGAAAAACTTACGCCCGGATTTGGTTTTATTCGATCGATTCATGATGGAGGAACAATTCGGTTGGCGCGTGGCGGAACAATGCCCGGGGTCATTGCGCTTGCTCGACACTGTGGATCTCCATTTCCTACGCCAGGCCCGACATGGGGCTTTGAAGGAAAACCGCGAGGTCGCCAAAAATGATTTCCGATCCGATTTCGCCCTCCGGGAAATCGCGAGCATCCTGCGCAGCGACATGTCTTTGATCATTTCCGAATTTGAGATGGAATTGCTCCTTGGGGAATTCAAAATCGATCCGGCCCTGTTGCGCTATGTGCCGCTGCTGGCGGATGCCTTGTCACAGGAATCGCAGCAAGCCTGGCCGGGTTTCGCCGCGCGCAACGATTTTTTATTCATCGGAAATTTTCTGCATGAACCCAATTGGGACGCGGTGCTTTTCCTAAAAAACACCCTTTGGCCTCTACTGCGGAAATGCGCTCCAGGGGCGAGCCTGCGGGTGTATGGAGCCTATCCTTCGGCCAAGGTCACGCAACTGCATCGTCCCAGCGAAGGATTTCTGGTAGAAGGTCGCGCCGAAGATGCCCGCAAGGTAATGTCCAAAGCGCGTGTTTGTCTCGCACCCCTGCGCTTCGGAGCCGGGGTCAAAGGGAAGTTGGTGGAAGCGATGGAATGCGGCACTCCGAGCGTCACCACGGACATCGGCGCGGAAGGCTTGACCGGCGGACTGCCCTGGAACGGCGCGATTGCGAATACCCCGGACGAATTCGTTTCGGCGGCGGCAGCGCTTTATGCGGACGAGACGAAATGGCGCGAAGCTCAGGACCGGGGCATCGCGATTATCAATAGCAGAAACGCGCGTGGGCTGTTCGAACCGGATCTGAAGCGGGATTTGGAGGCCCGACTCGCAGGATTGCCAACCCATCGTGAAAACAACTTTTTAGGAATGCTTTTGCAACATCACACTTTGCACAGCGCGCGTTACATGTCCCGGTGGATGGAGGAGAAAAACCGGGGTGTTAAAAACTGATCGGGCCGCTATATACCGAGTCTGAAAACAGGCCCGGACGAAGCGGCTCGGCCGTTTTACTTGCCCGGTAAAACCTGTTTCGAAGTCACGCAGGATGAATCCGGATTTTTCAGCGTCCAATTGCCGCAGACCATGGAGCTCATCATCCATATCCCTTTTTTTTCCGCAGGCAAACGCAAATAATTGCCCTTCGCCATGGTTCGGTCCATGGATATCGCCCCATCGTACATGATGGAGTCGGCCGTGGGTACTCCAAAGCCGGGCAATACGGATTCGATGTGGATGGCGTTTTGATCATACGATCCGAGGATTTGGGAGTAAGAGCGGCTCGGGTGATCGGCTATCGTGATATAACCCTTAACGATATTGCCCGCGACGAAGGTCATCTTGGCAAAGCCATCGATCTCACACCCGCTCGCGTAGTCCAAGCGTATTTCAAAGCATGCGGTGGTTTCCCCCCGGGAGCTGTTCATGCCGGGAATCCCGCCGGCTTTCAAAGAGTCTTTGGGCGGCAGTAAAGTATCGACGGGAATCGACAACGTATCGATAGGAGGGACGGGAACCGGAACCGTATCTATGGGTATGACGACAACCGTGCCTTGCGGGCAAGCACCCGGTTTGCCGTAAAAGGAAAACGGGCTTTCCATTGGCGCGCCGGACACTGAACCAGTCCAGTACATCCCATTTTGGACAACCCCGCTCAATCGCCACTTTTTATCCATGGACGGACGGATCACGATGACGGAAAGGGTATCCAAGTTATAGGCCCAAGTCGTGACGGGAAGACTGTGCATGTCCAATGTCATAAGATATCCGGCAAAGCCGTTTACCGGTTGGTCGTACAAATGCAAAAGTCCATTCACCGAATCGGAAGTGACATACCAGCAATGGCTGGCCAGGTTGGAGGTCGGGGGAGGCGGAGGAGGAAGGGAGTCCATGGCGCAAGCCGGGACTGGTTGTCCCTCAATGACCACGCATACATTGGCCGAACCCGAGGCCTTGGTGAGAAAGAGGCGGACATCGGCGTATTCACCGCCGCGTATATCCGCAAGCGTGACGCCTTCATAAAGTAATCGCCCATTGCCATTGAAAAGGCGGCCATGGAAATTGCGGCCCTTGCCCGCGGGAATGGACTGGATATCAATTGTAGTCCCGCCATTGGTCGCCAAGGGATATTTGAAATCCATGTCGGTCATATCGGATCCGCTGATGGTGAGTTCAAACCAAGCCATGGGCAAGGTATCCACTCGAGTGGTATCGACATGCGTAGTATCGACGCCCTGCTTTCTCAACGCCGCAGCATCGATGGCGGGCAATACCAATCGGGCGCCGCCGTGGGTAGCGTCAAGACCCTTGGTCGAATTGGGGGCCCCATTCGGCGAATTGGGCGAATTGATGCCGGCCGCATCCTGACTTGATTTCATGCAACCGAAAAAGGCCAATGAAAAAGTCAAACTTACCACGTACCAAAATATTCTGCTTCGAATCATCACGGACTCCTTTATTGAAAAGAACCACATCGATCACATCCGACCCGAGTTTGCGCCGTTAAAAAGTACATAGTTGCTTTGGAATCGACCGTGAGTCAATTGGAATTTCTTCATTCCGCGAGGTCGGTTACCGTTTCCGGGACGCCATGCCGTTTATAACTCCCGATTCCGTGTGAGAACCGTCGCCATTGTACCACAAATCGGAACGAATGTGACGGCTGGTATCTGGTTAAGTGAGATAGTTTTCGGAGAGAATCCCAAATTCGGAGGCCCAGATGTTTACGAAAAAATCCTCTGCCAAAGCGATCCTGATCCTGTGCGGTCTCGCGGCCTTCGCGATCGATACGTCTTATGCCACCGGCCAATTGGGCGTCAACATCAATCTGGCCGAGCAAGGCGGCACCTTCGTGGACATGGTTAAGGAGAATTACCGTTGGTCCACGCCCACGGGAACCGATCTGACATCGGCCCAGGTGGATCCCAACGGTTGGCCCAAGGTGGACGCGCAATTTCTGATGGACTTCCGTGACGGGAACTTCCGGAGCGAACAACGGATTCTTGCAGTTAAGCTTCACCAGCACACGCCGCATGGCGTGAATTTTTCCGCCCTCCGCTTCATGGATTTCCTGGCCTCGAACGATCGTGAGCCGGTTTATCCCGCGGTCCTGGAATGGGCCCAACGGAAAACTCGGCAGGACGCCTCCCAGGCTCCCCTGCCGGTATTGAGCCGCAATGAAGGCGGAGCTTGGGAGTACGTGGTACAAATCGCCAATGAAAGCAAGCGGGACGCCTGGAATCTTCCGGGTGGATTCCTGATTTACGAAGGCGGCCCTTCCGAGGCCATCGGGGACACGACCAATGTGGCGCATCGGATCATGGCTGAGAGGGATTCGGGCATGGGCGAGTTGATGAAATACAATTATGGCACCGCGACTTGCTGGGTAAATTAAGACCAGTGAAGGCGAAGGATCAATTATGAGGGAGAACCGTTAATAAATAATTGAATCGATTCGCCACATATCTTCTGGACGACATGGTCAACTTCTTTTCTTGACGCCCACCCACGCGGCCAATAATCCCAACGCGATAAAACCCGCCCCGATACCCAGCGCCAGACGATAGCCGGAAATCAACGCATCCACGTGCGCGACACCCGCCGCCTCCGCGCTCGCCGTGCGCGCCGCAGCCAGGGCCACCAACACCGCCAAGCCCAAAGCGCCGCCCAATTGGCCCGTAGTATTCACGATCCCGGACACCAATCCATGATCCTCCGGCTGCGCGCCGGAAGTGGCCAGTAAGGTGAGATTGACGAAGGCCGGCATGCCGCCCAAGGCCAAAACCACCGTAGCGGGTAAAACCAGAATCCAATACAGGTCGTGCGTGCTGATGAAAGCCAATACCCCCAGGCTCAACATCACGAGCAAGGATCCGCCCATGAGTACGGCTTTGGATCCAAAGCGGTTGGCCATCCGTCCTCCCCAAGGTCCGGCATAACTGGCCGCCAGGCCATGCGGCAAAAATGCCAGGCCGGTGATGAACGGCGAATAATTCAGCACTTGTTGGAAATACAAAGTGAGCACCAGGTTCATGGCCACCAAGGCCGCGCTCATGAAAGAGCAGACGATATTGGCCGCAGCGATGCCGGGCAGGAGAAAAATGCGGATGGGCATGAGCGGTTCCGCCGTGCGCATCTCCACCACGACGAAGGCCGCCAGTAAGGCTAAGCCGACGCCGATGCGGTTCCAGGTCGCCGGGCTTCCCCAACCAGATTGCGGGGCGGTGACCAGGCCGTACACCAACAGCATCAATCCCCCCGTAACCAGTATGCTACCCAGGACGTCAAGCTTGGGGCGCGAGGCCGGACGCGCCGGTTCCTGCAACCATTTATTCGCCGCCCAGATAATTCCCAAGCCAAGCGGGACGTTGACGAAAAGGATGGAACGCCAATTCAAAAAGGCCGTCAAGAGACCGCCCAGCACCACGCCGATGGAGTAACCCGCGGCCGCCACCGTTCCCCAGACTCCGAAAGCCCGGTTGCGCCCCGGCCCTTCGTCGAAAGCGCCCATGAGCAGGGCCAAGGCGGAGGGCGCGAGGAAAGCGGCGCCCAATCCCTGCAGACACCGCATGCCGATAAGCATGCCCGCATTGATCGAAAAGCCGCCGGCCAGCGAAGCGAGCGTGAACAAGGCCGTGCCGCCCATGAAAATGCGTTTGCGCCCGTACAGGTCCGACAACCTGCCGCCCAGCAATAGAAACCCGCCGAAGACGAGGCCGTATCCGGTGAACAGCCATTGCACGTTCTCCGGACGAAAGCCCAGCGCTTTTTGGATGGAAGGAATAGCCACGTTGACGATGGAGAAATCCAGCACCACCATGCAGTCAGCGAAGCAAAGCAGGGAAAGGACCAGCCGTTGCCAGGGCGTAAAGGGCGCGTCCACGCTTGTGGAGGGTTGCGAGACCGCGATTTCCGGATTCAAAAGGTTTCCCGCTTTCCACCCACGCTGAAAGCGCCGCAGCGCGTGAAGGCCTGGGCATCAAAACGGGACAACCGCTTCAATGGATTGCCTTCCCAGCTTGGAGCAAATAGGCTTCGAGTTTGTCCAAACTTTGACTCCAACCAATCGGCGCGCCGTCCATCGCTTGATTCAGTACGCGGTAATAGGTTTGTTTGAGAGTCACCGCGGTTTGATCTCCGTGATCCGTGAAAGTCACGTAGGTCATCACTTCATGTTCCGGATCCGGCATGGCGATATCGGCGGAAAAAACCAGCCGTTCCTGCGGAACGATTTCCAGGAACTTTCCCCGCATGGGATATTCGTTGCCGGCGGAATCGCGCATCACCCAATGATAGTTGCCGCCTACGCGAAAATCCATTTCGCATGTGGGCAGGTTGAATCCCTTCGGACCCCACCAGCGGGCCAAATGCTCCGGCCGGGTCCAAGCGTCCCACACCAATCGGCGCGGGGCCGGGAAGACGCGCTGGATCACCAACTCTTTTTCCGGCGGCTTGGTCCGTAAAGCCTGGTTCATCGAGCTTCCTGCGTGATCGCCAACTCCGCTTCCAGCCGGTCCCACCCTTCCCGATGGCCGTCGATTCCGTAGCCTTTGACCATGGCGCATTGCTCCGCCGACCCGCAGATCATCCGGTGGATGATTTTGGTTTTATTTCCCTGCGCGATGAATTTCACTTCGGCATGGAAGAGCGGCGGCTGGTCCGGCAAACCGTGCATCCATTTCAGGCTTTCGTTTTTCACGACTTCGGTGTACTGGATCAGGTTCGGGTAGCTGGTCCCGTCCGGACCGTGCATGTCCAGACGCCAAACTCCGCCAACGCGCACGTCCATCTCGTGAATGGTATTGGTGAACCCTTTGGGGCCCCACCACTTGGCCACGCGGTCCGGTTCGGTCCAAGCCTTGTATACCATTTCGACCGGCCCATCCACCACGCGCGTGAATACCATTTCCGTGTCGTTTGGGTATTGCACCAAGTCCTTGCCCCGGGACGAGGCCAAGAAGGCGTCCAATTGCAGGAAGGTGCCGCCGAAGCCTTGTTCCATGCCGGCGAATCCGCCCTCGAACAGCGCGCGTTCCGCCTCCGTGGCATTGATGGCGATGCCGGTCATGGCTAAAATCGTCTGCCCTTCCTTTTCGGTGAAAAGAATGGTGCACAATATATCCAATGGCCAACCGGCGGCCATGGGATGCCTTTGCGCGCCGCCATTCTCATCGGAGAACGAGACCACATAGGCCAGTTTTTGCTTGGGAACGATTTCCCGAAACACGAATTTCCCCCACATCACCTTACCGTCGGGCCCGCGCATGCCATAGTGGAACAGCCCTCCGGGCCGCAAGTCCAATTTCACGGAAATCATTTCCAGGCCCGCCGGCCCCCACCATTTGGCCAGGCTGTCCACGTCCGTCCAGGCCTTCCAGACCATTTCCAACGGGGCATGCAGGACGCGCGTCAAAGAAAACTCCTTACTCAAGGGAGTTGAAGAGATGGCTTGGGACGAGGTAACCGGCATGTGACGCTCCTTTATTCCGCCTACAACTATTTTCGGCGAGTGTTTTTCTTTTCCTTTTTTTGCAACTCCTGCAAATACTCCGCGAGCCGGTCGAGGCTTTCCTCGAAAAACCGGCGGTAATGTTCCATCCAATCGGCCACTTCCTTGAGCGGGCCCGCCTGCAACGCGCAGGGTCGCCATTGCGCCTCGCGGCTGCGCGAGATAAGGCCGGCATGTTCCAGCACCTTGAGATGCTTGGAGATGGCCGGCAGGCTCATTTGAAAAGGCGCGGCCAAATCCTTGACCGCAGCGGGGCCGGTCATCAGGCTGGCCAAGATAGCCCGGCGCGTGGGGTCGGCCAGTGCGCCGAACGTGATACTGAGCCGGTCGGTTCGGGAAGATTGGGGGTGGGATGCTTGATAAACCATATGGTTAATTAACCTATTGGTAAATTATACTTGCATAGCGGCGTTGTCAAGGGAAGTTTTCGGCTGACGGTACACCGTTCGGGAATCCATTCGTCATTCGTCCCGGTCTCAACAGGGTGTTTAAATGCCGTAACTTGCAAAGTATATGCGGAAAATCAACTTGTTTTATTTTCCGAGATGACAGGGGGACGCTTTCCGGCTTGGCCGGGGAAGCCCTGCGCGGGCCTTTCCGAAAGTCGAATCGCCACGGAATATTTTAAATTGATTCCCAATGTTTTCCGACGCGCGTCAATCGCGTTGATTGGATAAAGGAACCCACCATGATTGCCCCCTTGACCCTGAATGTACCGAGTTGCATTGAATTCGGAAGCGGTAAACTTTCCACTCTTCCCTTCCATCTCAAAAATCAAAACCGGATTTTCTTTTTGGTGGACGCGCCCATTCTGGCGCGCATCGATCCCCTGATTTCGGAGTTGAAAAAATCCGGGAAAACCGTGCTGGTTTCCACCGAAGTCGTGCCCGAGCCTCCGCTGGAGGCCTTGGAAATCCTGCTGGCGCCGGTGCGGGCGTTCTCGCCTGATGCCATCGTGGGCGTGGGCGGCGGTTCCGCCATGGACCTGGCCAAGCTCGTGTCCGTGCTTTTTGACGGGAAACAGAAAACCCAGGATGTCATCGGGATTGGAAAAGTTTCCGGACGCGGCGTTCGCTTGGTGACCGTCACGACGACAGCGGGCACGGGCAGCGAAGTGACGCCCATCGCGGTTTTGACCGACACGCAAGCCAAACTCAAAAAGGGCGTGGTCAGCCAATACCTCATTCCCGACGTCGCCATCGTGGATCCGAATTTGACCCTGAGCCTTCCGGCCGCGGTAACCGCCGCGACGGGCATGGACGCCATGACGCATTGCATCGAGGCCTATACCAACAAACACGCGCATCCCATCATCGATAATTTGGCCATCGAAGGCACGCGCCTCATCGCCGCCAACCTGGAACGTTGCATCCGCAATGGTTCCGACTTGGACGCGAGGACGAGCATGGCGCTCGGCAGCCTTTATGGCGGACTTTGCCTGGGTCCCGTGAATACCGCCGCGGTACATGCAATGGCGTATCCGCTGGGCGGGACCTTCAAGGTTTCGCATGGGGTATCGAATTCCGTGCTGCTCCCCTTCGTCATGGCCTTCAACCTGTCCGGCAACCTCAAGAAATACGCCGACATCGCCCTCGCCATCGGCGCCGCCAAAGGCCACGATGACGAGGAAACGGCCTTCAATGGCGTTTTGAAAATCCGGCAAATCTCCAACGCCTGCGGCATCCCGCAAAGCTTGAAGGATCTCAATATTCCGGAATCGGCCATCCCGGAAATGGCCAAAGCCGCCCTGCTGGTCACGCGCCTCATGGACAACAATCCGCGTAAAGTCGAATTGAAAGACGCCGAAGCCATCTATCTAAAAGCCTATCATGGCCGAGTCGAACGTGAGTAAGAGCGACCCTCAATCGCTTCGCCTGCCGGGCAAAAAAATCCGGCAGACTTTCGCTTCCAAAAAAATCACGGACCTGCCGGGAGAAATCCAACGGGAATTGTCCGGTTTGGATTTATCGCTCCAGCCGGGCGCGCGCATCGCCATCGGAATCGGCAGCCGCGGCATCGCCAACCTGGTGACATTAACCAAGGGCTTGATCCAATTTTTACAGGGCCTGGGCGCGCAACCCTTCATCATCCCCGCCATGGGCAGCCACGGCGGAGCCAATGCGGTGGGGCAGGCGGAAATCCTGGCCGGTTTGGGAATCACGGAAGACATGCTCGGCGTCCCGGTCATTTCCTCCATGGACGTGGTGGAAGTTCCCGCGGGAAATTTGGAGCATAAACTGTTCATGGGACGGAACGGCTTCGAGTCCGACGGCGTCGTCTTGTTGAACCGGATCAAGCCGCACACGGATTTCCATTCCACCTACGAAAGCGGCCTTGTCAAAATGAGCGTCGTGGGACTGGGCAATCATGAGCAGGCCAAAATCATGCATGGCCTGGGAGTACGGGGACTCCGCGATTTAATCCCCTTGGCGGCCCAGGAAATTTTCAGAACGGGAAAACTCTTATTCGGATTGGCCGTGGTGGAAGACGCCTATGACAACACCATGCGCGTCCGAGCCATGAAGCCGGACCGAATCCTCGCGGAGGAACCGGAGCTGCTGCGCCTCGCCGTCGCGAACATGCCCAAATTGCCCACCGACCGCATCGACATTTTGATCGTCGATAGGATCGGAAAAAACCTGAGCGGCACGGGCATGGACCCGAACATCATCGGGCGGATCAAGGTGAAAGGCACTCCGGAGCCTGTCTCTCCGGAAATCGGCGCCATCATCGTGAACGATTTATCCCCCGAGTCGCACGGAAACGCCTTGGGCATTGGCCTCGCGGACATCATCACCAAAACCTTGTTCGACAAAATTAATTTCAATGCCATGTACGCCAACGTCATCACCACGACTTTTTTGGAGCGCGGCAAAACCCCCATCGTCGCCGCCGACCTGAAACAAGCCTTCGACGTCGCCTTGCGTACAGTCGCCGGCCGGCCTTGGGATCAACTGCGGGTGGTTCGCATCAAAAACACCTTGCACCTGGAAGAGATGCATGTCTCCCCCGCCATCTACCAGGAAATCGCCGAGCGGGTGACCTTGCTGTCCGAGGCCGAGGATATTCTCGCTCCCGGCATTAACGAGCATTGAAGAACATTGAACGATTCCACAAGCGAAAAGCCAAACGACATTCAGAGGATTGAGGAGAACAAAGCCATGCAAGCCTGCAATTATATCCAGGGTCAATGGAAAAAAGCGACCGGAGAGAAAACCTTCGAGCAACGGAACCCCGCCAACCTGGCCGAAGTGACCGGCGAGTATGCCGACTCGTCCCAGGCCGATACCTTGGAAGCCATCGCCGCAGCGCATGAAGCTTTCGGCCCCTGGCGCGCCAAATCGCCGCATGAAAGACAGGCCGTTCTCAAGCGCGCCTTGCAACTCATCGTCGAGCGGCGCGATCAAATCGCTGTGACCATCACGCGCGAAAACGGCAAGACCCTGGCCGAATCCAAAGGCGAAATCGATTCCGCCATCAAGGAAATGGATTTCCAAATCGCCGAAGGCATGCGCATGATCGGAAAAACCATTCCCGTCGAAATCGGCGGCACCCTGGCGTACTCGACGCGGGAACCGCGCGGCGCGGTCGGAGTGATCGCCCCGTGGAATTTCCCTTTTAACGTGCCCTGCCGCAAATGCGTCCCGGCCCTGATGGCGGGAAACACCGTGGTCTTCAAACCGGCCAGCCTGACTCCCGGCGTGGGCATTGAATTCACGCGGGCCATGGCCGATGCGGGCATACCCAAAGGCGTATTCAATTGCGTGACCGGTTCCGGACGCAACGTGGGCGGCGTCATCGTGGGCGACCCGCGCATTAAAGCCATTTCCTTCACCGGTTCCACACCCGTCGGCAAAGGCATCCAAAAGCAAGCGGCGGATAACCTCACTCCCTGCCAACTCGAATTGGGCGGCAAGAATCCTGCTATCGTGCTCGACGATGCCGATCTGGACTTGGCCGTCGCCGCCATCGCCAAGGCTGCCTACGCTTGCGCGGGCCAATGGTGCACCTCGACGAGCCGCGTGATCGCGACCAAGGGCATCGCCCCCGCGTTGATCGCCAGGCTGTCGGCCGAAATCGAAAAGATCCAAATAGGCGACGGCATGGATCCGAAAACCGGCATGGGCCCCGTATGCGGTGCCGAACAAAAAACCAATGTCATGGCCTATATACGCGCGGGATTGGCCGAAGGAGCCAAGCTGCAACCCGGCGCGGACGTGGCCTCGCTCTCGACCGAAGGAAGCTGCTTCATCAAGCCGGTCATGTTCACCCAGGTGACTCCGAAAATGAAGATCGCCCAGGAAGAAATCTTTGGACCGGTCTTGTCGGTATTGACCGTGGATACTTTCGAAGATGCCATGGCCCTCGCCAACGACGTGCCTTTCGGCCTGGCCTCTTCCATCTTTACGCGCAACCTAAGCCACGCGCTCACCTTCATGGAAAACACGCATGTGGGCCTGGCCCATGTGAACATCATGTCGTCCTATAAGGAGCCGCAATTGGAATTCGGCGGCGTGAAGGAATCTGGATCCGGGTTGCCCGAAGCAGGAACCAGCGGCATCCATTTCTTCACCGAGCATAAGGTCTGTTACGTGAAGTACCGGTAAGACTCCCAACTCCGTCGCTCTTGGTCGCTATGTGATTGAGAGCGGCTACACGCGCTTCGATTGGAGAGGCTTCAATTTCGGGGAAGAATTGCAGCGCACTTTTCGTACTGACACACGAAAGAACGTTCAAAACCTAACCCGATAATCAATTGAAATAGCAACCGCTTGCACCAGATCGAGTCGGCCTATTTCACCCCACAGGGGTTACCCTTTTCAAGTGCCTCTTTGGTCCAATGTTAAGCTTCCCTTGAAACCAATAGTCCCAGCAGCACCCCCCAACCAATTTCCCCTAAACGCACAAAAGCCCCACCGGGGTTAACCGATGAGGCTTTGTGTTTTATACCCTGGCATAGACCCACTCTCCCACGGCAAATGACCGTAGTACCATAGGCGCGTTGAGGCTTAACTTCTGTGTTCGGGCTGGGAACAGGTGTGGCCCTCCAACTATACACA
>JADGQO010000057.1 GCA_017881725.1 Fibrobacteria bacterium
ACGCGAAGCGCGCACGCGGCGCCCGCGCGGCGCCCGGCAAGCGAGCAGGCAAGGCGCGGGCGCTTCCATGAATTCCCCATAAAGTTTTGTTACCAGCTGGATCTGGTCCGGTCCAATGAGTAAATTCAGACGGCCATGGCGACCAGCAAACTGCAAACCCAATTGCTGTATCCGGACTTGCAGACCGCGCTGGAGTTGAGCGACAAAGAGGCGATCGACGAAATTTGCGTGACCCTGGCTTCCGAAGATCTGGCCGAGCTCGTCATCCAATTGGAGCCGAACTTCATGGCCGTCTTCTTCGAGCAGGCGCCGGAAGATCGCGCCATCGAAGTGTTCCAGCTTTTGGACGTGAGCATCCAAAAATCGATCCTCGATTCAATCAGCAACCAGCGCGTAGTCACCATCATCAACGAGATGGATCCGGACAACCGCACGGCCCTCCTGGAAGAACTTCCTGCCCACGTAACACGCCAGTTACTGAGCTTCCTGAAGCCCCGTGAGCGGCGGCAAGCGCAAAAACTCCTGGAATTCCCCAAGGACAGCATCGGCCGTTTGATGACTCCCGATTACCTGGCCATTAAGCAGGATTGGACCGTGGAGCGGGTTTTGGATTTCATCCGCCGCAACGGCGAGGACAAGGAAACCTTGAACGACATGTACGTCGTGGACGACAAGGGCCGCCTGGTGGACGAGTTGGGAATCCGCGATTTGCTCCTCTCCCCGTTGGACCGCGTGGTGCTGGACATCATGGACCGGCAGTTCATCGCGCTCGGCGCCGATCGGCCGGAGGTCGATGCGATCCAGGCCTTCAAGAAATATTCCACGCGCACGGCCTTGCCCGTCGTCGACGCGGAAGGCTTCCTGCTCGGTATCGTGACCATCGACGACATCCTGGAACTGGCGGAAAGGGAAACCACGGAGGACATCCACAAATTGGGCGGCGTCGCGGCCCTGACGGAACCGTATCTGACTTCACCTTTGCCCTACATGGTCCGGAAGCGCGCGGGCTGGCTGGTGATCCTGTTCATCAGCGAAATGTTGACGGCGACGGCGATGGGCTTTTTTCAGGACGAGATTTCCAAGGCCGTGGTACTGGCGTTGTTCATTCCGCTCATCATTTCCAGCGGCGGCAATTCCGGATCGCAGGCCGCCAGCCTGGTGATCCGCGCCATCGCGCTGGGGGAAGTGCACTTCAAGGATTGGCCCAGGGTGTTCCGGCGTGAGCTGATGTCCGGCCTCATCCTGGGTTGCGTACTCGGCATTATCGGCCTGTTGCGCATCACCATCTGGTCCCAATTCTCGGGCATTTATGGGGGCCATTGGTTCCTCGTGGCCATGACCATTTTCTTTTCCCTGATCGGCGTGGTGGCGTGGGGCACTTTAATCGGAGCGCTCTTTCCGCTCCTGCTTAAACGCCTCGGGGCCGATCCCGCCGCTTCCTCGGCGCCGTTCGTAGCCACCTTCATCGATGTGACGGGCATCGTGATTTACTTCAATATTGCCCTCCTCATGCTGCGCGGAAAATTGTTGTAGCGCCCCTAATTTGGGAGTGACTCCCGAAATCCCCCGAAGACGGCATTACCTACCAGCGGTCGGGTGGAAACCGATTGACCGGGTATAATTGGGAGAACAACGCTTCCAACGCCGGAACGGACTATTACAACCACAGCGACGATTATTTGGGCGGAGGCCTGGTACCGGGCAAGGCCCGCTCCTGCTGCTTCCGCACGTATTCACGTCCATCAACAAATATTATCCGGGCACCAAGTTGTCCTTCACAGAATTCAATTACGGCGAAGCGGAGTATGTCACCGGCGGCCTAGCCAACGCGGATTTTCTCGGCATCCTGGGGCGGGAATACGTTCACCTACACGTTACCTCCCTGGTCGGCGCACCATTTCGTCCTGAAGACCAACGGCCCGCTGCCGGCCTCACTGCGCGAACCGCCGTCGACTCCGACCTCGGCGCTGGGTTCCGGAAAATGGCCCACGGCCTATCGCGTGGACGGACGCACGGTGACGGATTTCGAAAGGCGCGTGCGCCAGGCGACCCTAGTGTTGCAATCATCCCGGCCCTAGTCCGACTTACGAAAAATCCCCTCGGGGTCGGAACCGAAGCGGTCCATCGAAACCCAAATTCAAACTCCCCACATAACGTTAAGGACCCCAGGACGGCTTTGCGATGTGCCGCCCGTTTTACATTGATTCGCTTGTATAAATAAAAGTTTCCCAAAACCGTTTGCCTCGATGGATAGGGCCTTGTAGTCGCATGCATCCACCCCATATACTGCTGTGGGATGCAAAACCGAATCGCAGCAAATTTTTTTACAGGCCCACTCCTAGGCTGTGCGTGTTTCGGCGCGATCATGGTATGCATAGCGACCACGGCATTCGCTGCGGAGAACCGCGCTCCGGATTCCTTGTCGGTTGTACAGAATTCCTTGCGTGCTGGGCTGGAGTCCGTGCCCGCTGGGCAGGATCCCTTGCGTGTAAATGTACAGGACGCCACGGCGTCGGCCGATTCCTTAGACGATGACTCGTGTGATGCGACAAGCGTAGCAAAGGCCGACACGGCCATCGCCCCCAACGGAATCGGAACGGCGGCTACGACGACCTTGACCGGCAAGGACAGTGACGCGGTGAATCCCAAACCGACCAGCGGCGAGGCTGCGGCGGCACCCCGCTCCAATCCTTTATCCGGTGAGGGTGAACCTCCCGCAACTCCACCTAAATCCATCCAGTCGGATTTGACCCTCAAGGCTGCGGTCACGCGGGCGGCGGGGCATACCTTCACGATATTCCGGTTGGGACTGCCGGAGTCCACTTCGGTGACTTTGGAAATCGTCGATGACCATGGCGCCAAGCGCCGCACGGTATTCAATGGGGAATTGTCGGCCGGAGATCACGCCTTCCCCTATGACGGGCGCGGCGAGCGGGGAAAACCGCTTCCCACAGGAATGTATACTTGCCGCCTGGAATCCGCCGGAATGGTCCGCTCAGTGCCGTTGAACATCGCCCCCTAAGGGCCTGTTAAGAAATAACTGAATCAGTTCGCCACCCATCTGCAGGCCATCTGGGCCCGGCGGGCCGGAGCGGCCCGATCGTCAATCGCAAAACCATCGAAATAGCGGTGCTATTCCTCATGTTTTGCTCAATCCGATCGAACCCATCTGGCCCACATCTGGGGGCTCCTTTGCTCCACTTATTTCTTAACAGGCCCTACTCGGGATGCAGCCAGCAGGCGACGCGATGGGATTCACCTCCCGTCATCGGCGGATATTCCTTGCGGCACCGATCGAAGGCCAGCGGACAACGCGTATGAAAATGGCAGCCCGCAGGAGGATTGGCCGGGCTCGGTACTTCGCCCGTCGCAGTCGCGCGGAATCGTTTTTTACCCGGGATGGGTTTGGGGATGGCAGCGAACAGCGCCTGGGTGTAGGGATGCAAGGGCGCTCGGAACAATTCTTCGCGGCGCGCGATTTCCACGATTCGCCCCAGATACATGACGGCGACGCGATCGGAAATCAGCCGAATCACCCCGAGGTCATGGGAAATGAAGAGATAGGTCAACCCGAGGCGCTCCTTCAATCCCAAAAGCAGATCGAGGATTTGCGCCTGGATGGAAACGTCCAGGGATGAGACGGGTTCGTCCGCCACGATGAATTCCGGCTCCGTGGCCAGGGCCCGGGCGATGGCTACGCGTTGCCGTTGCCCGCCGGAAAATTCATGGGGGTAACGCGCAGCATACTCCGGCAACAGCCCGACGGATTCCAAAAGCATTCTTGTCCGGTCTTGTTCGGATCCGCGATGTAGCCCATGGATGCGCATGGGTTCGGCGAGGATGGAACCGATGTCCATGCGTGGGTTCAGGGAACTGTAGGGGTCCTGGAATACGATTTGGGCCCGTTTACGGAACGCTCTCAACGCCTTGGGAGACATGCGCAATAAGTCTTCGCCATGCCAGGTCAGACTTCCGTCCGTCGGTTCGATGAGGCGCAACAGCGTGCGTCCCGCAGTGGATTTGCCGCAACCGCTTTCGCCGACCAAGCCCACGGTTTCGCCAGCGGAGATGTCCAAGTTAAAACCATCCAGGGCCTTCACGGCTCCGGCCGCCCTTTGCCAGAAACCCGCGCGCAAGGGAAACCAGGTTCGCAAATTGGACGCGCTGAGAAGCGGCGTGCCCGGTAAGGAGTTCAAGCCGCGTATTCCAAGGGATGATAGCACGCTGCGCGGCCGTCAAAGGCGGGTTCGGCGGCGGCGCATAGTCCTGTGGCTCTCGGGCAACGGGGATGAAACCGACATCCCGAGGGAAACCGATGCGGATCGGGAACGTTCCCTTCCAGTCGTCGGCGAGGGCGTGGAACGGCGTCGTCTGACTTTCCCGCCAAGGGATTTCCATCAAAGGGATTTTCCCGCCCGGGCTTGTCCCGTGTGTCCATCTCCAGATCGGGAATGGAGTCCAGGAGCGCGCGCGTATAAGGATGACGAGGGCGGGCGAAGAGATCTTCCACCGGAGCCAGTTCCACGATTTTCCCCGCGTACATGACCGCCACTCGGTCAGCGGTTTCGGCCACCACGCTCAAATCATGGGTGACCAATAGCAGCCCCATTTTCCGGGCGTCGCGTTCGCGCAGGAGCAATTCCAGAATTTGGGCCTGCACGGTCACGTCCAGCGCCGTGGTTGGTTCGTCCGCGATCAACAGCGAGGGCCCGCAGGCCAGGGCGGAGGCGATCATGACGCGTTGGCGCATGCCGCCCGACATCTGATGCGGATATTCATCGAGGCGTCGTTCCGGGTCCGGTATTCCCACCTCTCTGAACAATTCCAGCGCCCGCGCCCGGGCTTGTCGCGAACCGAGTCCCAGGTGCAAGCGCAACCCTTCTTCGACCTGCTTCCCGCATTTGAGGACCGGATTCAAAGCATGCATGGGATCTTGGAATACCAGCGCCATTTCCTTCCCGCGCAGTCGTAACCATTCGCTTTCCGAAGCCGCGCTCAAATCGCGGTCGCGGAAGCGCACGCTGCCGCCCGCATGGAAACCCGGCGGTGAAATCAATCCGAGGATGGAAAGGGAGGTGACGCTTTTGCCGCTGCCGCTTTCACCCACCAAGGCCAGCGCCTCGCCCGGCTCCAATGAAAAACTGATTCCGTCTACCGCCGGGACCGTTCCCTCCGGCGTCCGGAAATGGATTTTCAAATCGCGAACTTCCAGTAACGGCATGGCGTCAAAATCTAACTTATCGGGCGCAATAGGTACATTTGCTTCCATGGGTCCGACTCCGCAACTTCGCTTTAGTATTGGTATTGCAACCTTGCTGCTTTTGTTTCGCCGACCCGCATGCCTGAACCTCCCTGCACTCGCTCTGGTGATGGCGTGCGTGGTGAATGCCGGATCGCATGGAAAGAGTCAAATCCAAAAATCCAGGGCTGCCTCGTCCCGAAGTGAAACCTCCGTCGTTTTTCCGGCACAGGAGAACAGCCACCAAACCTATTTGGACGAGTGGGCCGCTTCCGATGAGAATGCCTATGCGGAATATATCGGCCGATATGATCGGTATCTGGCGCTGCATACCGGTTCGTCGGAAGCCCAAATCGAAAAATGTGAGTTCATCCGCGGATCGAACCAGGACGACGAAACCGACGGCACGGATTTTCAGGCTTGCTTGGACACCTTGACGGCCCATTTTCCCGGCCTTCCCAAGGCGGTAGCGTACCGGGCCGGTTTCCTAAACGGCGACAGCGCCATCGCGTTCATCCACCGCTCGATGGCGGGATTGGATCCGCATGGTCTTCCCGGCGGTCCCTCCGGCGGCGCATCCAGCGGCCAGGATCCGGGCCCGCTTTACGCGCGTCTGGCCCAGGCTTACCATCAGGTCGACAGTTCTTTCAAGGCATTGGCTTACGCGCGCATGGCGTCCCTGCGCGGCGATACCACCGACCTGTCGTTGCTCATCGCGGAAATCGAGGAAAAGGACGGCCATCGCGAGGCCGCCGTGGCGGCGTTGTTGGAACGGGCGGACTCGTCCCAAGCGGCTTGGTCGCTGAATCAGAAAGCCGAGGCCTTGCTGCGGCTGGGGCATGCCCGCGACGCCGCGCGGATCTTTGCCTACGCCCGGGCGAAACCCAACGGGTGGAGCGATCCCTTAAGCCACGGTGAGGCGCTCGAAAAATCCGGAAAGGGCGAGGACGCCTTGACCATGTACCGCAAAGCGGCGGCCGAACCGGGAACCCGGCGGGACGGATTAAAATTCTTGTTCGCCTATCAAGCGCGACACGGCCGGGCGGATTCGGCCCTGGTGGCCTACACGCGCCTGCGCGACGAGGGCTTTGCGGCCGATCCTTTAGGGAGGAATCGGTTGCGCCTTTTCCTTTCCCATCCCAAATTGCCCTGGCGCGGCCGCGACGCCTTGGGCATCCTGGCTTTGCTGGGATTGCTGATGGCCGGATTTTTGGCGCCCGCAACCGTGATCGGACCGGTGCATTACGCGGGGTTGTTGCTAAAGTCCCGTAATCAGTCCGTTACGGTAACACAGCCGTTACCTGGGGTTTGGGGTTTCACCCGGCTGTGGGCGTTGCTCGGGTGGTACTTGGCCTTGCAACTCATCCTGCTGATGGCGCTTGACTATGCGGAGATCGAGGACGTTTTCCAGGCGGTACCGAAATCCGGAGCCTGGGCCGCGAGCGCTACCGGCGGATTCGCGTATTTTCCCGATCCGGTCGAAACGGCCCGGCTGTTCCTGGCCTATGCGCTCAGCATGACCGTCCTGGGTATTTTCATGTTGCGGCGCGGTGGATGGAATCGTTTGCGCGGCGACTGGTCTTGGAAACGCACCCTAATCTCGGCCGTCGTCGCGGCGGGAGTCCTGCGCATGCTCTCCCTGGGGTCGGCCTTTCCCTGGCCCGGCGACCTGGCGGCCCAAACCCGGGAAATGCTGGCCATGGCCGGCACCTACGGATGGCCGGCATTGTTCGTCGTCGTGGTGATGATGGGGCCGGCATACGAAGAAATATTTTTCCGCGGCGTGATCCTCGAGTCTTGCGAAAGGCATATCGGATTCGGCGCGGCCAATCTTTTGCAAGGAGCGGCGTTTTCAGCCATGCATATGGATAAATCCCATGCTTTGTTTTTCCTGCTCTTCGGCATGTCCTTGGGTCTTTTGAGACGATGGTCGGGAGGCCTGGCTAGTGGGATGGCTTGCCATGCCGTTTTCAACGCCGTCGCCTTCGGTGCTCTGGCCTATGTGGACCATGCGGCCCCGGCGCTTTTCCATTGATTTATCACCGGGTTGAGAATGGAAAATTAAGTTTTCTGTAGGTAAACGGTTTTCTTAACAAAACGGAGCTTTTCCATGGGTTAAGGGGATTTCCAGCGGGTAGCTTGTGGGTATCCGGGAGCGTATGTGGTAAACATTTTTGAATACACCGATTACCGTCTTTTTCTGCAGGACGCCTACAACGCGCGGCGTCAGGAAAACTCGAAATTCTCCTATCGCTTTATCGCCTCGAAGGTGGGGTTTTCTTCGCCGGGATTTTTCACCAATGTCTTGAAGGGCAAGAAGGATATCTCCCTTAAACTAGTGTTGAAGTTCGCGGAATTGTTCCATCTCAATCGCAAGGAGAAGGCGTATTTTGAGATCCTAGTCCTGTTCAACAAGGCCACGACCGGCGGCGAGAAAAAAGATTATCTCGAACGATTGCTGGCGCTGCGCGGATCGCGAATTGCCAAGGTCGCAGGTCATCAATGGGAGTATTTTGAAAAATGGTACTACACGGCAGTCCGCGAATTGATCGCCCTGAAGCCTTTCCGGGGCGACTTCCGCGCCTTGGCCGCCATGGTGAATCCGCAAATTTCCGTTTCCGAAGCCAAGAAGGCCATTGAAGTGCTGGAAACCTTGGGTCTCATCTTAAAAGGCGCCGATGGCGTGTATGCCCGGACCGATTCGGTCATTTCCGCCGGGGATGAAATCAGCAAGGCCCTGATCGACGCGTTCCAAGTGCAGGCCATGGATTTGGCCAAGTACGCAATGGATCGATTGCCCCCGGGCACGCGCAACTTCTCCACGCTGACCCTGAGCGTTTCCGGTCCCACCTATGACGATATGATCGAAGAGCTGCGGAACTTCCGTAAAAAGCTTTTGGAAATGGCCGAAAACTCGGAAGACGTCGATCGCGTTTACCAGATGAATTTTCACGTCTTTCCCCTGACGACGCTTCCGCCGCGTCCGAACACGCGGCCGCTTATGCCCCCGCGCCTCGCGGACCCGCGGCTTACAAACCCGCGTCCGAAGTCGGCAAGATTGAATCCTTCCACCATCGTCCCAGCCGGCAAAAATCCGCGCGCAACCAATGGAAAGGCGGATTCCGAATGAGTGGAACTTTCCGCAAGATCCTTCACCTCTCGACGATTTTTACCTGCTTAATCGGGTGCGATTTCTTGGCGGGAAAAGGCGGGGGAACCGAAACGGAATCCAAGGTAGAAGTGGCCGGCCGCGCCGTGAATACCGACGGCTCTCCGGCCGTGGGCGCCCGCGTGGCGCTACGTCCGGCGGATTATCTCACCGATCCGGTGACGCCCGACGATTCCTTGCCGCGCCAAGAGACCATCACGGATGCGCAGGGGCGGTTTCAATTGTCCAAACTCCCGCCAGGCGCCTATCGCTTGGAAGGATCCGGCAGCGAGTCCGGCGGATTCATCCAGGACTTCAAAATCGACCGGGACAGCCAGACCTTGGTTTTGCCGAAGGCGACCTTGCTCGCCCGCGGCAGCATCGCCGGGACCTTCGCGCCCGACAGCGAAATGCGTTTGTCCCGATTCGTCCAGGTTTACGGCATGGAGCGCCTGGTCATCGCCGATCCCACCGGGGCGTTCTTAATCGGCAATTTGCCGCCGGGAAATTACGACTTGCGCTTCAGCAGCACGGAGCCGTTCCGCCGCGAGGCCATCCTCCGGGGTATCACCGTGGTTACGGGGAAACCAACCCCGTTGGATGCGGTCGCGTTGATAAAAGAGGCGAAGCTTGCCTATAGCGTGGACAGCGTCGGGCTGAAAATAGACGGCATGGACAAGGGAAATCCCATCATCCTCGACAATGAGTTTTGGGGGGACGGAATCGAGCCGGGTTACCTCTGGACCAAGGCCAGCCTGGGTGAAGTGAACTTACGGGGAAATATCGTGACCTCCGAAATGGTAAAGCCGATCCGGAATACCGTTCCGGCGCAACTCGTCGCGTGCCAGGGAGTGGTGCGGGACGCGCATCTGGCCGGTCTGGGGCATATTCCCGATCCCGTTGCCGGAGCCACCGAACGCTTGTTGATGCCGGCCTCCGGCCGCATCGAGGATATCGTTTCCACGCGCAGCGAAGGCAGCGATCTGATCGTCGCCGAGGCCCGCAAGGCCACGCCGGAAAAGCCGCTCCTGATCGTGGTAGGCGGTCCGCTCACCACGGTGGCCCAAGCCTATTTGACCGATCCCTCCATTGCCGCGCGCATGGTCGTCGCGGGAATGTATTCTTACACGGCCCAAACTTACGACACGGCTTCCGACTACCTGGTGGCCCGCAAATGCCGGTTTGTCCAATGGGGCGGGAATTATTCGTGGGGCGGATCGGTCGATACCTCCCGCCTGGCGGCCATCCCGCAATCGCGCCTGGGAGTCAAAGTGCGCGCAGTCCTTTTGACGGGAAAAACCGGCATGCCTATGGGCGACGTGGCTGCGGTGGCTTACCTGTTCAACCGCGCCTGTTGGTCCACGGCGGACCAAAGCAAGGTGACGCCCGACCTCAAAATTTCCCTCGCGTCGAATATCACTTTCGATTTTCTGGACATCCCCAAGGCGGCGAACAATTGGACCGCTTACCATGAAGAGGTGATGTCGACCCTGGCCGACATCAACGCCTATGCGCCCTACGCCTTGCCTGGGAAAGTGGAAGCGGAAGCCTATTTGGGTAGCTCGGCGGCGACGGATCTGACGATAGATTCCGCTGCGGGTAATTTCGGCGTTACCCTGGCGCCGGGCGGCTGGACGGAGTATCGCGTCTCGGCGAAAGTGGGGAAAGGCGCGGTGGTGCTCCGATACCGATCGTCCGCCGGGGCGAAGATCAGCGTCAGCGAAGCCGGCGGTCCGCAGGCGCAATTGGATTTGCCCGCCACGGCCCCATGGAGCGCATCGGCTCAAGATTCCGTGTCTTTTTCCTCCGGAACGGGAATGTTGCGAATCCAATCGGTTTCCGGCACGCTGGATTTGGATTCTTGGGAGGCACTGCCATAGTTTTCCGCCGCTTTCCGGCTTGGAAATTTATATTTGCCCCGTGCCTACGCCTCGAGCAATCGTATTGATGGGACCGGCGGGAAGCGGCAAAACCACCTTGGGAAAATTGTTGGCGGAAAAATTGCGCTGGCCGTTTTATGACGGCGACGAATTCCAATCCAAGAACAACTTGGGCAAAATGGCCGAAGGCGTTTCCTTGACCGATGAGGACAGGGAACCTTGGCTCAAGTCGCTGCGCAACTTGGTCCATGGCGTCATCGGGCGCGGTGGCCAATGTATTTTGGCCAGCTCGCTGTTAAAGCAAGCCTATCGGGACCTGGTCCTGGAAGGTTTGCCAGACGCCGCTTTGGTTTACTTGAAAGGCGATTACGGCATCCTGGAAACCCGCTTGCAGAATCGCGTCGGACATTTTTTCGGAGCGGGGTTGCTCGCCAGCCAAATGGAAATTCTTGAAGAACCGGAAACTTCCTTGGTATTGCCCATCGACATTCCCTTGGATCAACAATTGATCCGCATGCGCGAGGCCTACGGACTTTGAACAACACGAATCTCTCGACTCAACCCAATCACATCCACGTCTTTTCCCATTCGTATTCGCGGTCGCTCGTCGCGCGGGCCATGGTGGCGGGACTTGCCGCCTTTTCCCTGGCCTGGTTATGCGGCTGCGCAGCCGTGCAGGCGCGACCGGAAAAATTGACCAAAGACGATCCCTCGATGAACAGCCATAGCTTGTTGTTTGTGGAAAAACCCTCGCTGCCGGATTCGGCCGATTCCCTTTTGGCTTCGCAGGGATGGGGCCAGGGTCGCTTGGCCGCCGAGCTCCGCAAGGAAATCGTCTTCCAATGCGAAAAAAAGAAAATCCCGATTACGGAAGACAGCGCCAAGGCCAACTGTTGGCTGGGAGTCCGCTTGGATGATTACGTCCAGGGCAACGGAAATCCCTCGCGCTATTCCGGTTGGGCCAGGCTTTCGAACCAGAAGAAAACGCGTCAAATTCCTTTCGGAAAAAAATCCGGTGACGATGAGCGTTCCGATCCCGCCGTCGACAATATCCGCGTGATGGTCCAGACCATCATTAAAGAAGGCGCCCGTAATTACAATTCGGATGACGAAAGGGATACGCCGATCGTTCCGCAGTCTTTCATTTTGTTTTGAACTTAGGATCCAATGCGTCGCGCAACGCATCGTTGAACACGTTGAAGGCCAATAGTAAAACGAACATGGCCGTGGTAGCCGAAACGAATTGCCACCAAGCGCCTCGGCCGATGAGCTCGATGCGCGCATCGTCGATCATCACGCCCCAGCTTGGCTCTCCCTGCACGCCCACGCCGAGATACGAAAGAATCACCTCGCTCTTGACCGCGTCCACGAAGACGAGCGACGCCTGGATCAAAACCAGATGCATCACGTTCGGCAATATATGGCGGAACAGGATGCGTCCACCGCCCGCACCCATGGCCCGCGCCGCCTGCACGTATTCCAATTCTTTCTGCTTGATGACTTCGCCGCGCACCACGCGGCAGGCGCCTACCCACGAGGTGATACCGAGAGCGATGCACACGGCCACCAGGCCTTTGCCCATCACCAAAGCCAAGGCCAACACCAGCAGGATGTAAGGGATGGAATCGACCGTGGTATAAAACCATACGATGAACCCGTCCACGCGCTTGCGGTAAAAACCGGAAAGCAATCCGAACAAAACTCCGATGGGAATGGCGATGCCCGTGGAGACGAAACCCACGGCCAAGGCGATGCGCGTGCCGTGAACCACGCGTTGCAATACGCTGCGGCCCAGGAGGTCGGTCCCCAAGAGAAATTGCCTACTCGGCGGGACATAAGCTGTTCCCAGGGCTTCCTGGTAATGCCGCGCGATGAGATGGCTCATGGCCAACAGGGCGACGACTACGTAAACCAGAATAACAGCCAATGCCGCCATGGCGCTTTTGTCGCGCAGAAGTTTGCCCCAGGAACTTCTCCGAGGGGAGCGGGGCTCGGTAGTGCCTGTCCGGGGACCGGCCGCCGCCAGGGGCTCGGCACCCTCTAAGGGGATATTGGAAGCGGCGCTCATGACAGTTTCACCCGCGGATCGAAGACGGCATACAGCACGTCGCCGATGATGTTGGCCGCAATGTACAAGGCCGATCCGAACAAGGTCATGGCTTCGATGACGGGAAAATCCGATGCGTTCAAGGCGTTAACGCTCATGTTACCCAGGCCGGGAATACCAAAGAAATTCTCCAGCAGCAAACTCCCCGTGAACAGGAGCGGGATGCCCATGACTAGGCGCGTGATGATGGGGATAAGCGCGTTGGGAAGTACGTGGCGGTACATTGCCTGGCCCTTGGACAGGCCCCGGGCCCGCGCGGTGACGACATATTCGCGGTTGATTTCCTCCAGGAGGACGCTGCGGTAATAACGGACGTCGCCGCCCAATTGATTGGCCACCCAAATCAGCATGGGTAAGGCCAGATAGGGTAAACCGCGAAAACCGTTCTCGTAGCCGGAAATGGGGAAGAGGTCGTAGCGGTAGGCCAACAGGAATTGCGCCCCGATGATGAAGGCCAGGATGGACAGGCTCATGCCCAGCACGGAGAGGACCACCAGGATGCGGTCGGCCTTGCGATAGCGATACAGCACGGCCAGCATGGAAATCAAAACGGCCAGCACCGAAGCGATCATAAACGACGGCACGGCCAGCGATAGGGAAGGCCAGAATCCCTCCGCCAGCATGGTGGAAATGCGCTGCTTGGTTTCCCAGGATCGGCCAAAGTCCCCATGCGCCAGGCTTGCGAGATAATGCAGGTATTGCGCCCACACCGGACGGTCCAGTCCCAATTGATGCGTCATGCGCGCGATTTCCTCGGCGTCGGCGTTTTTGCCCAGCATGCGGTAGACGGGATTACCCCCCACCACGTGGAACAGCATGAATACCAAAATGGAAATACCAAGCAAGACGGGAATCGCATGGAGTAACCGGCGTGTTACGTAGGCGATCATGGCCGCGATGTCCGATTATTCCGAGCCATCCGATCCATTAGTTTCAACATCGCGCGTGAGCCCATTTTCAACCGCCCAGATAGCCGCGCCGCGCTTCGGCGTCGATGCGGTAATATTTGATGGGCGCGTCCAACACCGCGTGGGGCACATGGTTTTTCAGCCATTGGTAGCGCAAGGTTTCGTTGATGCGATGGTAGGAATAGATCCACGGGCAATCCTCCGCGAGCAACTCCTGCATCCGGCGGACCACCTTCAGGCGTTCCGGAGAATCCGGGATGACGGCCATGACGCGGTACAGGGAGTCGTATTCGGGGTTGCGATAATTCGCGTTGTTCTCGCCCGGCGAGGCGTTGGGCCCGTAGAGAAGTTGCAGGAAGTTTTCCGGATCGGGATAATCCGCCGACCAAGCCGCGCGCATGATTTGGGTTTGCTTGCGCTTCAATCGATCCAAATATTCCGGCCAGGTGAAAATCGACACCTTGATCTTGATGCCGATGCGCGCCATGCATTGCGCGAAATGCTCACCCTGTTGCCGCAAATCGCTGCCCGTCATTGTGAGGAATTCGAACTCCGGCAAACCTTGGCCGCCGGGAAATCCGGCTTTGGACAACAAGGCTTTGGCCGCTTCCAAATCGTAATGGCCATAAGGGCCGGCGAAGGTCGAATCGTATCCGAACAGGCCGGGAGGGATGGGGCTTTGCGCCGTTATGCCGCGCCCGTTGGCGAACAATTCGATCACCTGCTTCGCGTCGTAAGCCAGGGACATGGCCTGGCGTAGCATTTTATGCTTGCCGAGAATCGGGTCTTCCAAATTGAAGCAGACGTAGAACACGTCCAAATCCTTGGCCTGCACCAATTCAATGCCTTTGGATTCGTATTCCGAACGCAGGGATTTCGAGGGCAGCACGGCATCGCCGTAATTGTCCTTGGGGATGGTGGATCGATCCAGATTACCGCGCAGGAAATTCAGCCACATTGGCTGGGTCTCCTCGAAAATGGTGAACACGATGCGGTCGATGAAAGGCAAGGGCTTGCCGGCGTCGGCCAAAAGCCCGGCGGCGGAATCGGAGGCGGCCCCTTCGGTGGGATAAAAACCATGGTGGTATTTCGGGTTCCGATCGAATACCAAGCGCAGCCCATGCCGCCATTCGGTCAGCTTGTATGGCCCGGTGCCCACCGCATGGTTCAGAAATTCCTCGCCATAATATTCCACGGCTTCATGCGGAATAATCGCCGCGTACGGCATGGCCAGGATGTCCTTGAAATACGGATACGGTTGGATCAGCATGATTTGCACCGTGGAGTCGTCCAACGCGCGCAAGCCGGGAAGGTCTTCATCATATAATGCCGGATGCCATTGCTCCGGATACGGCGGCAGGGCCTCGCTTTTTTTTCGAAACTCGTCCAGCCCCACCACCTTGCCATCAAAAATCCACCAGCCGAAGGTCTTCACGCGCACGTCGCACATGCGCTTGATGCTGTATACGAAATCCCGCGCCGTCACTAGGCGGCCCTTGCCTCCCGGAAAGCAAACATCGTCTTGGAACTCGACGCCCGGCCGCATGTGGATGACATAGGTTTTCCCGTCCGGAGAAATTTCCGGAGGCCGCGCCGCCAGGCAAGGCTGGATGTCGTAGGGCCGCGACAGGTATTTGTATTCGAACAAGGTTTCGTAAACCTGGAATTGGCATTGGTTGGAATATTGATCCGACGCTTGGGCCGGATCCAGGGTTTTCAAGTTGGAGCCCAAAGGCGCGCGGAACACGTTGCCCAGATGCTTGCGCGATGGCGTGCAGCCGATGCAGAGGAGCAGCGTCGTGCCCAACACGGCAACCGGCGCGTAATCCGCGAGTGCGGCGCACAGGGCCGTAAGCAGGGAGGACACGGCGGTTTCCCGGGATGCACGGGCTTCTCGGGTCCATAGCGACCGCCCGCGCGGGACCGAGACACGGGTGTTACGTGGGGCTTGCGACATGCCGGCTGACAAGCTAACAATTCGCCATCAATCATGCTTGGAACCCCTGCGGGTAGCTGCTAGTTTTAGCGCAGCTTAGTGCCTATTCGGAAGCGCGCTGGGCTGCGGGCATGAAGGCATGGATGCACGAATGCATGAATGATTTCCACGGGACGTTGCGGAAGGCGGGTTGGATGATCAAACGGCGGGTGATGGTTCGGTCGGCGTTGGCTCTGGGACTGGGACTGGCTTCGGCATTGGCTTTCCTTTTAGTGTGCGGCGTGGGCTGCCAGAAAAAGGATGCTGGCGGAGCGCGCGCGATTGAGGACAAGCCCGTGGCCGTCGATACGGCCGGAGAATCCGATCCGATAGCCAGCTCCCAGGCCGTGAAGGGCGGTACGTTCAACACCTGGGGAAGCGGCTTTCCCAAGTCACTCAACTACTGGCTGCAACCCACGAGCTTGACCAGCGAAATCGCCGGCCTGCTCTTCGAATCGCTCGTCATCCTGCATCCCACCGAGAACCGCGAAGTGGGCATCCTGGCGGAGTCCTGGACGGTTTCCGCGGACAAGAAAGTCTTCACCTTCCATATCGATCCCCGGGCGCGCTTCAGCGACGGCCATCCCGTGCGAGCCGAAGACGTGCAATTCTATTACGACGTGATCATGAATCCCAAAAACTTGACTTCACCCATGCGCGTCGGACTCAAACGCTTCGATCGACCGGTGGTGAAGGACAGCCTCACCTTGGAGGTCACGGCCCACGAAATCCATTGGAACAATTTCTGGGAGGCGGCCAATATGGTGGCTTTCCCCAAACACCTCTGGGCCAACGTGGATTTCAACCAGCAGAACTTCGAGTTCCCCGCGGTCTCCGGTCCCTACAAGGTGTCCGAAGTGAAAATGGAACGTTCGCTCACGCTGGAACGCCGGGCCGATTGGTGGGGCCGGGCCAAGCGTTACAACCAGCACAAATACAATTTCGATTTCATCAAATACCGCTTCATGGAGGATCGCGACAAAACCCTGGAAGCCTTCAAGAAAGGCGATATCGACGCCTATCCCATTTACACCTCCCTGATCTGGGCGCAGAAAACCGATCTCGATCAAATCAAAAAAGGTTGGGTCGCCAAGCACCGCGTGTTCAACAAGGAACCCATGGGATTCCAAGGCTTCGCCATCAACCTGCGCCGGCCCTTGTTCCAGGACGCCCGCGTGCGCGAGGCCCTGTGCCTGTTGATCAACCGTCCGCTCATGAACGAAAAACTGATGTTCAACGAATATTTCCTGCTCAACTCTTATTATCCGGATTTGTTCCCGGATAACCTGAACCCGCATTTTCCCCTGCGGCCATACGATCCCAAACGCGCGCGCGAGTTGCTTTCCCAAGCCGGCTGGAAACCCGGCTCCGACGGAGTCTTGGCCAAGGATGGCCTGCGCTTCGAAATCACATTCCCTACCGAGAATCCGGACATCCGCCATCTCAATGTCTACATCGAGGATTTGAAGGCCGTGGGCATCATCGGGAAGATCGAACAGGTTTCGTATTCGACCCTGTCCAAGCGCATGTCCAAATTCGAGTTCGACATGCATTGGGCCGCCTGGGGCGGTGGACGTCTGCGCGATCCGGAGCCGCAATGGCGGTCCAACACGGCCGACGAGGAAGCGTCCAACAATTATCCCGGCGTGAAGGACAAGCTGGTCGACAGCCTCATCGACGCGCAGAAAACCGAGATGGATTTGAACAAGCGCAATGAGATCCTGGCGCGCATCGACGATCGTCTGAACGCCATCATCCCCAACGTCTTACTCTGGCAAGCGGATCACAACCGCATTCTCTATTGGGCCAAGTTCGGCACGCCCACCTATGTGTTCGACAAGTTCGATCGCGAGGACTGCATTCCCGCCTATTGGTGGGTGGATCCGGCCAAGGAAAAGGCGCTCAAGGAGGCCATGGCGGAGGGCAAATCCTTGCCCGTGGATACGGGCGATGTCCATTATCGCGAGTAGTGGAATTCCGGCGCGATGAAAAGTTATATCATACGGCGCTTGCTCCTGATGGTTCCGACTTTGATCGGCATTTCCCTGGTATGTTTCCTGCTCACGGAATTCGTCCCCGGCGGCCCGGTGGAAGAGGCCATTTCCCGCATGCGCCAGGTGGGCGCGGCCAAGGGCATGAGCACTCGTACCATCTCGCCGGAAGAAGTCGCCAACATCAAGGCGTATTTCGGATTCGATAAACCCCGCTATGTGCGCTATGGCCTGTGGGTCGCCAACGTATGCCGCGGCGATCTCGGGAAGTCCTACACCTACCAGCAGCCCGTGCTCAAGGTCATCCTCTCCAAGATGCCCATTTCCTTGTTCTTCGGATTCACCTCCTTTTTGATTTCGTATTTGGTTTGCGTTCCCTTGGGCATGGCCAAGGCCATGCGGCACAACTCCACTTTCGACACCGTAAGTTCCGGGCTCATCTTCACCGGCTATGTCATGCCCGGCTATGCGCTGGGCATCGTCCTCATCGTGCTGCTCGGCGGCGGTTCGTACCTGAATTTATTTCCCATTTCCGGCATGGTTTCCGATAGCTTCGAGTCGCTGGATGTTTGGGGCAAGCTCCTCGACTTTTTGCATCATATGGTGTTGCCCTTATTCTGCTACATGATCAGCGAATTCGCCTTCCTGACCATGCTGATGAAAAACACATTGCTGGAGGAGTTGGGCAAGGACTATATGCGCACGGCCCTGGTCAAGGGCGCCACGCTTAAACAGGCGGTGTGGCGGCATGCGTTGCGTAATGCCCTGGTTCCCATCGCCACGCGCGCGAGCGAAATCTTCACCCTCATGTTCGCGGGATCGGTTTTGATCGAGCGTGTGTTCGACATCGACGGCATGGGCTTGCTCTTTTTTAACTCCGCCTTGAACCGCGACTACAACGTGGTCCTGGGCGTCATCCTCCTGTCCAGCGTGATGGGCCTGTTGGGTCGCCTCTTCGCGGATTTCCTCTACGTGGTCGTGGACCCGCGCATCCGGTTGCAATGAATTTGTTCTCCGAACTCACGCGCGAGCGCCTGCATAAATTCAAGCGTATCCGGCGCGCCTATTATTCCTTCCTGATTCTGGCCGCGGCCTTCGGCGTTTCGCTTTTCAGCGAACTTGTGGCTAACGATAAACCTTTATTCATGACCTACCAAGGCCATGTGTATTTTCCGATTTTCAAATTCCATCCCGGCACGGAATTCGGTGGCCCCTACGGCACACAGCCGGATTATCGCAAGCTCCGCGAGGACACGGCCTTTATCGCCTCCGGCGGCAAAATGGTTTTCCCGATTATTCCCTATGGGCCTCTGCGCGCCAATCTGGATATGGCCGGCAACCCGCCCCATGCGCCCTCGCGGCAACATTGGCTGGGAACGGATAATACCGCCCGCGACGTCCTGGCCCGGCTCATTTACGGCTTCCGCATCAGCATGTTGTTCGGCCTATGCCTGGCGATTTCGGACGGCATCCTGGGCATTCTCATCGGCGGCATCCAGGGCTACTTGGGTGGATGGGTGGATATCGGCGTGCAACGCTTGATCGAAATTTGGAGCGCGTTGCCTTTTCTTTACGTCGTGATTTTATTGGGATCGATTTACGGCAGCAATTTCTCCATGCTGCTTTTCGTCATGGCCATTTTCGAATGGATAGGCTTGTCCTATTATATGCGGGGCGAATTCTTCCGGCTGAAAAACCTGAACTACGTGAAAGCGGCCAGAGCCGTGGGTCTTAGGCCCGCGCGTATTTTCTTTCAGGAAATTCTGCCCAACGCGCTGACGCCCGTCATCACCATTTTGCCCTTCACGGTGATCGGTGGGATTTCCGCGCTGACATCGCTGGACTTTCTCGGGTTCGGTTTGCCCCCGCCCGCGCCTTCCTGGGGTGAGTTATTGACGCAAGGTTTGCAGAACCTGCAAGCCCCGTGGATCGCTATCTCCACCGTGATGGCGCTGTTCATCACCTTGCTGCTGGCCACCTTCGTGGGCGAAGGCGTCCGCGAGGCATTCGATCCCAAATCCTTCAGCCGGTTGGAGTAGCCGCCGTAAAATTCAGATGATGCGCGGATCGACCCGGCCTTTGGCCGTCCGGGCCCTGGCGCCTACCGAGCTTCGCATCGGTAGGCTTGTCTCGGTAGGCGCTGCGCAGGGTTCGCTATCTGAAAACCCTCAGGTTCCATGCGGAGCACCCACATGACACGTCCGAGATGTGACCTCCATCTTCTCCCCAATCACCTTCGACCTGCGCCTCAACCCGCACTTCCACACCTTGTTCCTGGACGGCTTGTTCGTACTGCCCCAAAACCCAGAGCCACCGGATGCCGCACAGCCCATGTCTCTCTTCCAACTTGCACCGAAGCCCACCCAAGCGGATATCGAGTTCGTCGTGCAGCGGGTCCGTAAGCGCATTGTGCGTTACCTGGAAAGGCGTGGCGTCATCACTTTCGCCGCCGCCCCCGGCGAGGGCGAGGGTGAAAGTGCGGACTGACTGGATATTCCAGCCGGAGTATCCGGACTGATTTGGGTCAATACCCTGGGGGCAAGGGAGGATGGTGTCCTTTGCTGAATGAGGCTTCGGTATTGGGGATGGGAAACGGATCCAAGACTTGGAAAATGGGGATCGATTTACCGATGTATCACCTTAGTATTAGCGGTACAATTTTCACGCGCATTCTATATTGAGGTGGGGGTAAGTTATGCGAATATTCCGAAATCTTGTATTTATTCTTTGCTCGTTTGCTTTTTTGGCGCATGCTCAATCCAAGTGGACTTGGCGAAATCCCTTGCCCCAAGGAAATTACCTTGTTGGAGTCACCTGGACTGGTACGCAATTCGTGGCGGTGGGCCATGTCGGCACCATCCTGACCTCGCCGGACGGCATAACCTGGACCTCTCGCAGTTCGGGAACGACAAGCCATCTGCAATCCGTCACCTGGACCGGCGCGCAACTCGTAGCCGTGGGTGATAGCGGCACCATCGTGTCCTCACCGAATGGCGTTACTTGGACCTCGCGTAACTCGGGAACAACAAGCACCCTATACTCCATCACCTGGACCGGCATGCAACTGGTGGCGGTTGGTGTTGGCGGCGCCATCCTGACTTCGCTGGATGGAATTACTTGGAC
>JADGQO010000058.1 GCA_017881725.1 Fibrobacteria bacterium
TCCAAGACCCGGAATCTTGCCGCACATCACCCATTTCAGGAGTTCTTCCGCATGAAGATTCAATTTTTCGCCGCCATCTCGGTCTCTCTCATCGCCCTGTGCGCCTGCTCGGACAGTTCCAGCCCTACCGGCTCGCAATCCACCTCCGGTCGCATTGAAGCTGGCTTGGTGGGAACTTGGATAGATAACGCTCCCTTTATTCCCGACACCATCATCTTCGCCGAAAATAAAATCAAGGTGCCGTTTTTTTTCGGGGTGGGAACCGAATTCTCCGCTAAGGACGGGCTGGTAAAGGGCGGACCAAGCAGTGAAATATTCGGGGAATACCTGCTTTCCGGTGACACCTTGTACTACGATGCGCTTCTGGCCGAGGCGCCCAACGGCGTGAACAAGGCGACCGCGGCCAAATATTTAAAGAAGTAGTCCTGATTATTAAATCTTTTTTCGCCATGGGACGCGGTGTGGACCCGTCCCGAACCCGGCAACCCGGATTCGCGAGGTCGGTTCATTTCGATTTCGCAAACGATATTACCTTTCCTTGCATGTCCTGCGTCGCCCTACTCACCGATTTCGGATCGTCCGATTGGTTCGTCGGAACCTTGAAAGGCGTGATCGCCTCCATCGCACCCAAGGCCCAAGTCATCGATCTTTGCCACGACATCCCTCCCGGGGACGTGAAGGCGGGCGCTTTCGCCCTGCTGACTTCGTACCGGTATTTCCCGCGCGGCACCATTTTTCTGGCCGTGATCGATCCCGGCGTGGGCGGCCCGCGCGATGCCATGCTCGCCGAGGCCCACGGCTATTATTTCCTGGGGCCCGACAACGGCGTATTGGCCTATGCCCTGTCAGGAGGCCCTCCCGGCACCGGCGGGGCCCGTCATGCGGCGCTCAAACCACCCATCGCCGAAGGCCCCTCGTATCGACTGCGCGCCATCGAAAATCCCGAGTACGGCCTGCCCGACGCGTCGACCACTTTTCATGGTCGTGATATTTTCGCTCCCGCAGCCGCCCACCTAAGCCTGGGCAAGGCCCCGGTCTCGTTCGGCCGGAAGAAAGACACTTTCGTCGAGCTGCCCTTCCCGGTCCCGTACATGGCCAAAGGCGCGGTGACGGGCGAAATCGTGCATATCGATCGTTTCGGCAACGCCATCACCAACGTGACTCCGCGCGATTTGGAAGCCCTGCCGCAAAAGATCCGCAAAGGCGGTCTGGTCCTCAAGGCAAAAGGCAAAGTCTTTCCGCTGGTCGCTTTCTACTCGCAAGCGGACGAAGGCAAAAACGCGGCGGTGCCGGGATCGAGCGGCTTCCTGGAGCTGGCGATCTCGAAAGGCAACGCGGCGAAGAAATTCGGATTCAAACGGGGCGATCCGGTTAAAATCCAGTGACCTTGGCGATAGCCATGCAAAATCGGTAAAAACTCGCGGGCCCACATCCGGGGGCTCCTTGGCTCCACTAATTTCTTAACGGGCCCTGAGTGTAAAAAATAAAAGGGCCTTATATTAAGGCGAACTCAATAAGGCCAAAAGCGACGGGATTTGGATCTACTCCTCAATTTTTGGCATGGGAAGGAATTCATTCTGATGAAAACAACTTCAAACAATCGCAGTATAACCGTGGGACTGGGCTTGCTGGCGGCCTCCCTGCTGGCCACGAAGGTGTTTTCGCAAGACCCCAACTTCTATGTCTTCCTGGCTTTCGGCCAATCCAACATGGAAGGCTATCCGAACCAGCAACAGCATCAGGATTCGGTCGGGTTGTCCGCCCGGTTCCAAATGATGCCCGCCGTGGATTGGCCGGATGGAAGCCATAAAAAGGGAACCTGGACCGCTGCCCTTCCGCCGCTCTGCCGGAACAGCACCGGTTTATGTCCTTGCGATTATTTCGGCCGGACCATGGCGGACAGCCTGCCCGCGAACATCAAAATCGGCATCATCAACGTGGCCGTGGCGGGATGTGCGATCGAACAGTTCGACCAAACCAAATACCAACACTATGACAGCGGCCAGGCTCCGTGGTTGCAGGATATCGCCAAGATCTACGGCGGCAATCCCTACGCGCGCTTGGTGGAGGTGGCCAAAGCGGCCCAGAAAGACGGCGTGATCAAAGGCATTCTCATGCATCAGGGAGAGTCGGGTTCCTCGACGGGGAATTGGAACGGCGAGGTCAAAATCGTGTACAACAATTTGATTAAGGATTTGGGTTTGGACTCCACCAAGACGCCACTCCTGGTCGGAGATTTCACCAATCCCAACGGACAAAATTCCATGGTCTGGGGCCTGCCCATAGTCATGAAGATGGCCCACGCGGTTTCTTCCAAGGGAGATGAGGTGAATAGTACCAACATCCATTTTAGCGCTGCGGGATATCGCGCTTTGGGGAAAAGCTATGCCGACACCATGCTGAACGTAATGAGGGCGCTGGGGACAATTCAACCCACGGGAGTGATGGAAAGTAGATCCAAGGTCGGCGCTTATACCATCCGGAACTTTGTGAAATCGAATACCGGCGCGGCGCTTTCCTTTGATATTCCAGAGCGCGCATTTATTACGCTCAATGCCTATACCTTAGGTGGAAAACAAGTAGCCCAATTGGCCAAAGGAGAATATTCGGCCGGCGCGCATTCCGTGGCCTTCGGTCGGGAGGCTATGCCGCTGGGCGCCGTCGTTCTCAGGCTAAACTCCGGATCCAATTCAACGGCCCTGACCATCCTGTCCAAGGATCCTTAGAGCCCCCTGAGCCAAGGGGCCCTGACAGAAAGTTCAGCGCGCGACTTCCCATCGGTCTTTGTGCCGGCTCAAATGGAAACGCAATCCGAAATTGCTCCCATCCTCGAACTCCTTGGATTTCAAGATGGGACCGCCGACCTGGTCGGTCACCTTGAGCAACCGGCCCTCGCCTTCGATTTGAGTGAATATTTTTTGGGGTTCTTTTTGAGGTTCGAAGGGGAGCATTCCCCAATCGGAAATTTGAAACAGTTCCTCGAAAAACTCCCGTTGGTCCTTAAGCCTTTCTTCTATCGGCATCCCAAAAGCCCTCGCCATTTCCTCGGACTTGATGCGCATGGTGCCGACTATGCCCTCAATGTCCTTCGCCTCCATTTGATTTTGAATTGCCGCCAGGAAGTCCACGAGCCCGGATAGGTCGGGATTTTCCGGATCAAACTTATCCCCTTGCTCCCATCGGGAAGGATCCAAATCCGGAACGGGAAACTCAACAGTCCGATCGAATGGAAGCGACAATTCCCCGTCCTTGAATACCAGGTTGATTTCAGCCGCGATATTTTCCGGCGCGCTGGGATTGTCGAGTGCGATTTCCTTGACCTGAACCAAGCAGGCCGATTCCGCCTCCGCCGAATCTTTGCTCAAGCCCACGCCCAGATTGACCTGGAGCCGGTTCATTCCGGAAACGAGCCATTGATTAATCGGGCATCCATCGCTGCGGGAAGTCTGCCAACGGTCGCTGAAAATGACGATGTCGTTGATGCGAACGGTGTAGGCGAGGTTGGTGCCGGAGATTTGGAGATGCCAACGATTCATGGTTGTGGCCTTTGCTGCGGTTGCTATTTCTGCTCGGTTCACTGCGGCGGAAGTTGAATCCGCTTGATGGCCGCTTCGTCGATGGTGAAGGTCGATGTGTATTTCCGATTCTGCAGGACCGTGACCAGGGAACGGGCCGGCATGAAAATAAAGATGAAAAGTATAACCAAAAGCCAAACGAAGTATCCGGTGAATCGGGATGCTTCGAAATATTCTTTATAAGCCATATTCCAAAGCTTGGCCAGCATGGCTGCGGCCATTAATACTGCGGCGAATCTTTCTAACTCACCGAAAAACAATCGAAGACCAGGTGGATAAGATTCCAAGTCGTTATAGTGTGGAGCAAAGCTCAAATAATGAATTGGAATGGATTTTTCGTTTTTTGTAAAAGCACCAGCTTTAATCAATTCCAAAAAACCTGAATCTCCCCATGATTTTTGATCGAATGCCACTCCTCTCACAAACCATGGAATTAATTCTCGATCAAAGGCCATGTCAAGAAGGCGCAAGCTTACCGGTCCAGGGCCTACTCGCGAATTAATTTTTTGAATCATTGCGTGAGGAACGTATTTTCGATATAAAATATCGGCATCATATGCAGTTATTGAACTACCACGACAATTGAATTCGTATTCTAATACTGTTTGGTATTTTGGAATCGATTTAATCGATCTTTGTCCAGTTTTTTGCTCCCCCCTTTCTTGAAAAATGGTTTTAGAAACCACCCTAGCATCACTCGTACTTAATAGAGGCGACAACAAACGAGTGACTATGAATTTCATCGAAGTTTTTACGGAGTCCCCGAAGAAAAAAAAGACAACGGAAAGTACCGTAATACAAAAAAGCATGGTTCCAACATTAAATTTTTCAACACCACTATTAATCACCGATTAACTCCCATTCTATCTTTTCAAATTTATGAGGATCAAGTAGCGTGACTTTTCTCGAATAGGAAACGGTTCCATCCCATAAATCGAAAAGGATCGAGGCCGTTAACCCACTCCACATCGGCTCGATTTCAAGTATGAGTTTCTCCGAAATACTTTTCTTCCCATCCTCTTCTTTGTGAGTGACTTCTACCTCGAACCCTGACACTCCTTTTCCATCCACTTTGAGAATCTTTGAGGCGCCGACATTGGCTTCAAGGCCTATCGCAATCTCAATCGCCCCCCCACCCTTTCCTTTGAACTTTTTGCCTTTGTTCGACTCTTTCAAAAACGAAAACGTGCACGAAATCGCCCCTCCCAATTCCAGATAAGCATCGATATCGGCCGTGTACTTCTTTATCATTTGTGGTATTGCGGATATCGGAGTAGGGTACTTAACCTTGAGACTGCATTTGATTAGAGGCGAAAAGGCGGCTTCAATACTATATCCAAACAGGACTTTGGTCGGGAACTCGTCGAATTCCGCATCTTCCTTAAACCCTGTCTTTCCTCTTACCTTCCCCTGCAAGAATTCGAAATGCTTTTCATCCTCTTCTTTTAGAACCCAGGCGATTTTTTTAACCGCGTCGTGGATAATCTTGCCGGCCTTCCACGCATCGATTTCCACGGTCCGTTCGTCATTCGGATAATTCCAAATCGAGCAGGAAAGGGTTTTCCCGCCCGGCGCGGTTACGTTCAACTGGTATTTTTGCGGCAGGACATCGGGGAACCACCAAGTAACGGGATTGGAACGGAAACCATGGACGGTGAATTTTATCTCGGCGCCGGTTTTCTTGCCATCGAAAAGTCCGGGGGCTTCCCAGACCAAATCCTTGGCGCCTTCGCCTTGGGCCCGCAAAGTAATGGCGTCGCCTCCGACTGTGGCAGCGACCACCTCCAAGACTTCCCCGTTTTTCGCTTTGCGTTTTTCATGCTCGTGCCCGCACCAGAAATCGATGCTGGTCACCGAGGCCGGGGGCCGATCCACCTTTTCGATTTTCGGGGGCAAGGGCTTCACATGCACGTGCTTCCTCACCTGCGGCTTGGGCTTCGCTTCGGGGATGAAGGCGATTTCCACGCGCCGATTTTTCTGGGACCGGAATCCGTCCTTTTCCTTCGCCTCGATGGGATATTCTTCCCCGCAAGCTTCGATGCCTCCGCCCTCGGAAACGAAACGCGGTTTCGCCTGCTTCGGATCGCCGCCTTTGGCTTCGACCAACATTCCTATCTGTTGCCGCAGGACCTTGAAAATCGCCCCCCATGTTTCTGTACCCATGGCGCCGTCAACATGCAGGTTACCCTCGAAATCCGCATTGTAGGCGGCTTGGAAATTTCGGATGACCGTGCGAGAAATCGGCCCCGAAGCGCCGGCGGGGTTTTCATCGGAACCTTGTCCGTCGGGTTGCCCCTCGGATTGCGTCGCCGCCGTATCCCATCTCAAGGCTTTATGGAACGAATCCATATATGCAGACAACGTTTCGTCGCCGGATTTTTGCTTCGCGACTTTGGTGAATGCGTTCTCGTCCCCGTCCAGCAGGGCTTTCACGGCTTCCGCGCGCAGGCGCGAGAGTTCCAGGTTGTAGGCCTCACCACCCGAAGTATCCGTATGTCCGTAAATCAGAATGGCCAGGTCCGGGTTCTCGGCCCCATAGACCAAAGCCTGCGCATAATGGTTAAGGGAAGAAAAACCGTCCTCATCCCGTTCATCCGGCGCGCAGAGCAAGGGCAGGGCGCTATTGTGGGCGAAAAGGACATCCGGCACCTCGATGCCATCGACCTCCAACGGCACCACGGTCAACTCCTGCCCTTTGAGTTCCAAATTGTGGGCGGAGCATTTGGCAATGAACAGGAACCGATCTTTTTCCATCGTCACGGGATTTCCATGAATCACCGACTCCACCATCCACTTCGAAACCGCGGAGTCGTCCTTACGGTTTTCTCCCACTCGGCCCGCGATGGATGTCAATTTCATATCCGCCGCGCCTTTTTCACCCTTGAGGAAAACCGTGAAAAGAATGCTGTCGCCGGGCATCATGCCTTGCGTTTCCACCTTGCACCAAACCGAATCGGAGGGGGCGGCGCAAGTCAAGGTATCTTCCTTGCCCTCAGGTGATTTTGGCTTTTCCAACCGGACCCAGGATGGATTGACGAGCGCGGGTTTGGGCTTTTCTTTTTCCACCTCCGCTGCTTCTTCAGCGGCTTTTTCTTCCATGGCCTTGCGGGAGCTGGCCAAAGTGGCGCCTTTCCAGGCATCCAGTTGTTTGCGGGCGGGAGAGCCATACGGAGCGGCTACGAGCGCGATTTTCCCTTGTCTCAATAAGGCGAGAATGGCGACGCCCGGAGGCGTGTCGGGGCGGAATCCCGAGGTACTAAATGATGGCTGATGGCCGACCTTGCTCAGAACCTGGGTGAGGGTGAACCGGCGGAGATCTCCGGAATATCTAGGCAACGAGGAAACGGAAACCTTGAGCGGGCAATTTTTTGAGACCTCGTTGGGTCCGACGAGGACGACGGAATTCGTGAAGGCCTGGGCGAGAGCGCGGCAGGGAGCGAGTCTGCAGCTGGGGCAGGTTTTGGGGTCGAGGTTGGGGAGGGGTGTGGCCAAAATTATCCTTTCAAGGTCTCTCAATGGATTTGATGCTCACGAGACGCCTCTTGAATTTCAGAACGCAGTAGTCGACTGCGTTAGAACGATTGGAAAGATAAATAATGGGCGGTAAAAACCTGTGATGGGGAACACGGGACGAAACGAAACCAGTCATTTAAGGAATGGGCGCTTACTCGTCCGCAGCCGCCGTGCGCCTGAAGTCTTGGTGAAATTTCGAATCATACAGGCGCTTCGCCAAGGGGCCCTAGGCCAATCGGAACGCCAGGCCGACCATCGCTCCCGCAGGCAGTTCGACCAGCCGCTTGGAAACCAAGTCGCGCATCACCTCTCCGTAAAGGATGTTCCAACGAAGCCATCCTATGCCGCGTGAGCGCGTGACAACCTCTTTGGAACCCATGATGAGATGATGTGGAATGCCGTTTAGATGGCCGATATGCCCTTGGTCTCTGAACCCGATTCCGAGGTATAAGGGCAGCAAGGTCGCGTCGGATAAATTGATCATGAAATCGCGTTCGGAAAGCACGAAGATCCGGGCGATTTGTTCGAAGAACGACCGAAGCAGATCGCCCCGCCGGTAATCCTTATCGGTGCAAAGGCAATTGATCTCCATGACGTGGGAGCGCGGAGGGGGATTTCCCGGAAACCGGTTGCCGGGAAACGCCGATTCCGAGCGCATCACGTCGGAATCCGAAGTCGGGAACGTAAGGGCGGCGCTGGCCACGAGCGTCCCTTGATAGTATGCGCAGAAAATGCGGCTGCGATTGTCCCACCCCAGCGACATGGCCTCGGCGCGGGTTCCCGTCGCGCGCTTGCCGACCTCGACATAGGCATTCCGTCGCAACGCGAGTACCTTGGCATAATCGTCCTTGGACTCCACGAAGCGGAACTCGATCCGTTGCCGGAAGATGCGGATGGGAAAACCCAGACGCTTCAGGATTTCCGGGGAGAAGCCGTTCTCATAGGCGAGGAACTCCGCGAGATCATTGGCCAATCCCGCATCCAACCCTTCCGCGCGTACGCGCACTTTCAGCGCCCCCCCGGGGACCATTTCCAGGGATTCAATCCGGCCCGCCATCCGGCATTCCCCCGTGGTGGGAATCAGCAGGTGCAGCCCGAGCTTTTGCCTGCGGAACCAGGGATGGGCCGAGTCCGTAGTCAGAAAATCGAAACGCAACCCGGTACCCAGGCCGCACAACCGCAATTGCGAGCGTTCCCCATAGAAAAGCGGGTTGTCCGATTCGGCGATCAAATCGATGTCCGCGGATATGCGCAACAGTTCGCCTTGAGGGGTGAAGGATCGGGATTCCGGCCCCACCCTTCGATCCAAATCGCGCCGCGCGAGTCCGATGCGGTTCTTCCCCTTGTGCATGGAAATGTTCGCCACCCGGCAGTCCGCCTCAAGGGGGACTGCACCGGCCAGCAAGCGAACCCGTACGTGATCGCCGAGGGATAGCTTGTCGCGTTCCAGGGCATCCGTGCTTTGCAGCACGGCGAATCCGTGCAGTGAAAAATCCCAGAGCGTCACCTTGAATTCCCTGCCTTTCGACAAGACGATCCAGGCGGGTACGCGCTCCAATTCCAGTTCGTTGACGCGATTGGAAACCCGCCCGTTGGCCGCTTCCACGGGGCGCCAAGTTTCGGCCGGCAAGGCTTGTATGTCTAATTGCTTCATGATTTTTCGGTCGCTCAGATTTTAGCGGCCGGCCCGCGGTTGCGGCAAGGTTTCCGAACCTGGTTTGCGGAGCTTGGGAAAATGATGGTTAACTGGATGCGAACTGATGCCGGCGAGCTTCATCACCCGGCGAAAATAAGGTAGGTCTTTGCATCACCCGACGAAGAATTGCTCCAAGGCCGCGATCATCATTGCCTGATCCTCCGAGCCGCACATTTCTCGGGCCGAATGCATGGACAACATGGGGTTCCCCACGTCGACGGTCGGAATGCCCAGCGCGGCGGCCACATGGGGACCGATGGTGGTGCCGCAAGCCAGGTCGGTGCGGGTAATGAAGTCCTGGACGGGCGTTTCCGCCCTCCGGCAGCAATCCCGGAACAACGCGGCGGTTTCGGCGTTGGTGGCGTAACGCTGCGAGGCGTTCGACTTGATGACGGGCCCATGGTTCAGCAGCGGAAAATGGTTGGGCTCATGCTTTTCCATGTAGTTGGGATGCAGGGCATGCGCCATGTCCGCCGACACCATGTGGGATCGGGCCAGCGCGGCGAAGTTTTCCGATCGGGACGCCCCCAGCGCCGCCAGCGCGCGCTCCAGCGTCGCGCCGATGAAATTCGATTCCGCGCCCTGGGCCGAGACGCTGCCGACCTCCTCGTTGTCGAAAAGCGCGGCGACTTGGATGGGTCCCTTCATCTCGCCCGTGGCCGCCAGGAAACTTTCCAGTACGGCATGGGACATGCCCAGGTTGTCCAGGCGGCCGGAGTAAATGAATTCGTCCCCGTATCCCCCGTAACAGGCAAGTGACCTGTCGAACAGGTGCAGATCGAAGGTCAGTTCCGCCAAGGGCGCGCCGCCGACTTCCTCGATCCAATCCTCGATCGAATGGCCGGCCGGATCCGTCAGGCCCGTGATGGGGACCAGGTGGCGTTGTGCGTTGAGGATCAGGCCCGCATCGTTCACCCCGCGATCCAAATGGATGGCCAATTGAGGAATGCGCAGCGGCCGGTTGTCCAGGCGGGCCAGCGTCGATACCGGTCCTTGCGGACCCATCCGCGTGATGCGTCCGGCCAAACCCAGATCCCGGTCCAACCAGGAATTGAACAGCACGCCGCCGTAAACCTCCACGCCCCATTGCCGATAATTGGCGGCCGGTTCGGGCGCGCGCGGCTTGAGTTTCAAGCAGGGGCTATCCGTATGCGCGGCCGCGATCCGGAAGCGGGTCGCATGGGTCTGGCGCTGTGGGCTTTGTGATTCCGGGTTGGATGCTCCGGTGTCGGTGAGCGCGGTCCCTGGGTTTCCCGTTGGTTCGACGGCGAAGTCGGCGGGAATCCTTAGGGCGATCAGGCTGCTGCCGTTGCGGATGACATAGGCCATCTGGCCCGGCGCTAAATTCCAAGTCGATTGCTTCTCGTCCAAAGCTACGGCTCCGGCCGCCCGCAGCCGCGCCACGGCCGTTTCCACGGCATGGAACGGCGTGGGGCTGGCATTGAGGAATTCGATCAACGCATCGGCGACGGCGTTTCTGGACAAGGGAACCTCCGGAAAAGCTGAAAGCTAAAAGCTTAAGCCTTAAGGCCTAATTATAGCATCCTGCGGGAACAAGGCTGCGCTTAAAACCCCGGGACGCGGGGCTGCATGGAGAGCGGCTTGTCGAGAATGGTTTTCAGAATGAAAGCCTTGCGCAAGGCTTCAGGATCGGCGAACTCGGCTGCGAGACGCGAAGCGACACTTGGCGAGGAAATGATGGGATTCTTTTGGGCCTGTCCATCCGCCGAGGCCGCGGCAAAGGTAGCTTGCGTGTTACTTAAGAATCCGTCCGATGGATCCGTTACGGCCGACGACCGTTGGGATTCGGGGGGCGGGGACGTCCGCGAAGGTTTTGCGGCTTGAGGCTTCGCCTGGGGCCGTGGGTCCGGTATTTTGAAACCCATGTCCCGGGCCAATTGGGACAAGAGGTCGCGCGCGCTGGGAGCGGCGCCGGACGGGTTGCCGGAGCGGCTTGGATAGTTCCCGGCAGCCTTGTTCCCGGAACCAGCGCGACCGGCGGGGTTGGGTTGGCTCGCCAGGGCGTTGGGCGAAGCGCGTTCCGGTTTCCCGCGCGCATCCCGGCTCTGATCCGGTTGCCATTGGCGGGGATGTCGTCCTTCCTCGCCGTCCACGTCGAAGGAAACTTCATCATCGTCGCGCACGGCTTCCCAATCCGAATCGGATTCCTGCGAAGTGGTCCCATCCTTTCGCGCCGACGAAACGCCGGTCGACGAGACTGTGGTTCGCGAGGCGCCGGAGCGAGTAGCGCCGGAGTCGACGGCCGCACCGTCAGACGTCCCCGTCCCATTCCTCAGCGCCTCGGCTTGTTTTTTCTGGGTGCGTTTTTTCAGCCAGCCGGCGATAACCTGGGCGGCTAAAAAGAGGACGACGACGACGACCTTGGTGCTCATGCCTTAGGCTTTGCCTTTTTGATCCGCGCCGCCGCCGATTTTTTCGCGCATGGCGGTGTCGGCGTTCATGTTCTTCATATGGTAGAAGTCCATCACGCCCAGATTGCCGCTGCGGAAGGCTTCGGCCATGGCCATGGGGATTTGCGCTTCCGCTTCCACCACCTTGGCGCGCATCTCGGCCACGCGCGCGATCATTTCCTGCTCCTGGGCGATGGCCATGGCGCGGCGTTCTTCGGCCTTGGCTTGCGCGATTTTCTTGTCCGCTTCGGCGCGGTCGGTTTCCAATCCGGCCCCGATGTTCTTGCCCACGTCCACGTCGGCGATGTCGATGGAGAGGATGTCGAAAGCCGTGCCCGAGTCCAGGCCCTTGCTGAGAACGGTTTTGGAGATTTCGTCCGGATGTTCCAGCACCTGCTTATGCACGCGCGCGGAACCGATGGTGGACACGATGCCTTCGCCCACGCGGGCCAATATGGTCTCTTCGCCCGCGCCGCCGACCAACTTGTCGAGATTGGTGCGTACCGTGACGCGCGCCACGGCTTTCAATTGGATGCCGTCCATGGCCACGCCCGCCACCAGCGGCGTTTCGATCACTTTCGGATTCACCGACATTTGCACCGCTTCCAGCACGTTACGTCCTGCCAAATCAATTGCCGCCGCCCGCTTGAAGGTGAGGGGAATATTGGCCTTGTCCGCCGCGATCAGCGCTTGGACCACGCGCATCACGTGGCCGCCCGCCATATAATGGGCCTCCAACTCCTCCGTCGACAGGGTCAGGCCGGCTTTGATGCCCATGATCTTGGCTTCCACGATCACCTTGCCCGGCACCTTGCGGAAACGCATCCCCACCAGCCCGAGCAAGGATACGTCGGCCTTGGACATGAGCGCCTGGAACCACAATTGGAAGAACCCGTACAGGATTAGCGCGAAAACGATGAGGGCGATGAAGCCCACCACCAGGCCGATGATTTTGAAATCCATTGTTCTCTCCTTCTAAATCTTTTCCACCATGAAACGACTGCCGCTCACGGAAACCACTTTCACGACCGTGCCGCGCTCCACCCATTCGCCCTGGGCCTGGGCTTCGAAAACTTCTTCGTCAATCTTGATTTTTCCCGTCGGCCGCAAAGGCGCGTCCACCTTGGCTTCCCGGCCCACGAAGCGTTGTAAAGCCTTATCCACCGACTCCAAACCGGAGCCGCTTCCCAAGTCCGTGCGATGCGACATGGGGGATTTGCCGAGCAAAGTCACGGCCAGTTTCACGCCGATGGGAATGAGCAGCAGATCGGCGACGCCGAACGCCAATACGGCCGTATGGGGCAGATGGGTGACGATATATTGCCAGGAATAAATCGCCAGGGCCGCGCATAGGATGGCCAGGATGCCGAAGGACGGCAAAGCCACTTCCGCCATGGCCACGCAGAAGGCCAGGATCTGCAATGCGATGGGCCATAAATAACTCATGCCGGAATCTCCTTGCGGCGCACCACGATTTTGTTCCCCAGGATTTGGCACACTTCCACCGCCAGGCCCGGTTCGATGAATTCGCCCCGCGAACTGACCTGCACCGTCTCTTCTCCGAACTGCGCTTTGCCCGTAGGCCGCAGCGCCGTCTTGGTCGTTCCGGTCGTACCCACGGGTAACTTAGCCGTTACTGGGTCCACCGCACGCGCGTCGGCCAGGGTCGCGTCGGCCACTACCTTGGCCTGCCCGGGCAGATAGGGAATGACAAAGCGCAAGGCCAGCAAGGGGATGAACAGCGCCAGCATCGCCATGCCCAGGGTAAGCGACAAGTGATCGATCAGGCCCTTCAGTTCCCACGGCATGGTGGGATCCGGGACCGTGAAGGTTTGTAATGACAATGTCAAGGCGGCGATCACCAGGAGCACGCCCAGGAAGCCCGCGATGAAGGTTCCGGGGAACAAATACATTTCAACGAAAAAGAGGGAGAAACCCATTAACAGGATCAGCAACTCGGTATGGTTGGCCAGGCCCACGGCGTATTTGCTGCCGAACACGATGGCCAAACAGACCACGCCGATCACGCCAAAAATGCTGAGCCCGGGCGTTTTGAATTCCATATACAACGCTCCGAATCCAATCAACATCAGAATGGGAGAGAACTTTCCGATGATGCGCACCAGATTTTCGGACCAAGTGGTTTGGATTTCCTCGCTTTGCCGCCAATGGCGGTCCCGCAGGAACTCGTCCAAATTCGTATAGGACCCAATCGAGAATCCGTATTCCTTGGCCTCGCGGTCGGTCATGGTCAGCAACTGGCCTTCCGGCACCAAAGTTTTATGCTCGGAGTAAGCGGCTTTGTCCTTATCGGATAATCCGGCCCATTGCTTAGCGGTGAAAAACTCGGTTTCCTTCGCGCCATTTTTTTTAGCCGTGACCACGCCCAAGTCCGCCGTCACCATGGCCTGGGCCAATAGGCTGGGATAGCCGTTGCGTTCCGCCAGGGTCCGGAATTTGGCCCGCAGGGGCGACTGGATTTTTTCCCCCAACATGATGATGCCGTCATTGCCCTGGGTAATCGGCGCGCAATCGCCGATGGTCGTTGACGCGCCCATTGCGATGTGGTTGGACGACAGCGCAATCAACGCTCCGGCCGAAATGGCTTTCTGCTCCACGAACGCGTAAGTGCTGCAAGCCTTGATGCCGGTCATCAAATCGACGATGTCGAAGGCCGATTGCAATTCGCCGCCATAGGTGTTGATCTTGAACACGATGACGTCGGGATGTTTTTCCAAAGCCTGGGCCACCGATCGCTTCAGGAAAGCGAAAAGCCCGAAGTCTACTTCCTCCTCCACGGGAATGACGATGGCGGTTTTCTCCCGGGGGGCGTTATTGGTTTGGTGATTGGGGCCTGTGCGTAGGTCGGGGTGGTTCGGCGGTTCGGCCGATTGGGCGATTCCCCATGCGACAGCCGCGCTCAGCGCCAGGGCGGAAACGACGGTGTGGATGTTAAAGCGCATGGGGGCAAAGGTAGGTTATTTGAAAAGCCGGTCAAAACCTATGCGCAAAAGTTGAGCGCTCCGGTCGTCCGAAGCGCGCAAATTTTTCACAATCGACGGGGATATCCCAGGTCATCAATCGACATGTGCGATTTAAAACCCCGAATTCAATCGGCAATCAGTCATTCCCCATCGGGTTTCATCCGCGTTACCGTATGGCATGTTCTTCGCTTTTCATTCAACTCGTTATTACCCGCGCAGGGTCATCCACGGGGTCTTGTCCACCCCTGACCCGCGGGCCGCAAGGCCCGGCGGGCTGAAAAGCCTGGAGGGTCTTTCGGCCCGCGCCGGAATGCGGGCCCCGCCCTGGGCGCCCGCATTCCAATTTCTTGCCTCGCCTAATTTGAAAAATGAAAATGATCGAATAGCTCCCATCGTAAAATGCCATTTGGTTTAACTATGGCAATGGATTACTTGGCGACCAACTTTGCAGACTTGGGATCATAAACCAGTTGGGTAATCGATCCGTCGCGAATTTTCTGAACCGCTTCATCAATCACGGCCAGCGGTACAAGAAACCATTCCTTAGGCGGCACGGGTTTTCCAAACCGATCCTGAATCGTAATATCGAGCTTCGCGGGCGCAAATATTCGATGGATCAGGTTCTCGAGTTTGATGCGATTGATATCGACCAATTTGTAAGTGGCGACTATCTCGACTTCAGCCAATAGGTAGGTTGAATCATTCGCGGCGTTGGCGATACGCTTTTCAACCGTCCCGCCCGTGACGCCAATCTTATGGATCAATTCTCGATGCTCAGAAACAAACGGGTGGTCGGAATGGCTGCGCAGCACATAAATGGTGCCACTCTCTTCGTCATCGTCAGCGGGTGAGTCGCCGAACAAGGGACCTAAATTCAAATCGGCCAACCTTCGCCCCGTTTCATCCTTATAAAGCGCGCGCTGCAAGGAGCGGATCAACAAATTGCTTTCGGTACCGTTGGAATAAATTGCCCGCAAACGACCGTCTTTCTCGCCATTGGGGGTTTTAAACTCTTCTCCGACCTCGGCGATATAAACCACCTGCCCGCTGAGAATGAAGAAATTCCCCTTGTTGATGGCCGCATCTTTACCGAAGCGAATGGTTTTACGCGCACCCGATTTTAGCTCGCGTTCCGCTTTTTCAAACAAGGCCTTAAATTTTTCAAAATCCAAACACCTCGTGCGATTGGCGATTTCTTCGGCAGCCTCGATTTCAGTTCGCGAACGGACATGACGCAATTCGGTAAGGTGAGTCGAACCGCCCAGCTCCGCCATCAACTCCTCTTCATCCATGTTTTCCGGGCTTGGGGCTTGGACCGTGTCGCCACTTGCCAAGAGGCCTTGCTGATCGAATGGGGCAAGCAAAGTCCGGCATTCTTCCAGCGCGCGCAAGCGATCGAGTCGCACGGCATACAGGCGTTCGAAAATATCTTTGCCTTCGCCTACTGTGGGTAGCCGCTTATGCTGCTTCACGAAATTCTGAATTTCCTCGAAGCCGGCGATGATACGCTCTTCCCGGTGCGAACGTCCCCCTTTTTTCTCAGGTTGGGCGAATTCGTCCAGCTCGTCGCGCAAGTCATCAAGATCGGACATAACGGCCCTCATCCTTGAAGCGCACAAAGGCGCTGGCCCCTTCCGCCATTTTCTTTTCCCAAGGGTCGGATGAATTGAGAGAGGGTATTTTGCCCCGTTCTTTTTTGAATTTGACGGCGCGTATCGCCAATTCCTTGGCTTCCTCCGGAGTCAATGCGGTGCGCTTGGCGGCGATGACGGCAGCCACTTGCTTCAAGCTGTCTTCATTCATGGCCTTGGCCAGGATCGCATAAGCCTCGTTGAAAGGATTGATGCTGTCGATGAGGTCGATACTCAGTTCCCGCACATCCATGGCGAATTTTCGGACCCCGTCGATCAACGCCGTATTCGCGGCCACCGTGTATCCGGGAGTATTTTCGGCAACCAGCGTCGCCTTGCCCTGTTGCGTCACGATCAGGGCGGCAATGGCATGTTGGCGAATCGTTTCCAGGTCCTCCTCGTTCCGGTCCGGATATTTTTCCTTGATGATTTTTCCCAAGCGCACTTGGGTCAGCTCCTGGGGGACCATTTCCTCGTCGAACAACCCGCGCTCAATGGAGGTCTTGTCCTGCACAAAGGAAGCGATTACTTCGTTTAAATCCTCGCGGCAGATGCGCGCGACCGCTTCGTTTTTGGGCTCCGATAACCCCTTGATTTCCATTTGGATTTGCCCCGTATCGCGATTGAATCCCACATTGCATTTTCCGGGCAAGTACCCGGCTTCGCCATAATCGAAGCCCGGAGTCGGACCGGCCGCGGAATTTTTGGACCTGAACTCAAAGCGCGGCGCGAGTACTTGTTCCATGAGTAGGCTGGCGGCAATCGCCTTCAACGTATCGTTGACGGCTTCCGCGACGGCTTGTTCGGCGGCATCCGGTTCGGCGATCAAATTGGTGAAACGGGATTTGGTTTTGCCTACCGCATCGCGCGTGGCGCGCCCGATGATTTGCACGATTTCCGTGAGACTGGATCGATAGCCGATGGTCAAGGCATGCTCGCACCAAATCCAGTCGAAGCCTTCCTTGGCCATGCCCAGGGCGATGATGATATCCACATGGTCGCGGTTGTTCTTTTGCGCCGGGTCTTTCAAGGATCCGGAAACCCTCTCGCGTTTATTGATGTCGTCATCGACCAAATCCGCGATGCGTAAAACCTTGCCTTGGGGCGTTTTCACAAGTTGGAATCCCGTGGCCGAATCGGTGCCTTGCCATTCCCCGAGTTCCCCGATGATATGCTCAACCTCTTTGATCTTGTCCTTCGTGCTTTCGCGGGAATTGACGTTGGGAATATGGATGATGCTTTTCTCGGCGGGATTCAGCACCTTGAGAATATCGTCGGTATAGGAACCGGAATAGAAGTAATAGGCGATGTCGAGTTGCTTCAGGTATTGGTAGCCGTTGAGCTGTTCATAATAGGTGTAGGTCACGGTGTCGAACTTCTCTTCGTCCTGCGGGGAGAGCACGGCCTCGGCGTCGCCGCGGAAATAGGACCCGGTCATGGCGACGATATGCACCTTGTCCCGGGCAATGAAATCTCCCAAATGGGCCCCCAGCTTGTTGTCCGAGTTTACGGACACATGGTGGAATTCATCCACGGCCAGGAGACGATTGTCGAAAGCTTCGACACCGAGCTTGGCCACGGCAAAGCGGAAGGTGGCGTGGGTGCAAACCAGAACCTTGTCGTCGCTTTGCAGAAAGGCTCCCACGGAATTCACCTTGCCGCCTTCTTCGCCGGGAGCATCGCAAAGATTCCACCTGGGTTGCACGGTCCAGTCGGCCCAGAAGCCGTATTTGGTGAGAGGCTCGTCGTGGAAGCTGGAGCCGATGGCCTTTTCCGGCACCACGATGATGGCTTGTTTAAGCCCCTGATGCTGCAATTTGTCGAGGGCGATAAACATCAAGGCCCGGCTTTTGCCGGAAGCGGGCGGAGACTTGATCAGCAGATATTGCTCGCCTCGCCGCTCGTATGCGCGTTCCTGCATGGGGCGCATGCCGAATTCATTGGCCTTGGTGGACGCGCCTGTTTGTTCGTACTTGACGGAAACCGAGGGAACCGATTTTGTTTCGATGGTCATGGCGTATTGTCTTCCATGGTTGTAGCGTCATTCGCCAACTCACGCTCGATTTGTTCGATGCTGGGCAAGTTGGTCACCAGCTCGGGCGGCAATGAATCCACCAATTGATATTCGGCAACGCCGATCGGTTGGGCTTTGCCGCGCAGAGCGTATTCGGCCACAACTTTGTTCTTGCTCTTGCACAATAGGAGGCCGATGGTGGGCGCATCCTGCGCATGCTTGATTTGGGCATCCAGATGCTTCACCAAGGCGTTTTCGATTTCGCGTTCCTCCGCTTCACGGCCTAGCCCAAGGAAGTCCAGGCGATACGGATCCTTCAACGACTCTCGGGCCAAGTCGGACTGTGGTTTGGGTAGGCTGGCTTCGAAATTGGTGACGGCCTTGCCGCTGCGCTCAAGCAGGCGGGTTTCAATATGGATATTCAGCACATTGCGCGACCAGCCATGTTCGATGGCGCTCTGGGCATAGGCCAAGCGCTGATGCGGATCCTTCAACCGGGTCAGCAATACCAGATTATGCCCCCAAGGCAATTGTCCAACAGCCTGTTGGACAATTACGGAATCCGGCCAGGCCTCGGCAAAAGCGCGCATGTACATCAGGTTGGCGCGGGAAAACCCTTTCATCTCGGGAAAGGCGGAGCGCAGATCTTCGGAAAGCCGCTCAATCACCTTGGCGCCCCATCCTTGCTGGGCCTGCCGTTCCAGAATATCGCGCCCAATTTGCCAGTAGAGTCGCACCAGTTCCCGATTCACGGCCAGGGTGGAACGCTGTTGGGCGGCGTGGATGCGGTTCTTGAGATCGATCAGCCAATCGGCATAACCTTCGGGGGGCGGACTTAGGCGTAGGGATTGATCGCTCATGATTCCTTGTTCCCCCTCCCAGCCTTCCCCGCCGGTTTTGCCCTTCCTCCGGCCGTCATCTGGGTATACAGCTCGAACAACTTCTCCAGCCGTTCCGTGTCATTGCGGAAGCGGCGGCCGATGTAAATGCGTTCCAACGTTTCATCATTGCGCTCATGCGCCGCGCGCAGGTCGGCGGGCATGTTTTCTGGATCGTAGAGATCCGCAATAGTGGCAGGGAAATGCGCTTCGCGGGCCAGCAGAATGTCTTCGGCGCAACGGGTGAGGTCGCCTTTGTTTTTTTCGGTGAGGGTGGGGACGGGGAAGGTGTTCCAGCCGAGGGTGTTGGAATAAGAGAAATCCGTACGCATTCGGACGCAAACGGTTCCAATCCAAACCCAATGCAATCGTGATGCGATCATGGCCATGTTCCAGAGGGGGGCGTCGTAGAGGGCGAAGTTACGGTCGCCGACAATCGTTTCTCCCTGCACAATTCCTACCGGCAAAAAAGGTCGATTTTCGGAGCTTACGCGCGGCACTACGATGGTGCTTTTACTCGATTGATGTCGGATTTCAGAAAAACGATGGGGTGTGCTGGCTTCGAATTGTGTTTGCTTCTTTGAACTTGCCAAACGCATTTGACGAACATTTTCAATGCGCCGTTGAATCGGTGGAATCAAATTCACCCGGTCGAATTCATCATCATTTATCCATAGGCAAAACCGTTGTTTGCCATTTATGAATTCTTCTGAATTTGAAAAATTGCGGATAAAATTTCGTGTAATCGGGAACGATGCGATCAATTGCTGTTTTTCTTGAAAGTCGAGAAATAGGTGGCCACCATCAACAGGTCCGCTTCCACGATCCATCTCTGAGATGCCTGCTATGGGTTTGGTTGCTTTTTCAACCATCACATTGGCACCGGGCGATAGATAAGCGTTGATTTGATCAACCTTCTTAATATCTAGTGCGTCATCCGAGCCTTTGTCGGCAATGGAATACAAGCGACATTGGGTTTTTCTTTCCGACGCTAATCCCACGATTACCACCGTAACACCGGCATTATGGCTGGCTAAATTGGCCCATTTAAAACTCGTGTAGGCAAAAGAAATATGGTGGCCGGTTTTAAAAATCAATGGCCATAAAATCGGGACTTGCTGTCCTTGGCAAATGGAGTTAGTGGACACAAACGCCGCGGCGGCTTTGGTTTCGGTTCCATAAACGGCGGCTTTCATGAACCATCCCGCCACATAATCCAACGACTTCCAATTTTTGGTGAGCTTGTTGAAGATGCCTTCCAATTCCGCTTTCTGTTCATCCGTCTGCCAAGTCGATCCAAGATACGGCGGATTCCCGCAGATAAACGTTTCCCCGCCCTCATTCTCAAAGTCCAATCGCGGCTCGGGCGTGATGAATAAATCCCCGGTGTATTGAACCGGCGCCGTCCCCGTCGGAGGGCAAATACTCAGCCAATCCAACCGCAGCGCGTTCCCGCAGGTGATCCAATTCTGCGATTCCAAGGACAGAAAAACCGCGAGCGCTTCTTGTTGGCCCAGGTATTCCAAATTGCATTGGTATTGGGCGATAATCAGGGCCAAGCGGGCAATCTCGGCCGGAAAATTACGCAGCTCGATGCCGCGAAAATTGGTGATGGGAATATCGCTTTTGCGGCCTTTTTCACCCCGACGCGCGTTGAGGGCGTGCTCGATGGCGCGCATTTGCTTGTAGGCGATCACCAAAAAATTTCCCGAGCCGCAGGCCGGATCGAAAACGCGGATTCTGGAAAGCCGTTTCCGGAGATTGAGCAGCATGCGCGGATTCTCGCCCGCGGCCGTCAGTTGGGCGCGCAAGTCGTCCAGGAAAAGCGGGTCCAACACCTTCAAAATATTGGGCACGCTGGTATAATGCATGCCCAAGGCGCCGCGCTCCTCGTCATCGGCTACGGCTTGAATCATGGAGCCGAAAATATCCGGATTGATCTTGGTCCAATCCAATTTGCCCACGTGCAATAAATAGGTGCGCGCGATTTTGGTGAACCTGGGAACCTCCACGCTGCCCGAAAACAGATCGCCGTTCACGTACGGAAAGGCGTCGGTCCAGCGCGGTAATTTCGCATCGGCCCGGTGATCCTCCTTGACGTTCATGGCCCGGAAAATTTCGCGGATGATGAAATGCGTGTTCGAGGAGTCGCTTTCGCTCATGCGCTCGATGGTGGACGTGAACAAGTCCGTGCCCGCGAAGATTTCGGTATCCTCGGCAAAAAAACAGAAAATCAGCCGGGCCATGAAATGATTCATCTCATGCCTCCGCTCGGTTTTTTCCCAATCGGGGTTGGCTTTCAGCAATTCCAAATACAACCGGTTCAAGCGGCTGGTGGCGCGAATGTCGAAGGCGCTTTCCCGGATTTGTTTGACCGTGGTGATTCCGGCCAGCGGGAGGAAAAATCCGAAATGATCCGGAAAGTCCGTAAACGCGCAGGCTACGGTATCGCCCGACTCCAGGTCCTCGGCCTCGAAGTCCTTGCCGTCCGTGGCCAAAATAAAACGAGCCTTTGCTTTGGACGTGGCCGGACTGGTTTTCAGGGCGTCGAGGCTTTGGCTGACCTGGCCATCTGCCGCCACCAGAATATGGATATTCTTCGCCTGCAAAACGCCGCCCAGATCGGACTTGTTGGTTTCTCCCGATCGCAGGCGTTTTAGGGTGGTGTCTTTATTGCCGAAGGCCTGCAGGAAGGCATAGGGAAACTCCGCCGGATGAAATGGCTGGGCGGCGAGTTCGGAGATGGCGGCTTCGATTTCAACGGCGTTCATTGCGTGCGCCTTAAAGTTCCAAATAAATTCCCATCCCCCCAAATAGGCATCCGGTGATCACAACCTGCGCGATATCATTTTATTCGCGTGAGCGTTCGAGGGAGAAATGGGGTTGCGTGCGGCAGTCGGATGACTCAGGGTTTTAAGAATCGCCTACACTACTGAAAAACTCAATATTTAACCATAAAAAGCTGATTTATGCCTGGATTATTTTTATAAAATTTGTTATCATACACTACATATGGCCAGCTCAAACCCAGGTCTGGGAAGTCGCGTTTAATTTAGCACAATGCGTTTCACCCATGGATAAAACCCTGAAATCCATTTTCGACTATACGGACTACCGCAAGTTCTTGCAGGAGTATTATGCCTGGGCCAAGGCCAATAAGCGCGGGTTCTCGCATCGCGCCTTCATGGCCAAAACCGGAATGTCGGGGCCCAATTATTTCAAGCGCGTCATGGAAGGCGTCCATGATTTGACCGACAACAGCATTCCGAAATTCAGCCAAGCCTTGGATCTCTCTGGAGCGGAGGCGGACTATTTCTCGCATCTCGTCCATTTCAATCAGGCGAATACTCTGGAAGAAAAGGACCGCTGCTTCACGGCCTTGATGGGGCTCAAGGCGCCGCGTCGCGATTATGTGTTGGAGCAGGCGCAATATGATTATTACAAGGACTGGTTCAACGTGGCCATCCGGGAAATGCTGGCATTCCTGCCCTACAAGGACAATGCCCCGGAACTGGCCAAGCGGCTCGCTCCTCCCATATCGCCTAAACAAGTGAAGAAGGCCATCGACCTTCTGGACGGGTTGGGCCTGGTCGTGAAGTCGGAGGATGGAACCTACCGCGCCTCGTCGCAATTCGTCCTCACCGATCCGGACGTGCAATCCCTGTTCATCCCGAAATTCCATCAGGCCATGGCGCGCCTGGCGGAAGAAGCCATCACGCGTTTTCCCAAGGACGAACGCTATTTCAGTTCCTCGACTGTCAGCGTCTCGAAGCGCACTTACGAGGCCATCATCGAAATCATCCGCGCCATGCGCAAGGACGTCCTTAAAAAAGTGGCGGAAGACGGCGATCCCGAGCGCGTTTACCATCTCAACATGCAGCTTTTCCCATTGACCGCAAGCACGGATCGGAAGCGGAGAAAGTCATGAAACAAGGGCAGAGCTTGCACCGGGCCAACGCACGCCAGAGGCCGACGGGCCGGGGTTCGACAGCAGGTGTTTTTCGAACCGGAAAGTTTCAGTTGGGATTTGCCTTTATCCTGTCGGCATCGCTTGCGCTTGTCGGCTGCATCATCGGCGGCACGGGCACCGACACGGAGAACGGCGTGAACACCCAGGACAAGGGGAAAGCCCCGATTGATCTCACCAAGAACGGCGTCTACGCCCATGTGGTCGACGCGTCAGGTGCGCCCCTCTCCAGAGTGCTTGTGACTTTGTACCGTCCCGACTATCGTCCCGATACCGGTTACGGTCCGGTTAATGTGTTAATCCCCGGAAACAAATCGCCGGATACGGACACCCTGGGATACGCCAGGATTCCGCTCGCGGATACCGGAAAGTTCGTGGCGGAAGGGCGGACGGCAACGGGCGTCCTGTTCTACGATACCCTGAAAGTGGCCACCTTGGGCAAGCCTTCCGTATTCACTTTGCAATCCCGTCCGTCCCAGGCCTATCACGGCGCGGTGGCGCTGGCTTCGGGGCTGCATATCGATTCCGGCGCGGTTTTTATCCGCGGCACCCCAATGTGGGTGCGGGTGGACAGGGACGGAAATTACGACTTGGGTCGCCTTCCCATCGACGTCGCCCGCATGGGGTTGGGAATTCGTTTCCATGCCCATCCCGTTACCGTCAAGGAAGTGACCGCCCCCAGCCAGAATGACCCGGTTATCTTGGATACTTCCCACGCGGGAGCCTGCCATGACTTACCCACGGATTCCGCCGCCCGAATCGCATCGCCGCCTGCGGGAACGCCGGGCGCGAATGCCGCGCAAACCACGCCGCCCACGACTGCGGATAGTTTACGGGTCAAGCAGGCATTGGCCGCTTGCGACACCTTGGCTTCGGGAACCGTGGTCAATATCCGGATAGTCCAGGATTCCGTCCCCACCATGCAAGCCGCCCCGGCCGTCAAAAACATTTCCGTCATTGTAACGGCCGATTCCGGGGGCACCTCGGGCACGGGCGGCAATGCGCCGACCTATGTTCCCTACAACCAGTGCGTGGACACCTCGACGGGCGAAAAACTCACCTTCACCGTTTCGGTCGTGCCCGCTTCGGGCGGAAGCGATTTGGTATTCGGGGATCTTTCCGCGCAATGCCTGAAATAACCGCCGGCCCTAGGTAACACATCGGTTACCCGTAACACTCCGGTTATCCTAAGCCTTCACGCCCTGATTGTCGGCCTCGGTCTTGGTGGCCTTGGAATAGCCGCTTTCCTGGCGCTGGTGGTTCACGGCGTTCTTCTGCATGTACACCTTGAACACGGACTCCGCGTCCATGCCGGCCGTCAGCGCCAACGAAATCCAGAAATGCAATTGGTCCACGATTTCCACGCGGATGTTCTGCATGTCCAGGTGATCCTTGGACCACCATTTCCACAAAAGCTCCTCGCCCAGCTCGCGCGACTCGTCGTTCAAGGCTTGCAGGTATTTTCCCAGCCACTCGTTCACCTTGGTATTGGGCCCCAGCTCCGGACGGCTGGCCTCGGCAATCAGCGCCGCCATGGTCAGAGTCTTGCCTTCATTGTCGCGGATATCCTTTTTGGCGAAAATGCGATCGTTCAATTCCGTTTGCATCGCGAAAAGTTGGTCGAGTTTGTCTTGCGCAGTCGGCATGTGGGCTCCAGGTAGGGGAAGGGGATGGGTCGGTCTCGAATCAGTAGGAAAAGTAATCCAAGATCCGGTGCTCAAGGAGCCCGCCCCGGCCCGTCGGCGTCGATGAAATTCATTTTTGCGCCATGCGGTGGGTCCTTTATCCGTAGGCTCACTTCTCGGTCTCCCGGAGAAAAAAATTACCTTGGGTATCCGGTGGAAAGGCGGAATATGCGGACATGGGTAGGTCTTAACATTCTACTATCCACCTGGAGTGAACGATTAATATGATGCGAATGCCGCAAAGACTTCCCCTTCTCGTCGGAATTTCCGCCTTTCTTTCCATCGCCTTGGCGCTGTTGGCGGCCATTCTATTTCTCAATTCGGGTCGATTCATTTACACCTTGGATGACGCATATATCCATTTGGCCCTGGCGGAGCGCATCGCCTCGGGCCATTACGGAATCAATCTGGTTGAATATTCCTCTCCGTCCTCAAGCATACTCTGGCCGTTTTTACTGGCGCCGTTCCAGCGCTTTTCTTTCGCCGGCCATGGCGGGAATTGGATCGGGGAGCTCGCGCCGCTCGCATTGAATTTTCTGGCCGCCTTGCTGACCGTGCCGATTTTCTCGTCTCTGGCGCACAAAATCGTTCCGCAGGGCGCTGACAAAACCAACCGCAAGGTGCGGGTTGTCGTCATGCTATTGTTGGTGACGGGCAGTAATCTCATCGGTCTCATCTTCACGGGAATGGAACATTCCCTGCAATTGCTGGCGACCCTGGCGGTATTGGACGGGGCTTTAGCCATTGCGGAAGGAGAATCGCCCCGGATTGATTTTTACGCCGCAGTTATCCTCGGCCCGTTGCTTCGCTATGAAAACCTGGCGATCTCCGCTGCGGCGCTTGTCTTCCTTTATATGCGCGCGCGAGGCCGCACGGCGCTTATCCAGTTGCTGGTAATTCTCGTTCCGATGGCGGCATTTTCCGTGTTTTTGAAATCCCTCGGGCTGCCGGTGTTACCCACGTCCATATTCGCGAAATCCAGTTTCGTCGCTTCCCACGGCGCCGTCATCAAGGCGGTTGGCGGACTGTATATCAATCTCCAATCACCCATTGCAACCCTGGAGGCGCTGGCGATGATTGCGCTGGTGGCTTTTGCCTGGATTTCCAAGGCCCCGAAGGGCGAGCGTCAATGGGCCGGTTGCGCGGCGGCGGCCGCAGGCCTGCATCTGGTTGTAGGGAGATTCGGTTGGTTCAATCGCTATGAGGTATCCTCCTACCTATTCGCCCTGCTGACTACCGCATACATGGCCCGACATTTTCTGGCGACCAGGGTTTTCGCGAAAGGTTCGCTCCGTCTCGCCGCATGTATGGCGACGGCGGTCCTGTTGCTGCTGCACAACTATCTCTCCGATTTGCTTCTGGTTCCCTTGGCCTCGAATAACATATATGAACAGCATTTTCAGATGCGCCGCTTCGCGGCTGAATTTTATCCCAAACCCGTGGCCGTGATGGATCTAGGATGCGTGGCGTACCGGAACCCGAATTACGTGCTGGACCTTTCGGGATTGGCATCGTACGAGGCTCGGAAGCACTTGCAAAACGCGGATTCCCCGGTATGGATGGATCGAATGGCGGAAAAATATTCCGTGACTTGGGCGATGGTATACGACATTCCCGCCGTGCCGGTACCTGAACATTGGAGACGGATGGGAACCATGAAATTGGGCAAGCGTCGGATTACGCCCGCAGGCGCCGTAGTGGCGTTTTATGCGATCACGGATTCGGCATATCAGGATATACTCGGCTTGTTACCGGCGTTCCAACAATCGCTTCCCCGTGGCGTGGTATTCCAGGTAGAGGCACAAAAAATTCCGACCCATGCGGTGGGCCCTTTAACCGCAGGCTCACTTCCGGGTCGCACGGAAACCCGGGCCGGTTTTTTGCGGGGAACATGGGGGCGGACGGCCCCTGAGTAACGTGTAGGTTACCTCGCGGACAAGGCCCGCGCCGGGTACTTCGCGCCCAAGATTTGCCGCTGGCGGGGAAGGTAGCGGTCCTCCAGGGCCTTGCGGATGTCTTCGAAGCGCGTTCTTTGGCCTGCTCCCGGCAGGCAGATTTCCTGGTATGCCTCCGCGTAGTTGCGGGAGAGTTCGGAAAACTCCTCCAGTTGCGGAGCTACGGTGAAACGGTTTTCCACCAACTGTTGCGAAGCGGTCTGGAACAATTCCGCCGTCCAGCCTCCCCCGAACATCAATCCCAGATCGCCCAGGAGATCCTGCCGCACGGGAATAATGCCGAACGCCGAGCACTCCACGATTTGGTTTTCCGTCCCGGATAAATAATGCGCCAGTTGATACGCCAGGGCCCGGTTGCGCGCCTGCCGCGTGACGCCCCACCACCAGCCGCGCGTAGCCACGTTGCGGCGTCCTTCCCGCAGGGGATCGCCGCGCGCGTCCACCAGCAACGAACCGCCTTTGGGCATTTGCGCGACGCCCATGTCCTCGGGATTGGCCAGGAAGCCGGGCATTTCGGGCGTTCCCGTGCCATGGATCACAAAAGCTTCCATTTGGGTGGCCTCGGCCAGGAACAAGTCTCCGCTTTGGAAGGCCTGACGCACTTGGGTTTCCGACCAGCGCGATTTCGTCAGCTCCGGAGGGAAGGCGCCCTCGCGGGCCATTACGGCCTGCCACTGGAACATGTCGAGCACGGTTTCATCGTCCATGCGCAGGATGCCGTCTGCGGTCGCGCCGGATTGGAAGCATTTATCCAACAGGGATTGCGGAAAGTCCGTTGAACCAGGCGCCCCGAGCGCCATGCGTCCGTGCCTTTGGCCCTGGACCTCCTTCAGCGACCAATAGTAACCCACCACGAAAAGGTCGAAGGCATCCCATTGCCCCGGATCTTTTTCCAGCGTGTAATTGCGCGGCAGTCCGCGGCCGTTATAGCGCGCTAAGGCGCGGTTGATGTCGGGGCGGCGGTTCTCCCAATATTGCACGGCCTCGGCCACGCGGGATTTCATATACACGATGACGGGCGTTTCCAAATAGCGCGGAAGGAAGTAGGCCTGGCCTTTCACGCCGGCTATGTCCATCAGGAAGTACTCGCGGCGCAAGTCCGCCATTTCCTTTTCGGAAAGGATTTCATTTAAGGGGACGATGAGGTTTTTGGCCACCAAGGCCGTGGTCATGGTGTTGGGTGGATCAACCAAATCGATGGTGTCCTGGGCGGAAGACAACAGCTCGGGCAGCCGGGCCGGGTCCTCGTATGGGGTAACCTCCACGATACAATGGTGTTTTTTCTCGAAGGGTTTTAAAATGCGGTTCCGGTAAATTTCGGATTGGTCCGGGCGCATGCGCATGGCGATTTTCAGGCGCGTCGTCGGCGCGCACCCCATCAGGAGCAATGCGACCATCATTCCAGCGACA
>JADGQO010000059.1 GCA_017881725.1 Fibrobacteria bacterium
ATCCCCATCATCGATTTGTACTTCGACAAAGGCACGGGAAAACGGTACCGTTCGCTGGGATGCTATCCCTGCACGACCTCGGTGGACTCCACTTCGCGCAACGTAGCGGAAATCGTCGCCGAGCTCAAGACGGGCAAGTTCGCCAATATCGCGGAACGCTCCGGCCGCGCCCAGGACAAGGAAGACGGCGGCGGCCTGGAGACCCTGCGCCGCGACGGATACATGTAGGCTACGGAAACCTGGCGGTTACCTCGAGCGAGAGCCGCCGGCCATCCCCACAAGGAAACACCATGCAGAACAACGTGAACACGCCCCCCGCCCCGACCTCCGCCATCTCCGAGCGCATCGAGGGCCGCATCCGCATGAACATCGTCATCGTCGGGCATGTCGATCACGGCAAGAGCACCGTGGTGGGCCGCCTGCTGGCGGACACCGGTTCCCTGCCGGACGGCAAACTGGAATCGGTCCGGAATTATTGCGCCCGGAACTCGAAGCCGTTCGAATACGCGTTCCTGTTGGACGCCTTGAAGGACGAGCAGGCCCAGGGCATCACCATCGACACGGCGCGGACCTTTTTCAAATCCGGGCAGCGCGATTACATCATCATCGACGCCCCCGGCCACATTGAATTCCTGAAGAACATGGTGACCGGCGCCGCGCGCGCCGAAGCGGCCGTCCTGGTTATCGACGCGAAGGAAGGTATCCGGGAAAACAGCAAGCGCCACGGTTACCTGCTTTCCATGCTCGGCATCAAGCAGGTGGCGGTAGTGGTGAACAAAATGGATTTGGTGGGCTACGCGGAAGACGTCTTCGCCAATATCCGGGACGAATACATTTCCTTTCTCGCGCGCATCGGCGCCACGCCGCGCTTTTTCCTGCCCATCTCGGCTTACCACGGCGAAAACCTGATCCATCATTCCGACAAGATGCCTTGGTACAAAGGCCACAATCTCCTCTCCGCCATCGACGCCTTTTCCAAGGAACTGCCGAAGCTGAACCAGCCCTTCCGCATGCCGGTACAGGACATTTACAAGTTCACGTCCCTGGGCGACGATCGCCGCATTGTCGCCGGCCGCGTGGAATCCGGCAGCGCGCGCGTGGGCGACCGCGTAGTGTTCCTTCCCTCGGGCAAACAAAGCGTTATTTCCTCCATCGAGGCCTTCCACGCCGCCCCGCGCGACCACGTAGGCGCGGGAGTGTCGACGGGATTCACCTTGGCGCAACAGATTTACGTCGGCCGCGGAGAGTTGATGGTGAAGGTCCCAGAAGCGGGAGCCACAGCCGGATCGAATCACACCGGCGCAACGGCGGATGGAATCGAAGTCCCCGCGGAAACGTCTCGGCGGCTGCGCATCAATCTGTTCTGGATGGGTAAAAAAGCATTTCAGCGCGGCAAGACCTACCATTTGAAATTGGGCACGGCCAAGATCGCCTGCCGGTTGGAAAAGATCAATTATCTCGTCGACGCATCGGAGACGACGGGCGAGGAAATCAAGTCGGCGGTGGAACGCCATGACGTGGCCGATTGCGTGATTGAATTGTCCAAACCCCTGGCCTTCGATCCCATCGCGCGTTTGGAAGCCACGGGACGGTTCGTCATCGTGGATGGATACGAAATCGCGGGGGGTGGAATCGTCCGCGAAGCCTTGCCGGAGGAAGACTCCGAAAACCGCCGGGAAAAGCCGGCCGCGTTGCTGAAATCCTCCGTGCCGATCGCGACCCGTTCCAAAATGCTGGGTCAAAAACCCGCCATGGTCCTTTTTTCCGGCGGACCCGGACGGGAACCGGCGAAAGCCGCGCAGGCCTTGGAAACGGAATTACTCAATGCGGGACGGCATGCCTTTTATATCGGCGTTGAAGACGCCGGCGTAGCCGTAGAATCGGGTCGCTCGGAAAATCCCTGGGACTCCGCGGCAATGGGACCCGCGCTGCGCCTGGGTGAAAATGCCTCCATGCTTTTGGATGCAGGCCTGATTGTCATCGCATCCGCGAAAGGCCTCGATTCACAAGACGTGAAAGCCCTGGAATTGCTGATCTCGGGCCATACCTTGATTCAATTGGAAGCCCCGGCTGATGCCGAAGAAGGCTCGGGAGCTTTGGCCGGAATCGTCAAAGAAGCGTTGGCTCGATTGAAGTCCCAAGGCATGCTTTGAAATGAGAAAAATTTGAGAACAACGCGCTCGCATCCGGAAACGGCGATCCAGCGGAAGCGCGTCGAGATTCGCTGCGCCGCAACCCGGCGGAAAGTAGATTAGGACGATGGGCGATCAGCCGACAAAAAATGTAGTCTGGCATAAAACCTCGGTGACGCGCGCCGAGCGGGCCGCGATTGCGGGACAGAAAAGCGCGGTATTGTGGTTCACGGGATTGTCCGGAAGCGGGAAATCCACCATCGCCAATGCCTTGGAAGTGCGCCTCAATCGAGCCGGGAAGCTGACGTACCTGCTCGACGGGGATAATGTCCGCCTGGGATTGTGCGCGGATTTGGGTTTTTCGGAACCGGAGCGCCGGGAAAATAACCGCCGTATCGCGCATGTGGCAAAATTGTTGTGGGATGCCAACGTCATCACTTTGGTGTCCTTCATTTCCCCCTTCCGGACCGAACGGGAAACGGCCCGTAAATTGATCGGCGTGGACTTCCTGGAAATTTTCGTGGACACGCCCCTGGGCGTTTGCGAAATGCGCGATCCCAAAGGCCTTTACGTAAAGGCCCGCAAAGGCGAAATCGCGCAATTCACGGGAATCACCTCGCCGTATGAAGCGCCGGAGAACCCGGAAATCACCTTGCACACCGATCTCGAGTCGCTTGAGGAGTCGGTGGAACGCATTATTGCGCTGTTGGCCCAGCGCCAATACCTCTAGGCCGAACGAATCGTTCCTCCGGCCGAAACCATCCCCGCCCTAGCAAATTTTATCACCGGGGCATACAGTAACAGGCGAGCTACCCTGGGCCGTTCGCGCGACTCAGAGTAAACTCATCGGTTTCCGCAAGCCTTACTGGATGGCGATGCTCCGGACGAGCGCTTCCTTGGCCTTGGGGATATTCAGCGTCAACACCCCATTCAAGTATTCGGCCTTGATGCTCTCTCCGGACACATTGCGGGGAAGCTCGAAGATGCGGGTGAAGCTGCCGGAGTTTGATTCCAAGTATTTATAAACTCCGGAATCGGCGGTATGGCGGCTTTCCTTTTTTCCACTCAAGGTGAGACGGTTTTCCTTCACTTCGACCTTGATGTCCTCTTTCGCCACGCCGGGCAATTCGGCACGCAACACGTAATTTTCCTTTTCTTCCACCACGTCGACGGCGGGGTTGAAATCATTGCGGCCCCGGGCGGTTCCGG
>JADGQO010000060.1 GCA_017881725.1 Fibrobacteria bacterium
AAAAATACGGATATATTTGGCCTCGAACTTTAGCACTCGGGTTGGCTGAGTGCTAAAACCACCAATCCGATGAAGCAAATACTCATCATCGCATAACAAGGAGATGGAGATGGCAGTCAAACCCCTCGCAGATCGAGTTCTCGTCGAAGCCCTGGAAGCGGCCGAAAAAACCGCCGGCGGACTTTACGTTCCGGACACGGCCAAAGAGAAGCCCCAGAAGGGTCGCATCATCGCCGCCGGACCCGGCAAGGCGTCGGATGCCGGCGCTTTGATCAAGATGGAAGTCAAAGTCGGCGACACGGTGTTGTACGGCAAGTACTCCGGCACGGAAGTCACCGTGGAAGGCAAGGAATACCTCATCATGCGCGAGAGCGACGTCCTGGCAATCATTTAGCAAGCCCGACCAAAAATATTGGTCACTTGAACGCAACCAGAAATTAAACAGTTAACAGGAGATACATGAATGGCTAAGCAACTCGTATTCGATACCGCCGCCCGCGCCGCCCTCAAAAGAGGCGTGGACAAGCTCGCGAACGCAGTGAAAATCACCTTAGGCCCCAAGGGCCGCAATGTCGTGCTCGCCAAGAGCTTCGGTTCCCCCACCAGCACCAAGGATGGCGTGTCCGTCGCCAAGGAAATTGAGCTCGAAGATCCTTTTGAAAACATGGGCGCGCAGCTCGTGAAGGAAGTCGCTTCCAAGACCTCCGACATCGCCGGCGACGGCACCACCACCGCCACGGTGCTGGCGCAAGCCATCGTCACCGAAGGCCTGAAGAACGTCATCGCCGGAGCCAGCCCCATCGAGCTGAAGCGCGGCATCGACATCGCGGCCGACGCCGTGATCGCCGAAGTGAACAAGATGGCCAAGCCCGTCACCACCAAGGAAGAGTGGGCCAAGGTCGCCTCCATCTCGGCAAACAACGAAGTCGAGATCGGCAATTGGATCGCGGAAGCCATGTCCAAGGTCGGCAAGGACGGCGTCATCCAAATCGAGGAAGCCAAGTCCGCCGAAACCAACCTGCGCATCACCGAAGGCATGCTCTTCGATCGCGGCTACGTGTCCCCATATTTTGTGACCAACCCCGATTCCATGGAAGCGGTTTTGGAAAACGCCGCCATCCTGATCTACGACAAGAAGGTCAGCTCGATGAAGGACCTCCTGCCCATCCTCGAGAAGGTTGCGCAAAGCGGCAAGCCCTTGCTCATCATCGCGGAAGACGTGGACGGCGAAGCGTTGGCCACCCTCGTGGTGAACAAGCTGCGCGGTACCCTGAAGGTCGCGGCCGTTAAGGCTCCGGGCTTCGGCGATCGCCGCAAGGCCATGCTGGAAGACATCGCCATCTTGACCGGCGGGCGCGTGATCTCGGAAGAGACCGGCCTCAAGCTGGAAAACACGACCTTCGATGATCTCGGCAACGCCAAGTCCATCAAGATCGACAAGGACAACACCACCATCGTGGACGGCGCCGGCAAGGCTTCCGACATCAAGGCGCGCGTGGCCCAAATCCGCCGTCAGATCGAAGAGACCACGTCCGACTACGACAAGGAAAAGTTGCAAGAACGCTTGGCCAAGTTGGCCGGCGGCGTGGCCGTGATCGAGGTTGGCGCCGCCACCGAGACCGCCATGAAGGAAAAGAAGGATCGCGTGGACGATGCCTTGCATGCCACCCGCGCCGCGGTTGAATCCGGCGTTGTGGCCGGCGGCGGCGTGGCCTTGATCCGCGCCGGCAAGGTGCTGGACTCCTTGAAGCTGACCGGCGACCAGGCCATCGGCGTGGCCATCGTGAAGCGCGCCATCGAAGAGCCCCTGCGCCAAATCGCCCTCAACGCCGGCGAAGAGCCGTCCGTGGTGGCGAACAAGGTGAAGGAAGGCAAAGATGACTTCGGGTATAACGCCCGCACCGGCGAGTACAAGAACCTCATCGCCGACGGCGTCATCGACCCCGCCAAGGTAACGACCACCGCTCTCCGCAACGCCGCGTCCATCGCGGGCTTGCTGTTGACCACCGACTGCCTCGTCGCCGAAAAGAAGGAAGAGAAATCTTCCGGCGGCGGCATGGGCGGCGGCATGGGAGGAATGGGCGGCATGGGCGGCATGGACGGGATGATGTAGTCATCCCTTCCTTCGCAATGTCGAAGTGAAGCGATCCCCTGGCGCCCCACGGCGTCAGGGGATTTTTCGCAAATAGGTATTTTCCTTTTTCTGATCATTCGCCCTGGAACAACGGCCGGACCCTTGATGAACAACCCTCTTAATCGCAGGCAAAAACAGGTCCTAACGGCCATCGTCGATCACTATATCGTCAAGGCGGAGCCGGTTTCCTCCAAAGTGCTGAGCGTCAACCCCATCCTGCAGGCCAGCAGCGCCACCATCCGCAATACCATGGTGGAACTGGAACAGATGGGTTTTGTCGAACAACCGCATTCCAGCGCCGGACGCACCCCCACCGATCGGGGATACCGCACTTACATCGACGAGCTGATGCCCGTCGAAACCCTGACGCCAAACGAATGCGAAGCCATCGAAGCGGAAATCGCCGAGGCCCGCGACGAGCAGGAAGTTTTAAGCGTCACCGCCAAGATGTTGGAACGGCTGACCAAGCAATTGGGGGTGGCGGTTGCACCGTCCTTGTCCCAATCCAAATTTCAAAATCTTTCCCTGATACCCATCGCCGAAAATCGGGTCATGATTATTCTCTCGGTGGCCGATACGGTATTTCGAACCACTTGGGTGGACCCGGGCATTGAAACCTCCATTTTCCGATTGGAGTCGATAGCCCGTCGTATTACTGAACAAATGTACGGCAAACCTGTTTCATTATTGAACGCACTCCTTAAAAACCCCATGGAAACCCTGAATTCCGAGGACGAGCGGCCCGCGCTTCAATTGTTTGAGCGTTCCATTTCGAAACTATTCCAGGGTGAAAAGAGTGAAGACATTTCAATATCGGGCACCAAAAATATTGTCGGGCAGCAGAATTTTGAGACTATTGAGGAAATGGACAGCATTTTAGACCTGTTGGATTCAAAAATGGCCCTGGTACACTTCTTGCGCCAAAGGAATTCAAACGACGGAGTCCATGTCACGATTGGCACGGAAAACCGGGACGGGTATCCCTTACGGTCTGTTTCCATCGTCACTTCGGCGTTTACCATGGGCGGCGCCCAGGGAATTGTCGGCGTGATGGGACCAAAACGCATGCCCTACTCGCGGTTGATTGCGATTGTGGACCATACCGCCAAGGTGTTAAGCCGTGATCACGGACCTGATACGGGGCATTGAAAAGGAAAAGCATGGCAACGGCACGGGATAGCGAATGGGAAAACTCCAGCGGTTCGGAGCAGAACCAATTCAGCGGCGACTCCGCGGAATTCGGACAGTCGGGCGAATCGGACGAAGGCAACGGATTGAATGAGACCAATAAAAATGGTGGTTCCGAATCCGGAAGCGGCAACCTGCAGGCCGAAGTGCAGGATCTGAAAGACAAGAACCTGCGCTTGTACGCCGAGTTCGAAAACTTCAGAAGGCGCACGAGCAAGGAAAATTTTGAATTGATCGCTTCGGCCAATGCCAAGCTGATCGGCAAGCTGACGGACGTGCTGGACAATTTCGAATTGGCTTTCGATCCCAAGCATAAGGCCGCCAAGCCGGAGGATTTCGAGAAAGGCATTAAGCTCATCTTCGCCAAGTTCAAGGACATCCTGTCGGAAGAAGGCCTCACCGAAGTCAATCCGGTCGGGGAGGAGTTCGATCCGAACCTGCACGAAGCCTTGATGCAGCAACCCAGCGAAACGGTTCCGGAGAACCATGTGGCGCAAGTCCTGCAAAAGGGCTACAAGGTGAAGGCGAAAATATTAAAGCATGCGAAAGTCATCGTATCGACCGGGAAGCCGGATTAAGCAATCGGGAACGCGGCGCGAGGCAAGACCTCCGGTCCGCGCAAAAAAAAAGTTTTTGAAAGGGCAATACCATGGGTAAGATCATCGGCATCGATTTGGGCACCACCAACTCTTGCGTAGCGGTCATGGAGGGCGGCAAGCCCACCGTGATTCCCAACGCCGAAGGGCACCGCACCACGCCTTCCATCGTGGCGTTCACCAAGGGCGGCGATCGCCTAGTGGGCCATGTGGCCAAGCGCCAGGCCATCACCAACGCGGAGCGCACCGTATACTCCATCAAACGCTTCATGGGCCGCGTAGGTAATGAAGTGGACTCGGAACGCAAGCGCGTCCCGTATAGGGTCGTCGGAACCGGCGTAGAACCCGTGGCCGTGGACATCGACGGCAAGCGTTACACCCCTCCGGAAGTTTCCGCCATGGTCTTGCAGGCCATGAAGAAAATCGCGGAAGACTATCTGGGCGAAGCCGTCACCCAGGCGGTCGTGACCGTGCCCGCGTATTTCAACGACGCGCAGCGCCAGGCCACCAAGGACGCGGGAAAGATCGCGGGCCTCGAAGTACTCCGCATCGTGAACGAACCCACCGCAGCGGCCCTGGCATACGGCCTCGACAAGAAGAAGAATGAAACCATCGCGGTATACGACTTGGGCGGCGGTACCTTCGACATTTCCATCCTGGAAATCGGGGACGGCGTGTTTGAAGTGAAGTCCACCAACGGCGACACGCATTTGGGCGGCGATGATTTCGACTCCGTCATCATCGACTGGATCGCGGCGGAGTTCAAAAAAGAGAACAGCGTCGATTTGCGCACGGACAAAATGGCTTTGCAACGCCTGAAGGAAGCGTCCGAGAAGGCCAAGATCGATTTGTCCGGCACCACTTCGACCAACATCAACCTGCCGTTCATTACCGCAGACGCCAGCGGGCCGAAGCATTTGGACATGACGCTGACGCGCGCCAAGTTCAACCAACTGACCCAGGAATTGGTCGACAAGAGCATCCAGCCCTGCATCCAGGCCCTGAAAGACGCGGGCAAAAGCAAGACCGACATCGACGAGGTGATTCTCGTGGGCGGGTCCACGCGCATTCCGGCCATTCAGGACAAGGTCAAGGAATTCTTCGGCAAGGAACCGCATAAGGGCGTGAATCCGGACGAAGTCGTGGCCGTGGGCGCGGCCGTGCAGGCGGGTGTGCTCGCCGGCGACAGCGCCGTGAAGGACGTTCTGCTGTTGGACGTCACTCCCCTATCCCTGGGCATCGAAACCCTGGGCGGCGTGATGACCAAGCTCATCGATCGCAATACCACCATCCCCACGCGCAAGAGCCAGGTGTTTTCCACGGCGGAAGACAACCAGCCCGCCGTGAGCATCCACGTGATGCAAGGCGAGCGCGAAATGGCGCGGCACAACCGCACCTTGGGCCGCTTCGACCTCACCGGCATCCCGGCCGCGCAGCGCGGCACGCCGCAAATCGAAGTGACCTTCGACATCGACGCCAACGGTATCGTGCACGTTACGGCCAAGGACAAGGCCACGGGCAAGGAACAGAAAATCAAGATTGAAGTCTCCTCCGGCCTGTCCGACGAGGAAATCAACCGGATGGTGAAGGAAGCCGAGGCCAACGCCGAAACCGACAAGCAGGAAAAAGAGAAAGCCGAAGTCAAGAACCAGGCCGAGCACATGATCTACAGCACGGAAAAACTGCTGAAGGAACATGGCGACAAAATCTCCGCCGACGAGAAGAGCGCGGTCGAAGCCGCCATCGCCGACTTGAAGAAAGTGGAAAACTCGGAGAAGCTCGAAGACGTACAAGCCGCCATCAAAAAGGTGGAAGAAGCGTCGCATAAGCTTTCCGAAGCCATGTACAAAGCCGCCGGAGCCGCGGCCGCACAGGACGCGCAGGCTGCGGGCGGAGCGCCGGGAGCTGACGCGGGCGCACAGGGTGGCGCGAAACCCGATGCCGGCAAAGGCGCCAAGGGCAAAAACGACAGCGCCGTGGACGCGGACTTCGAAGTGGTCGAATAACGAATGGCCGCGAAAAGGGATTACTACGAGGTCTTAGGCATCACCAAGGATGCCGACCTCGCGGCGATCAAATCGGCGTATAAGAAATTGGCCGTCAAATTCCATCCGGATAAGAATCCGGGGGATAAGGCCGCGGAAGAGAATTTCAAGGAAGCGGCCGAAGCCTACGGTGCCCTAAGCGACGCGCAGAAGCGCGCCCAATATGATCGTTTCGGCCATGCGGGCATGCAGGGTTCGGGAGGCGGGCCGGAAGGCTTCAGCAATTTCGAAGACATCTTCAGCGCCTTCGGGGATATTTTCGGCGGTGATGTTTTTGGACGGCAAGGAGGCGGACGCGGACGCGTGCGCTCAGGCCCTCCGCGCGGCCAGGACCTGCAAATCGCCTTGACGGTAACCTTGGCGGAAATCGACAAGGGCGTCACCAAGAAGGTCAAGCTCAAGCGCTATAATAAATGCGGATCCTGCGCGGGACAAGGCGGTACGGGTAAGCATACCTGCACCGTCTGCGCCGGCCAAGGCCAAGTGCGGCAAGTGCAAAGCTCCTTCTTCGGTCAAATCGTGAACGTGACTACCTGCCCGGAATGCATGGGTGCGGGCCACACGATTAAGTCGAAATGCGCGACCTGCCACGGTTCTGGCCGGAACCAGGAGGAAGTGACCTTATCCATCGACGTGCCCGCAGGCGTGGAGGAAAGCAATTACCTGACCTTGCGCGGCGAAGGCCATGCGGGGCCCTCCGGCGGAGCCAGCGGGGATTTGCTCGTGGCCATCAAAGAAGCCAAGGACGAGACGTTCGAGAGGCGCGGAACGGATTTGTATTGCCAGGTGGAGGTTCCCTATACGGCTGTGGCGCTGGGAGGGGAAATCCGCGTAGCCACCTTGGACGGCGAAGTGGATTTGAAGATTCCGGCGGGAACGCAAAGCGAAAAGCTGATGCGCTTGCGCAACAAGGGCCTGCCGGATCTACAGGGACACGCGCGCGGCAGTCTGTACGTGAAAATCCACGTGCATACTCCCGAAAACCTGACCTCGCGGGAAATCGAATTGTTGAAGGAGTTGGAGAAGGTCCAGGAAAACGATCATCCCAAGTCCTTTTTCCAGAAGGCCAAGACTTTTTTCAGCTAAGCCGAACCAAGGTCGACCGACGCGGACTCACGAAATCCCGGACAGGTCATGCGGCGGCAGGGAATTTTGCGGGCTCGGGTAACGGAGCGGTTACGTGGGATCACGGGCCGATGAGTTTGAGGACCGGTAGGCGAAAATGAAAATTTTCATACTCGACAGCGACCCGGAGCTCAAGAAGGAAGTCTTCAACAACTGGTCCATACCCAATACGGAAATCATGGAAAGCAGCGGCGGACAGAACGCCATCAAGCTGCTGACCCAGGGCGGCATCGGGGCCTTGTTCCTCTCCACCGACCTGCTCACCATCGACAATCTCGACATCCTCGATTTGGCCAAGGAAAGCAACCCCGGCATTGAAGTGTTCATCCTCGGCGGGGTTCGGGACACTCAAAAAGCCGAACAGGCTGTAGAGCGCGGGGCGCATTCCTTCCTGCTTAAGCCCGTCAACGTGAAACTGTTGGAAAGCCTGGCCTCCAAGGCCGTAAGCCACTCCCTGACGCGCAAGAATGTCCGGGTTTTGGAGGAAAGGCTTCTGGAAGACGTGCTGGGCGCGTCGCCGGCCATGAAGAAAATCCTGAAGACCGTCACCAAGGTGGCCCCGACCAACAGCACCATCCTGATATCCGGTGAGAGCGGCACGGGCAAAGAATTCATGGCCAATATCATCCACCGGTTAAGCCATCGTTCGGAGGAGAGTTTCGTCGCCGTCAATTGCGGCGCCATTCCGGAAAGCCTCGTGGAATCGGAATTGTTCGGCTCGCGCAAAGGATCTTATACCGGATCGATCGCCGACCGCAAGGGCCTGTTCGAAATGGCCGACAAGGGCACCTTGTTCCTTGATGAAATCGGTGAACTTTCCTTGAACACCCAAGTCAAGTTGTTGCGCTTTTTGCAGGAGAAGGAAATCCGCCGCGTCGGCGACAACGAAAACAAATACGTGGACGTGCGCGTCATGGCCGCCAGCAATCGGGATCTTCACCGGGCCATCGCCAACGGGACTTTCCGCGAGGATTTGTATTATCGCTTAAGCATTTTCCACCTGACTTTGCCGCCCCTGCGCGACCGCCGCTCCTCCATTCCGTCCCTCATCCGCACCTTCGTCAAGAAATACGCCGCGGAAGGCAAAAAGGAAATCCACGGCATGGCCAAGGCCGCCGAAGCCGTGCTGATGAACTACGACTATCCGGGAAACATCCGCCAATTGGAAAACATCATCGAACATGCCGTAGCGTTATGCGAGACGGAAAACATCGTTATGGATGATTTGCCGGAATACCTGGTGAAAGCCCAACCGGCGGTTTTCGCCCTTCCGAAGGGGAGTAACACCGTAGTTACGGAGGATCCGGGAGCCTTGGTGACCCTCGCGGAGCTGGAAAAGGAATACATCCGCAAAGCCCTGGACATTTGCCATCGCAACCACACGGAGGCGGCGCGTAGGCTGGGAATTTCCCGTTCCACCTTATGGCGCAAACTCAAGGAGCATGGCTTGAGCGACGGTAATATGGAAATCGCAGTGAAGGACATGGGTAAGTAACCAAGCGGAAATCGATCACCCATGGGTTTCTAAAAAATGCGATTGAATTCGCGTTGGCGAGGCCGCTATCGAATTCCGAAGCTACGGTCCTCTACCGCACAATCCCCGGCAAGAAACTGCCCACCCGAACTACAAACCGTCGATTTTTTAGACAGGTGACTGTTTCATATACAGACAGGTATCACCCCTTTTTTAATCTCACTGACATTTTTCCTCCATTTTGAGCACTCTTGCCCTCCTCGCGATAATGGCACCGGTCTTGCTGTATTTGAGGTGAGGAAAGGAGACACTATGGAACCCCAATTTCGTGATAACCGCTCGGTGAAGTTGGATAAGGTCTTGTCGCCGGATTTCATCCCGCCACTCGGTGGCCGTCCCATTCGCAATCTGGTCATCGGCAAGGACGATTTTCTCAATTTGATCATCGCCATGAATACATCCTGGTCGATGGAAGAATTCTTGGCCAAGGTTTAATTCGCGGCCAGATTTATTTCCGCAACGTCGCGGTAAGTTTTACCGGTAGACCCGAAAATAATCGGCATGGCCACGGTTTGGGAAAGTCGTTCAAGAAATTCCCGTCGTGTGCCAATCGTTATTGGATCAAAGCAAGGTCGGGCGCGCCCCAAGATGACAGTCAACTTTTCCTGCGCGGCCAAATCGCGTGACTTGGCCGGTTCGAGTTTCTCCAGCCGCCCCATACCTTCAACGTCATAAGCCCCACACCATTTCAATCCTTCGGACAAACTTTCAAAAGCGTCGAGATGACTGACTAAAATTCCTGATAATGGACCGATGCATTCCAATGCGTACCTCATGAGGACTGCGTCCGGGTGGCCCTGACGGAATGCGCCTTGCCATCCTTCATGGTGGTTATGGGGCTCGGAAAGACGTTGCAATTCCGTATCGTGGGTTGGCAAAGGACCTTGACCATGGCGCATCAGATAAGTGCGTAACACACCCAGGTGTCGCACGGACTCGGACAATCCCCATTCCAAAACCAACTCCTCCACCGACCCTGCATGCGTTGAGCTCCATGTCGTATGCGGATGAAAACCTTTCCACTCATCCAGCAATATTCCCTGCGCGCCCTCGAATAAAACCGTTCCGGGACTTCGAATCGTATCGACAATAGATTCAGGAGTTGCAGAAGGAACTTTTTGCAGAAGTTCGGCGATGCTCGCCACCCACCGGTCGGGAATGGTTTCGTCCCTGAGAACCCCGACTTCGGACTCCATTCGCCCAAGGATATCCGCATTCCGCAGCGCGCTTTGCGACACCGACGCCGGCGCGGAGGCAAACTCGAGGCGTAACTCCAATTGCAGCGCGGCTAATTTTTCCCTCGCTTTTCGTGGTTCAAATAAATCCCCGTACCGCAATGCGCAGACGGGATTGTCCAGGGAATGACGCACCGTTTCCCCGAATCCAATTCCGCAGGTACCATGTGCTGCGGTACCGCGCAGGATTTCCCGCAGGCGGCCCGCGGCTTGGTGGAAAGGCGTATTGATTCGACAACGACCGTCGATCATGAGGCGCGCCAGGGCATCGTCTACGCCTGCATTTTTTAAAAACCGGTTTTCCACCAGCAAGGCGCCGGGATGCACGACCACCGGAGAGGCCAACACCGTCCGCACGCCGGGATCGAAAGTGCCGGATCCGAATTGGGAGAAGGTGTGATGACGGCCATCAGGAAGGACTACGTTATGGCCCGCCTGGGCGCCGCCGTTGAAGCGGACGACGGTATGGGCTTTCCATTGTCGGCACAAAAAATCGGTGAACAATCCTTTTCCGCAATCGCCGAAACCCAATCCCAGGATGGATGCGAATTTCGGCGGGTCGGAAGCGATCCGATTATCCAACGCACCGGTGGCAAGCATGCTTGCGTATCAACCGAAAATCTTTTTCCACCATACCGGCTTAACCGAGGCATCGGTTCCCGACGGTGTGCTAACCCGGCTCAATGCTTGCGGGTCCAGGAGATCCGCGTAACCTCGTAACGCGCGCACAACGGAACCGACGCGTTCCTTTTCCAAGCCGTTGTCAGTCAACGCCTGGGCGGCCGCCGCGATATCGGGCAGCACCTTTTCCGTCAAACCAACCAAAGCCGCAGCCACGGCGCAGGTGTCTTCCGGGGACTCCATGCAAATCACATGGTCACCTAGGAGCTTTCTCCAACGCTTCTCGCAATTTTTCCGGCGCGTCAAATCGGGAATCAAATAAAACAGGTGAAAGGATTCGGAGGCCGCCGCGATAACTTCCTCGATGGGAATGTCTTCATCGAGATTTTCCCCGATCAAAGTCCCGATCTGGTGGCGGGAAACTTTTTCATAGGGCAATTCGTCTCCGGTCAAAAACAGGTAACCGCGCTTCTTGCGCTTGGTCCAACAATCCATGTCCGTATGTTGGGCCGCGACGTAAAAAGCCAGTTCATAACTCTCTTCCCCGCTGCCACCGCCGCCCCGTTCGATATAACAGCGCGTCAATACTTGATCCATCAACTCCGCCGTCGACTCGAACTGTCCGACTTGCAGAAGCGCCCGATCGGAATTCGCGTCCCCGATGGCCATAAAAAGCAGTTGGGGATCCGGTACCTTGCAAGCGGTCAAAAGTTTCATGAACGTGGGCAATTCTTTTTGCGCCAACATTTCCGGAATCGCGCCCATGGACCCGGTCACATCAAGGGCGAAAATTATCCCCAAGGAATTCGGGTGGTCGACGCTGTCGCAGGATTCCCGGACCTTGAGTCCGTGCGGGTTCATCAAAGTGTGGCAACCAGTTTGCTAAAAAACCTCACCGGTGGAAAGATGACTGCGATCCGCGAGTAACGCTTCATGCGCCGCGTGTGAATAGTTGCCGAATCCCATGATTGAACTCCTCTCCAGTTAAAATGCTGATTATCAAGAATATGGATCAAAGTGAATGAATTTCGGCGGCCCGAAATCCGCAAGTGCCGCGGCCTTCAGAACTTTACCGATTCCCGGGGCGCTCATCTCGAAATCGCGGTCTGTGTCTTCGCTGACTTGCCGCAATATTTGCATCAATGCCGGAGGCGTTAACGAATCGAATCCAGGCTCTGAGTCTCCCAATCCGTGTAGCAAGGCGCGAATACACCAAGCGGAATGGATCAGGTCATCCCGCATGGCATGGGAACCGGCATTGGGCCGCGCATTTTTCCAATCGATCAAAAACGCCCCGTGATCCGCCGGTTGTACCAATACGTGTCCAGGATGCACATCGCCGTGAGCCCAACCATTGGCATGCAAATATCCAAGGGTATCCAGAATTCGGCGCCAAATCCAAACTCCATGCCTGGGATCGATTACTCGGCTACGATGCCGCATAACATCCAGCAACGAGCCCCAACAGCCGGATATGGGACGGGTCACCAAGGTTTCCCTGCCCGTGTTCGCGCAATGTCCCAAGGCGATGGCTTCGGGAATTCTTTGGCTGAAATAAGCTGATCCGTTTCCATCAAAACTTTGCAAAGCGGTAAGTGCTGCGTACTCGCGCGCGAGCAGGCCGTCGGTGTCGCTGGATAGGGCCCTATGAATGACAACGCGTTCCCAATGGGTATCCAAACGCAAGGCGAGGAATACCTCCGATGAATTACCCCGGCCCAACCTCGCCTGAAGGAGGAAAACCAAATCGCCCACTCGTATTGTTGATCCGATGTTTCCCAGGTTGAGGATCGGATCCGCGTTGGAAAAAGGTCTCGCGCGTAACCAGGCTTCATGGAAAGTTTTCGCCTCGACGACCAGGTCGCTGCGCGTCACCATGGCAGTGCAGTACGGGCAGCTTACCATGCGCCAGCGCGCTGCTCGGGGCAGTACGCCACCACATTGGGGACAATTCAGGGAAGAGAATTCCATGGGAGGAGCGTGTGGAAAAATCTAATAAGGATTCGAACGATTCATGGCTCTCACCCAGCGCGTCGACCGGGCGCGGTGGCAGGCCGACAGCGAATTCAGCGGAATGGAATACGCTGCGTCGGCAAAGTACGTCCGTCACAGCGATAGATCCAAAGTGGATTCTGGTAAAAACGTAGTCTCGACGATTTTCCCGGCTTAGGTCCACTTTGAATCGTTTCGAGTATGCAACTCATACTTCCCCGTTCCAACTCAACGTTTCCTGATTCCTTGCCGATGTTCCGAATGGTAGGCGGACTCGCCAAATAACCACTGCCGAAGCAACCGTTGCCCGAAATGATGGTGTCCCTCACGGGGTAACCGGATAGAAATGTTTTCTGGGCATTCGTATCCGTTTCCCACGTGTCCAGGTTAAAGATTGAGAAGTAGAGGATTGATGAATCGGAACGCGTGTTGATGTCGTTGCATAGGGAAACGGACAGGCGCCAGCAGGGCGGCTCCACATCCACGACATAAGACTTTGAAATCACCCCGTCCAAATTCGCCTTGGTCACACTGGCATTATGATAAGTTACCACATAGACGATGGGATCCAAATCGTCGGGCGCATACATTCGGACATAAGCGGATTCTGGATGATCCAATTGCCGCAAATCATAGGTGGAGATCAGTTCTTCCGACCAAGTCCGCAGGGGCCGCTCCACGATGGGTTTGGTCTTATCGAAAGTTGCCGTGCCTTCGTGCTGGGCATCCAAAACAATGCGCACCTGGAGATACGCCGTATCGGCGGCCGCGAGATAGTGCGCGCACAGCTTTTCGGAAATTTTAACCGAGCATTGGCTCATTGCGAAGCCTATGCCTCCAAGCATCATGATTGGAAATGTCCAAACAATTCGGAATCCGTCCATAGGCCCTCCCCTTACTGTATTCGCGCTTACCTAATAAGGTAATCACGGACGGGTAAAAATTCCGTCCTAACTTTTGAAGGGAACCTACACCCAGAGCAAGGGGAGATGGATTGCGGCAGAATTACGCTTCGCCTCAGATGCAGAATTCAATTCCGGCGGAGCAAACCCCAAATCTGATCCCGACCGCCGCTAGCCTGCGTTTTCCCTGCCACGATGACATGAAACCGGAAAAGGGCCACGTAAGCGCCCGTCGCAATTTTGACATGCGCGCTGCTGGTAGTGTAATTCCAACCCACGAAAAGGTGGCCCCGGTGCGCGCGGCAATCGCCCAAGAAAACCGCGTCCGTGCATGCCAACGTCCGCTTTTCAGACGCTACCGGCACGCCCAGGTTGGTGAAGAGGGCGACATCGTAACTTAAGGTCACTTGCGCGGGATTCGGTGACGTAAATCCATCTCCGGCTGCATAATCACCGAGGTCCAACTCCAGCAAATGCCCCATCCGTTCGGTACTTTTAACGACGTCGGCGATTTCGGCGCCGGATTGCACCAGCGTATCTTGAAAACTCGGTCCCATAAAGATCTCGGGATCGTCGGGCAATTCCCGGTAGGTAATGGTTTTGACACCCGTGCGCTTGTCGCCGGTGATTAACCTGAAGCGCGTCTGCGATCCCGGCTGGTTTCCCGCCGCATCGACAATCAGGCTGGCTCCGTCATTGATACGCACTAAATCACCCGCCTTGGGTTCGGGCGCTGTATTGGAAGGAAACGTCAAGGTGACCCATATTCCATTTTGATCCCAGGAGACGTCCCTGGGCGAGATGGCTTGGACGGAGGAGGAGTCCCCCAGCTTATACCCGAAAAGATCTTGTGCCTTGGCGGTCCGCGAAGTGGGGTTTATCGGCTCGCTGAATTCAATCCGCAAGGTATCGGTGGTTAATCCCAAATGCATCGACGCGCCGGTGATGACGGGTCCAATGCGATCCGTGATGGGAATGGCTTGGATGGAATCGCGGCCGCGTGCGGCGTACGTGGATTCGAACAGGCCTTGTCCCGAAGTCAGGATGGCGGTGGACAAAGGCGATCCCTTGAAGACCAGCGTCTTCCCGGCCTGCAGGCGGGTGGCCAAATCGGTTCCGGCGACCGCTGCGGCGGAAGCGGGCCAATGATAGGCAACGGCCTTGGGCAGGGAAGAGGTGATGTCCCGATCATAGGTGACTTCCAATCGATCACCGCGGCCATCGCCGTCATCGTCATAAATCGCGGCGGAATCGGCCTTGGGTAAATCCAATGCAGGTAACGTGAAGGTTACCTTGACGGTCTTCGCGCTGCCGGGAATGGAAAACGTGTAGGTTTGATCGGCCAGGGCCGCGGTATCCCCGGTAATCCACAACGTGTCGAGGCCGGTGGGCTCAGTAGTAAGTTTCGCTCCGGAAGCGATACGCGCGGTGCGCGCCGAATCCGAATAAACCGACGGGCCGGAAGGAAAGTTTGGGCTCCAGGCAACGGCTTGGGCGACCAGCGAGTCTTTGAAGCGGTTCGCGGCCATGACTTTGACGACCTTTCCGAGCAACGCGGTGACGGCATACGGGGCGTCGAACTCAACGACGTTATGCGCCGCCACGGTAAAACGCACTTCATCCCGCAATCGGGAATTCGATGTTTCATAGAAGACCACGCGATAGGTTCCCGCCGCAAGTCCCGTCACCTTCGCCGTGTCCACCAAAACGCTCGCGTCACCGACCGTAATGCCTCCGAAGGAAATGCCTTTGGGCAAGTCTTGCAGCGAGTCACCCGCGATCGTGAATAGCGTGAACGTAAGCGGTCCGGGAGCCACTTCCTTGAGGGAATCCCCCGAGCTGCCGCAAGCACCGGTGCCGCCGATGCGTTTAATCACGCGGTAGTTCGTCACGCCGCCGGGCAACTTTTCCTCGGCATGGTCCAACGCCCGTTGTTGCTTGAAATAGATGGTGGTTTTAATCCGCAACGACGAGCTGCATTTGTTCCGCTCGCAGAAGAAAAAATCCCAGGCATAGGATTTCCCATCCGTGAGTCCCAGCGTGTCCAGATTGATGGTTCCGGGCTCAGCGGCATGAATGCCGCCCAAATCGAGAGCCAGTTTTTTATCGATGAAAACCCAGACATCGTCGTCACCGCGAAAATCGAACGCTTGGCCTCTTTGATAAATGAAGGTGGCATGCGATTCCAGGCAGAATCCATAGTTATGAGCCGGCCTATCGGGGCACCTGGAATTCGTGTCCAGGGTATTCCAATTATCGATGGGGAAAAATTCCTGGCCCGGATCCTTATTGGAGTCGAACTCCCACAGGCCGTCGTCGCTTTTTGACATTTGCAAGTCCAGGCAAGTCTCGGCGCCTTTGAGCGGCATGGCCGCGCTCGGGTTGGTATTGAACCAGGTATTAAAATGCCCGGGAGCGCTTGCAGTCGCCACCGGCTTATTATCCGGTCCCAAAGCCTTTTGCACCATGCCGGTTCCACCTCCTCCTCCGTAATCGGGGTGGGTTTCCGCCATGTCATGCACGGTCGTGGCCATCAAATAGGTGCAAGACCCTACCTTTCCCGGAAAGGTTCCGGAGAGTTCCGTTGGTCCGGCAATCCAAATGTCGCCGCCCATGGCCGTGAACAAGGCCGTGAAGTCGAACGGGGTCGGATCGCCTAACCCGCTTTTACCCCAAGTCTCCCCGTCGGCCACATTCACGAAATAGCCCGATACCACTCCTGAGATCAGAAAAAACGCGGAGTACCAACCGCAATGGTCCCGATCGGCGACCATGTTTTGATGCCCGCCCGCTACCATCAATTGTGGGCCGTTGGTGGGCCAGGGGTTTAGAATATGCACAGTCATAGTGCGAGGCTTTGCCATCAGGATGAGAGGCGGAGCCGTGCTGGGTCCGGCAGGATCGACGATGATCCATATCTCGTTGCCGGTACCGAAAACGTCCACGCCGAAAACGTCCGCCGTGGTGGTGAGCCCCGCCTTGGTTAACCATTTCCAATCGTCGGTGCGCAATCCGAAATCCTTCATCCAGGGCTGAAGGCTGCCACCCAAGGAATCGAAAGCCAGGGCATACCAATTGCTCCCTTCCGGCGTCATGTTATAGCCGACGCCCGACAGGTTGACCTTCGGCAAGGAAGCGCCGAATGGATTATAAAGATGAATGATTTTACCGGTGAGTACGCTGGGAGTCTGTTGGCCTCGTGCCGATCCCAGAGCGCATAGAAAAATGCCAAGGCTCAGCGCGGCGTTGCGCACGGCTGCCCTCAAATGCGGAATCGCGTATGCCATGAAACCCCTCGATATTTTCTGAAAGGCCTGCGGCGTCCCCACGCCGATCAATACCCTAAAAGACCCATACGTTAAGTGACTGAACGGAATGCCTAGGTTCATTTGCCTTCATGCGGAAGGATGCGATTAATGAATACCCAATTTTCTTTGCGGAATTCATACATAAAATCGCGGTTTGATTGGGGTTCTTTAGAGTGAATCCAAGCTTCATTGAAAACGCGACTGATTTCAAAGTTGGATGGATCCTCTCGAATATTAGCGATCCCGGTAATCGTGATACTCAATGCCCAGAGCATCGACGGGATCGTAAGTTAGCCCCGAGCGGGATGGAAAAATCAGGACGCCCGAATTGCCATTGGGATAAAACCCAGTGCCAAGCGATCCGCGATTCTTTCGCGGCGTTCTTCGAGCCAAAGTCGACGCGACAGCCTGGGGAAAAACCAATACCGTGACTGAACGCGGCGTGGCCAAAAACGCCAAAGCTCCCCCGGACACCGGCTGGTCCGGTAAGCGCTCCAGATTTTCGGTCGAGGAGGTTCGATACATCCGGGCCACCGCAGGCAATTTGGAAAACCGCGAAAGATCCATGGCGTAGTCCTTCTGCAGGGAGTCCACATTAACGGCTAGGACGACAAGATTTCCGGTAGCCGGAACCAGGGCGGCAATCATGTTAACCTCCGCGTTACCTGGAGGATCCGTAACTCCGGCCTGATGGCAATCGATCAGGAGGGAACCCGGCCGCAGGAACCGCGTGAAGGCCGCGTAGTAGTAGAATTTCTGGTTGGGACCGCGCGGAGTAATTTCTCCCCAGCGGGTATCCTCCCCCACCTGCCAATCGACCCAGGCATTCACCCGCATATCCCGCAAGTCCTTCAGGATCACGTCGGACATGAACAGGCAGGCGTCCATCAGCGTGATGCCTGCCCCGGTCAACGGGCCCGACTCCGATTGCCACAAGCGTTTGTGATCCTTATCCGCCAGATCGGCCAAGGCCCCGCGCTTAGTGAAACCGGAATATGAATGGGTGTTCACCTGCGCGATGGCGGCCAAAGTCGTTGGATCGTACCCGGATAAATCCGCGAAAGCTTCCCCAATATTGTTCGCGTCGGGCGTGCTGAGCGAAGTACCGGTCAGTCCTTTGGCGTTCAGGCTTTTCGCCACCGCATTTAGGATTGTCACTTGCTTTACCGGTGAAAAGGCGCACCCTTCCTGGTTATTGCCCGATTTCCACCAGGAGGAATTCGGTTCATTCATCGGATCCAAGGTTCGAAAGGTAATGCCCCATTGTGCCTGGAAATGTTTGACGACATCGGTCAGATAATCCGCGAAGGCTGAGTACGCGGTGTCTTTCAGATTATCACCGCCATCCACATTGCCGGAGGCGCAACCGCTCTTGGTCATCCAATACGGTGGGGAATTGGATTGGGCCTCCAATATGGCCTGGGGGACTTTCCGCAAAGTACGTTCCAGCACCCAACGCTGTCCCGCATCTGCGGTCCAATCGTAAGGGCCGGACTCCGTCGGCTTAAAACCCGGGACGGCCCGGGCATGGAGAATATGCGTATGGACCGGATTTTCCCCGCCTCCGATATTGTAGCGAAACACCGTGTAGCCCAACCCCGTGTCCGGATCGGTCATCCATCCAATGGTGCGTGCCGCAGTCGCCGTATCCCGTTCGCCGAGATCATTCGCCCACCAACTCAAGCTGGTGCCCCAACCCTCAAAGGTCTGATATTGCAGGTTCGGATCCACGACGACATTCGTCACGCCGGCAATGGCGGAATGGGAGGCTAATAAAGCGATGTTGGCGATAGATATCACGAAAGCCGCGGAAAAAAATCGTCGGCAAGCCCCGCGCCACGAAAGGGCGGCGAAGCTCTTTATCGCATGGAGGACATCGTAATTACCCACGAAATCAATATACTGCGCCGTTCGCGTCGAAACCGATGGTATCCCGCTACGCTTGGACTACAATCCCAGGACCAGGGATTGCACCCACCTGGTTCCATCCACTTCGGCTATCAATTGAAAACATCCGGTTTTCGATTTTCCCCCGGCTACACGCCAGTCCGATACCTGTTCCATACCTACCCGCGCGGGTAATTGCAATTCGGCGACGGTTTCGCCGCGCATGGAGACGAGCCGGAAACGTAAATCGGAATACGAATTCTTTCCCTCCAGGCCGTAAATCAGCCGCACCCAGCCTTGGCCTCGGCCGGATAGGGCGCGTAGGTGAGTAACATGCAAGGTACCCCGGGAAGCTTTCGGCGCCGGTTTTAATAAGGAATTCGTCCCGCCGCTTTTAGCCAAACGGAACAGGGAAAACGTGGTGACTTCCTGTTTGAGCAGGTTTTTCGCCGTGTCGCGCGCGAGAACCTTGTATTCCGCCACCACGGTATCGGCCTTATTGTCGTATTTATAGGCCACGAGCTTGCTTTCGTCGACGCCTTTAACGTCCTGATCGGAATAATGGAAGGTGAGGCTGGCGGGGGGATCGAAGACCACGCCCGCCGGGGAAAACTCGCGCTGGACTTGGATGAATTCCGCCGCAGTGGGATTGACCTGGTCGTTTTTGATCATGGGCGCCTCGAAGCCCAGCGACTGGGCTGCGCCCGGAGGCAGTTTCACGGAAGTTCCGGAATCGACTTGCAATTGGGTTCCCGTACCATCCTCGATGATGACGGCCTTTGCCAGCTTGCCCGCACCGTCGAACAGCAACGGCGAGGCGACCGGGGCCGTAACCGTAAAAAGCTCCGCTCCGACATAGGTTCCCTTATCCCCAACCACGCGCACCGATCGCACGCCGGGCGTAGCCGTGTCGGATACCGCCACCTGTGCGGTGATGGAAATATCGCTATGCACTGTGATCTCGGTAACGACAACGCCCGACCCAAAGTCCAGGGTGGAAACTTTCGGAAAAAATCCGGTGTTGACGCCTATCAGGGTAATCTTCCCCGACTTGCCTTGCCCCACCACCGAGGGCTGGATGCTGGCCAAACCCTTCGCTTGATCGGACAGGATGATGTCATGGACCAGGGGCCCATCCACCTTGAGCGTGAACGACGTGGTCGCGAAGGCGCTGCCGTTGGGGGGCCGCACCGTGATCCAGTTAGTGCCGTCCGGAAGGAAAAGCGCGTAGGTTCCATCGCCGGCCGAAACACAATCGTCGCTGGGGAGCTGGGTCATCCCCGATTTCCACGCGGAAGAGGCCACGTCGATGCCGGGCACGGGCTTCAGCGAGGCATCCAACACTTTACCGGCCACTTTGCGAAACGGCGGCAGCACCACTTCCAGATCGAGCGAGTCCGTCAGCGTGATTCCATCCGGCTGCACCGTATACTCCAGCATCCGGGGAACGCCATCCAAATCCGCCGACATATTGCGGACCCGGAAGTCCGCGTAGCGTCCCGGTTGCGCCGCGATTCGGAAAACGCCCAGACTGTTCGTGACCGCCTCCTTTTGGACCAGGCCATTGGAGATGGCAACCGTGACGCCGCTTACAGGTGCACGGCTGGAGAGAAGAACCTTGCCCGTGAAGACCGCGCCTTTGGAAATTCGCGTGACGGCGGTGGAATCCGAGGCGATGGAAAAATTTTGGGTGGCTTGCGAATACGAGCTTCCCATGGGAGGGTCGATTACCAACTGATTATCTCCCAGGGAACAGCGCAATTGGAAATGTCCCTGGGAATCTGCGGTGGCGACGTCATTGGGAAGCTGGCGCATATTGGATTTCCATCCATAGACGGTCAGCGTGAAGCCCGCGAGCGGAACATCGGCGGCGCCGAGCAAGGTGCCGGAAAACAGCGGGAATTTCGGCAAGGCCACGTTCCTCACCAGGTCGCCCGAGATCGTGAAGTTTTTGTAACTGACCACGCTATCCACGGGAGAATATTCCATGTTGGCCGGATAGAGGCTCCCGGTGTCGCCCATGGCGCGCACGCGCAGTTCGGTCACGGTTCCGGCGGAAAGCGCGAAGGAATATCTCCCCTGCGAGTCCGTCCGCTTCTCGTGCTGGATCCCATCCTTCACCAACGCGACAGTGATTCCCGGAACGGCGATTCCATCGGCGGTTTTCACGACGCCCGAAAGCACGGGGGCCGGCGTGTAGGCCAAATCCAAAAGCGTATCCTTGGTCAGGTTGAACCGCAACTGGAAGGCCGCTAGGCTGCTGTCCGACCCCGTAGGAACCGAGAGTTGGACCTGTCCGCCGATGCAAAACAATGCATACGTTCCGTCCGACGCCGTGGTATTTTGGTCGTTAGGGAGCTGGGTCATCGTCCCGCTCCAACTGGAAACCGTCAGCATGGCGTTGGCCACCGCCACCGTCGCCGGAGTCCGCAGTGTGCCGTGGATGCGGTAAAACGCGGGCATGGTGACGTTCTTCAGGGTATTGCCGCTGACAATCAGTGGATTCACCGCCACGTATTCGAGCATGGCCGGCACGCCGGGCAATTTCGTCCCCATATTCCGGATGCGCAATTGATCGTACGTCCCCTCTTCAATGCTGAAACTGTAATTTCCCTGCACGTCGGTTTGCGTTTTCCTCTGTCCCGTGGGCGTAGGTACCGCCACCGTTACCCCCGCCAAAGGATTGCCGTCGGAAAATACCACCTTGCCGGAAAGCGAAACCTGCGCGGAAAAAACGGTTCCGGGAATCCCGGCGAAAAACAATGCCAGCGGCATCACCAAGCGGGCAATGGAAAATTTTAACGAGCGGGTTACCGTAGGCATGCGAGCCTCCTGCCCAAGTTTCAACCGGTACTGCCTGGTTTGGAAGTTGCGGATTCGGGCCAGGAAAATGTTATGGGGCGGAGGGCTGTCCGGTCAAGAATCCGTCAAACGTTGGGATTATTTATCGTCGTCGAACTTGGAATCCACCTGGATGATGTTGGACGTGCCGCCTTCTTCGATGGATTGTTCGGAAACCAAGGTTAGAACCGCGTTTTGGGTAAACTCCGTCAGGGTATTCGAACCGAGATTGTTCATGGTGGCGCGCAGTTTTTCCAGGGTCACCTGCAACACTTCGTTCACCGAACCCACCACCGGCACGTAACCGTCGACGCCTTCCTCGAAATGCAGGCCGGTCGCGGACTTATCGTCCACGTAGCGTTGCCAATTACGCGCGCGGTTGGAGCCTTCGCCCCAATAGGGTTTGTAGATGCGACCCTTGATGGAAATCTTGGGCGTGGGGCTTTCGTCCGTCATGGCGAAATAACGGCCCATCATCACGAAGTCGGCCCCCATGGCCATGGCGATGATGAGCTGCGTATCGTTGGCCAGACCGCCATCCGAACAAATCGGAATGTAGACGCCTTTTTCTTTCGCGTAGCGGTTGCGTTCCTCGACCACTTCCATCAACGCCGAGGCCTGCCCGCGGCCGATGCCTTTCTGCTCGCGCGTGATGCAAATCGATCCGCCGCCGATGCCGACTTTGACGAAATCGAGCTTGGCCTCTTCCACCAGGTACCGAAAGCCTTCCGCCGAAACCACGTTGCCGCCGCCGATGACGAGGCCGTCGCCGTATTGCTCGCGCGCCCACAGCGCCGCGTCACGCTGGAACTCCGAAAAGCCGTCGGAAGAATCGAAGGAAATGACGTCCACGCCGGCCTCGACCAAGGCGGGCACGCGTTCCTGATAGTCATGGGTGTTCACGCCCGCAGCCGCCACCAGGCGCTTGCGCGAGTCCAAGAGCTCCAGAGGATTGTTGATGTGATCAACGTAATCTTTTTTGAAAACCAGCGAGTTGAGCCGGCCGTCCGCTTCGAGGATGGGCAAGGCTTCCTTCTTATGCTTGTAAAGAAGGTGGTTGGCCTCCTTGAGCGTAATGCCCACCAGGCCGTGGATCACCTTCTCGCGCGGCGTCATGTAGCCTTGGACTTGGGAAGCGAGATCGTCCTCGAACTCCCAGAAATCCTTGTCCGTAATGATGCCCATGAATTGTCCCGTACTGCTCCCGTCCGCCGTAACCGGCACCGTGGAATGCCCGGTTTTCTTCATCATGTCCAGCAATTCCTGCAAGGTGGCCGAAGGCCGAACGTTGGAATCGCTGCGCACGAAACCGGCCTTATGCGATTTGATTTTCGCGATCATGGCGGCTTGCGATTCGATGGATTGTGAACAAAAGACGTACGCGATGCCGCCTTGGCGCGCTAGGGCGATACCCATATCGGGACCCGACACGGCTTGCATGCTGGCGGAAACCACGGGGATGTTCAGGTTGAGACGGCTGGTCTCGCCGACTTTGTGTTTCGCGATCGGCGTGACAAGGGAAACGTTCCGCATCACGTGCTGTCGGCGCGTGAGACGGGGAATGAGCAGGTATTCGGAAAAGGTGCGGGAGAGGTCTTCGAGTATTCTGGCCATGCCCAAATTTAGTCAGAGACCTTGGAGGTTGTCACCCTTGCGGGAAAGAGGGGGATTCGACATGCGACAAACCCCAAAAATTCGACTCGCAGAATCCTTAAATTCAAGGACTTGGGTTTATTACAGTCCCGCCTGAAAGGTTTTCACACGCGCCCAGCCTTCCGGCGGAATCACCGCGCCCATCACTTGGACCACTTCGCTGCCGACCTTACAACCCAGCCGCGCGGACTTTTCCAAACCCATGCCTTCGCTTAAGCCAAATAGGAATCCCGAGGCCCACAAGTCTCCGGCGCCGGTGGTGTCAATGGCCTTCACCAATTGCGCGCCTACGGCGTAACGTTCCTTGCCTTGCGCCATCAACACGCCTTTTTTACCGACTTTCACCACGGCCGTTTCCACTTTCTTGGCCAGCGCTTCGAGGGAATCGGCTTCGCCTAAACCCGTGAAGGCCCGGGCCTCGTCTTCATTGGCCAAAACAATATCCACGTCCGATTCGATAATCGCGTTCAAGAAATCCCGGCAGGTTTCCACGACTTGGTACGACCCCAAATCGAGCACTAATTTCGCTTGCGTCTGTTTAGCCAGCTTCAGGATTTTTTCCACCACCGGGCGATTGAAAAGCAGATAGCCTTCCAACAGGATCATGCCGGCATCGGAAAAGTCTTCCAGGGAAATGTCGTCCGGGGAAAGTTGCGACGAGGCTCCGAGGAAGGTGAACATGGTGCGCTGCGCATCGGGTGTGACCACGGAAAGCACGCGGCCCGTGGCTTGATCGGATTTGCGGATGCGGCGATCCACGCCGGCCTTATGCAAGCCGTCCAAAAAGGCCCGGCCTAATTCGTCTTCGCCCAGGCGGCCGATCATGCGCGCGCGTCCGCCTAAATTGCCGATTCCGACCATGGTATTGCAAGCGGATCCGCCCGGAACCACCTTAACGGGCCGGTCGGTGGTTTTCAACGCGGACTCGATGGCCGCTCCGTCCACCAAGGTCATGCCGCCCTTGGGAGAGCCCATTCCCGCCACGAAAGCATCGCCTTCCTCTATGAGCAAATCCACCAAGGCCGCGCCGACTCCGACCACTACTGTTCCTTTACCCATTTGCCTGCCCCATCCTTCGCGATTGCGGGTTGATTTTCGAGGTCACAAAAGTAGCAAATCGGCCATCATGCTAGAGGATTCCCGAACGGCTCCGAAGGGTCTTTAACTTGCGCTTCAACATTCACTTTGCGGACGGGAACAAAGGAAATCCAAGGGCGGATAATAATATGATATGCAGCATAACCCGCCTCCGTGAGTCCGCGCAATTTCAAGAGGGATTCCCGGATGCATCGCATCGGAAAGGCATTGACGGTGATCGGTTCGATGGGTTCAATGATCGCGGCTTTGGTCCTGATGGCCGGACTGTTCGTCGCGCCTGCGCGGGCCGCCCCACCCGGAGCCACGGTACTAGAGCTCAAGGACAGCGTCCTGGTCGGAATGGTCTGGCACGCCTTATACTCCGACTCTTCCCGTCCGACGGGAGAATTCCAAATCCTGATTCCGGATCCCAACCCGGGTCACCCCGTCGATGCCGCAAATGCCGTAACCAACGTAAACGCCGGCGACTCGGCACAGTCGCAAGCACGCGACCGTAACCTGCAGAATACGGTCCCGGAAAATATGGTTTTTGTGTTACGCAACGGAACGGAAATCGGCAGGCTGGGGCGGAGCGAGTGGGACGCATTGGCTTCCCGCGTCGACGAGGATGGCTACACGGCGCAAGAGGACGGGGCGGAAAACACCGAGATTCCCTTCCTATGGAAATCCCTGCCCGGGAACCGCGAAGCCCTGCTCGCCCTCATGGAATGGCCCGCCGGATTGGAACTCCGGACCGGAGCCTCGGTGGGGGCCTTACGCAAAGTGTCCCTGCAATACCAGCGCGATTTGGACATCCTGTGGTCGCAGAAATTGCTGCATCATTACCTGCTGGGCGTTTCGTTGCACCGCTCGCAATTCGGCGGCGGCCTGACGCGCCTAGGCTTGGAGACGGCACCAGTCCCGGCATCCTCGTCGCTCGCAGCTTCGGCTCCCGCGTCCGCAGTTCCTACGCCCGCGGCCACCGCGGCGGCATCCAAACCTTCGCCGGATTTTTGGGGCGATGCCTTCTGGTGGTGGTCCGTTTCCGTCGGTGTCCCGGGATTGAAGTACACTCTGGAATCTGCCAATCGCCCCTTGCCGGAATACTACTGGCTGGAGCCGGACGCCTCGAAATCCATCCAAACGCGAAAGCCGGGGAGCGTCGTAACACAATGGACCGGAGGTAACCTGGAAAAGACGGGTAACTTCTCGCATACCCTGGAAGCGCGCCTCGGTTACTTGCGGTACAAACTGGTGTGGGATGCCGATGCCTATGCCAATGGCGTTCTGGTCCATGATGTCGCCATGGAGGATTTGCCCGCCGTTTTCGGGACTTGGGGCGTGGGTTTCGTCGCGGCTTCGGGAATGGCCGCCACCCGCTTTTGGCTCGACATCCCGGACCTGGGATTCGGCTTCCGGCATCCGCGCGCGTATCCATCGGATTTCCGCCTAGCGCTCTTGCGCATCGACATGTCTTATCGCACCGTGCGCAATTTCGAAGTCGGTCTTTCCGTCCGCCTGCATATTGAAAATCCCATCATGAATCGACCCGGAGCAATACCATGAGCTCAACCCTGAAACTGTCCGAAGATCCGTTAGCACAGGCGCAGCGCGCCCTGGCGCGTATCCGCAAACTGGCGCGCATCTCATCGGCCGTGCCCTTACCGGTGCTCCTCGGCGCGACCGCGGGATTCTTCCAGCTCAATCCGACTTGGTATTTCAATCCCTTCATCGCCCTCATCTTCGCCATCTTCGCGACCGGGCAGGTGATGGCGGTTTTCCAGATGCGGCGGGTTTTGGACGGCGTGAAGAATACGGAAAAATCCCTGCGCGTTCTTTATGAAGGAGGTGACGAACCGGATTTGGACGCCTTGCGGGGAAAGCTGCTCGAAGCCGCGCCCCCGGGGCATATGCGCGATCTGCTTTTGCGTTGGATCGAACTGGGACTACGGGGAGAAACCACCGGTTCCGAAGCGTTGTTGGAAAATGCCTGGGACCGACGTTCGCAAATGGACAACGGTTCGGTCTCGCTGCACATCTCCATGAACCGGACCACCTTGAAGCTGGGATTCCTCGGCACCCTGTACGGCCTGATCTTGACCTTCCCGCCCATGAAACGCGCCGTGATGGGCCTGGGCGACAGCGACGGCGAAATGCGCTTCATCAAGGACATCTCCAAAGCCATCGACGGCGACGAGTTCGCGATTCTGGTGACCCTGGGAGCCACGGGCCTGTCCATCCTCATCGAGTTGGTGACGGTGCAAATCCTGGAGCGCGCCTTGAGCGGCTTCGACATGGTGAACAGCCACATCAACGATTGGAACCTCACGCGCTTGCAGCCGTGGATCCGCAAGCGATACGGCTGCGACGCACGGCAAATGCAAGTGATGGAAAACCAGATCACCTTGGAAACCAAGATGGCCCACGCCCAAATCGAAATCGATCGGAACCTGGGACGGGCCGCCGAGGCCATTACAAAAACCACCAAGCAACTGGAACAATTGTCCCTGGTCCAGGCCTCCGTCGGCCGGCGCTTGTCGGAGATGATGGAATATGAAAGGCAATACCGCGGATTCATCCAGTCCAAGCAACATGCGGTAGCGCCTCCGAACCACCGCTTGTCGCCGTTGGATCCCATTGGCGAAGTGGAGTCGATGCAGAAACCGGATGCGCTGAAAGCGCGGACGGAGAGCGGAGTATGAGCCGCGGCCACCGGCATGCCCGGGTGGAAATGGGCGAAGCCATCGGTTTCGAGGACGTACTCACCGTGCTGACCGTGCTGCTTCTGTTACGCATGATTTTCATGGTGCCTTTGGTGAACCTGGACAAGGCCAAGACGGTGAAATCGCACGGGGACGAATATTGGGATCATCAGGCCATATTCGTGCTTTCCCATCCGGCCGATACCTCGCGCGTCAAACCCTACCGGACAGCCTTCGCTTTGGACGGCAAGGCCGCGCAATACACCGAATCCGGCGTGGGCAAATCCGTATACGTCGAAGCAGCGACCTCGGACAATGACCTCACCGTCTTACGGCACAATCTCGACAACGGAAATTTCATCGCCATGACCGTGCAAGGGAAAGGGCACAGCGTCCGATACCGACGCGGCAAACTGATTTGGAGCCAGGACGAGAGGGAATGGTTTCCGGCCTCCGACAGCGTGGACTACGGCACCCGCGCCGACAGCAAGTCCATGGAAAAGGAATTCCGCGATTGGACGAAGGCGAAGCGAGGGTATTGACTTGGGAATTCAAGATTCAAAGGTCAAAAGGCAAAAGTGAAAAGGTCAAGAATATACCGCGGGTCCATTCGATGAGGGCGCCGCGATGAACATTTCGTGGAAGCCTGATCAATTCGGATCGCCGAACGCGCGTGCGGCTCGATCTTCCCTTTTGCCTTTTAACCTTTCCCTTCTGATTTTTTCCTTTACCGTCTTGGCCATCCTGGTCACAACCGCTACCTCCAAAAACGGATCCGAGCCGCTCAACCATTATGGCTTGACCGTATTGCAAGACGAAGACATCGGCTCTCGTCTCGCGGGACGCTTCAAGGCCAAGGGACAACCCGTCTTTCTGGTCCACGATCCCAAAACCGGTTTGGCCCAGGGAGACATCATGCGATTCCAGGATAAGGCGGTGCTGGTGGATCCGGACGTATGGCAAACCTTGCAGGACGAAGGCGCGCTGGAACATTTGAAGGTAGCGCCCCTGGTACGGGTGCAGGCCAAAGCCACCCAACCCACTTGGGAAACGCGCGCCAAGCTGGTCAATTCCCAGAGTGAAAAAAAAGCGTATCAGCTAGGGTCGGAACTTTTGAAAATATTGGAAGAAACTTTCGGCGGCGTGCCCAACCGCGAACAAATCGCCATCATTTTCGACGGCTCCAGCATGGTGCTCATGGCTCCCGAAGAATTTCTGGATCAACTCAAATACGCGACCGTGCGCCGCGTGCCCGCGCAAGGGCAGCCGAGATTCGTGTCGCTGCCGCCCGGAAAAATTTTCACGGGACAATCCTTCCGCTGGCAAGCCTGGGCGGCCGATCCCTCGGAGCCCGCCGGCGCGTTGCGGTATTCCCTATTCGGTGAATTGCCCAAAGGCCTGTCTTGGGACCCGGAGACGCACACTTTGCTGGGCAAATCCGACGTGGACGGGCAATGGCATATCCTGGTCGAAGCGCGCAATAAAACCGGTCTTTTTGATACCATGGCCGTGAATATTCTGATTCGCCGAAACGTCCCGCCGACTTTGGCGCAGCCGCCCAAACCCGTGGCCGTCGCCGGACAGCTCTGGAGTTATCAAGCCGATGCCGTCGATCCGGATCACGAAGGCTCGCAAATTCGCATCCAACCCAAGCGCATGCCGCCGGGGATGGAGTACGACAGCTTGACCCGGAGATTCCACTGGTATCCGTCCGCAGATCGATCCGGAGAGGAGGCGCCTTTCGAATTGCACTTGGAAGATCCGGACGGCGGAAGTTCGGATCCTAGCTTCTCGCTGAAAATCATTCCCGCTTCGGACATGCTGTGGAGCGAAGGCATCAAACCCACCTTGCCTTGGGACACATTGCAACAGGGCAAAGCCTATGCCTGGGAAGCGGGAGCCTCGGCCCGCGTATGGGCGGAACAAGCGGTGGTTCTCGTCAACGTGAGCGGCCCCGACAGCACGCTTTACCATGATGGCTCCCTGCATTTGCGGCCCATGGCGCCGGGCTTGCTGATCCTGACTTTCGCGTTCGACGTGCAGGGTAAGCGCACGGAGCAAACCGTTTCCCTGCCGGTAAAGCCCGACAAGGCTCCCGTCTTCGCCAGCGAACTCGGCGCCTGGCGCATCCAAACAGGGCAACTCGCAAGTTACCGTCCCGTGGCCGTTGACGCGGAAGGCGATCCGGTGGCCCTCTGGCCCTATGAGCCTTATGAACCATCTGAGCCATCTGATGGAGAAACGCAAAGCGGATCCGGCGCGTTCGCAGCGGACTCGTTAAAAGGCGCGTCACGTGACAACGCCGCGAGGCGCGAGAACGCCGCGAGGCGCGAGAACGCCGCAAGGAGCAGGGAAAACGGCCTCTACTGGGACGGTGAACGATACACTCTCAACGCGATTAAGCCGGGAATTTATCCCGCGCGCATTCTCGCGGCGGACCCCGCCGGACACGCCTCTTCCCAATGGATAGTCTATAAGGTGACGCAAGCCGAAAGGCCCACGGCCTGGTTTTTGGAAAACCATATTGAACAAGGCCTAAGCACTTGGACAATTTCCGCCGACCTGGGTACCGGACGCATCGGCATCTTCACTCCCGATCTCAATCGCATCGGCGTACTCGGGACCACGGGTGAAAAGCATTGGCCGTACGTTTTTTTCGGCGGCAATCTCATGGGGCGCGCCAATGAAATCCGTGGCCGCCGGCTTTGGGTGGACGCGGGTCTCACCATGCGCATGCCGAGCGATAAAGTTTCCACCGGCGGCATCTATGGACGGCTGCTGGGAGAATGGGCCTTCCCCAATTCCGCGATCGGCAAGGTGGAATTCGAAATGCAAGGCCATGCGAACCAAGCCATCGTCGTGGCGGACACGTCGAACTTGCATGTCATTTATGGCGACGCCATTTTGGAATTCGCCCAAAAGTATTCCACGGTCGTGAACGGAATCATCAAGGAAGCCACGGCCAAGGACAACATCGTTTTATTCACGCGGTTGGAAACCTGGAGCCGTCTGGGCGCGGGCTGTTGGATCGGTTCGGGTCTTTACAGAGTGGAAATGCCCAATGCCCATCGCTATGATCAACGCCTGGGCGGAGGATTGCGCTATCAGGCGCGGCTGAGCCAGGCCTTGGCGATCAACTCCTTGCGCGTCGCGTGGGGACCCGCAGGTTCAGGGTGGGGCCTGGAATGGGCCGGGCGGTTATCATGGAATTCGCCGTTTTGAAACCCAGAAAAAATTAAGCGCGGAAATATTTTGGGCAAGTGGCTGGGTCAGCAACGGGCAGGCTCACTTCCGGGTCTGGTGAAGAGTTCCTTATCTAGCCGCCTTATTGTTGCATCAGAAAGTTGCATCAGAAAGTTGCTTCAGACGGTTGCTTCAGACGGTTGCTTGTGAACCCATCCATGCGCTGTGAGCAAAGCCAGGACCTGCGCGCTCCGCCAGCGGATATTTTTTAAGTTGACTCCGGATGAATAAGTGGATTCGGGCGTTCCTAGGCCTTGGGATTTTTAGTTCACTGGTATCGGCGCAAAAACCGCCCGCGGACTCCATCCTGACTTGGCGCGATTGCATCGCCATCGCTAACGAGAAAAATCCGGATCTGGCTTCGGCCCGGCTGGAAGTGGACGCGTCCCAAAGCGCGTATGCGGAAACCAAAAACGGACTCTATCCCCAATTGATTTTGGACCATGGCTATCGCGTGCCCGGCAACACCTCGAATGGATCCAATTGGCAAACCCGCGCCCTGGCGAATGTGAAACTGTGGGATAAATCGGAAACGGCCAACGAAAAAACCGCCGGTACCCTCATCTCCCAGGCCCAGGCCAACCAAAGCCAAACCGCGTCGCTACTGCGCTACAATCTGCGCAAAGCCTTCGCCCAACTCTTGTTCATCCAAAAGACCAGTGAAGTTTCCCGCCGCATCACGGCAATGCGCGAAGAGGAAGCCCAATTAGTGGCCCTGCGCTACAACGCCGGAAGGGAGTCCAAAGGCAATATGCTCCGGGCCAAAGCGCAACTTCTGGAGGCGCAAGCGGACTTGGCGCAATCGCTCCGGCAACGGCGTATCCAACAACAAAACCTGAATCGCCAAATGGGACAAGATGCGTTCATTCCCTTCCTAATCAAGGACAGCTTGAGCCTGCCTTCGCCCGCCGCCCTTCCCGCCGATGAAAAGCCGCTGGTCGATAATCGTCCGGATATCGCGCAGCAACAGGCTGTGGTCCGCACCGCCGAAGCCTCGCTGGACGCGGCGCGCGGGAACTATTGGCCGACCTTGACCGCCGGCTATACCCAATTTCTGGACGGATACACGGCCTTGCAAAACAGTTGGAACGTCGTCCTGACCTATCCCCTGTTCGGCAAAGGCCCCACCAGCGCGCGCTACGCCATGCGGACCGCCCAAACCAAATTGGAAAAGACCAAACAGGATTTGCGATCCGCGCGCGCACAGGCCCTGGTGGACGTGGAAACCGCTTGGTCCGAATTCGCGAGCGCCTGTGATCAAGCCAAGGTGCAGGCGGCGTTGCTGGAAGCCGCGCGGCAACGGAATGAGGAAGCGAACGTCCGCTACAACAGCGGACTTTTGACCTATGACAATTGGGAAATCATCGCTTCGGATCGGATTAGCCTGGAGCGCCAAACCATCCAGGCGCAATTGAACGTCATCGTCGCGGAAGCGTCCTGGCAAAGAGCCTTGGGAAAACCCTTAGCGGAGTGATGTCGGATGAAAAAACTTTTTTCGATGCTTTTCATTTTGGCCTTGCTGGCCGTCGCCGCGTGGTACTCTTTGACCCATTTGGTGAAACGACGCCCAGTGGAATTGCCATCCGTCACGGTAACCGAAGGGCCCATTGAACAAGCGGTGGCCTCCACGGGAACGGTGGCGCCGCTCAACCGCGTCGAGATCAAACCGCCCATTTCCGGCCGCATCGAAAAAATCCTGATCGACGAAGGGCGCAAGGTCAAATCCGGCGAGGTGCTGGCCTGGATGAGTTCCAGCGATCGGGCAGCCATCCTGGACGCCGCGCGCAGCCAGGGACCCGCAGCCAGCAAGCATTGGGAGGACGCGTACAAGCCCACGCCCATCGCGGCGCCGTTATCCGGTATCATCATCCTGAAAAACGTGGTCGTCGGGCAAACGGTGGATCCATCATCGATTCTCTTCGCCATGTCCGACCACCTGATCGTCATGGCCCAGGTGGATGAATCCGACATCGGGCATATCCATGCGGGCATGACCGCGTGGATTACCTTGGATGCTTATCCCAATGAAAAAGTGGAAGGCGCGGTCACGGATATTTTATATGAAGGGAAAAACGTTTCCAACGTAATCACCTACGGCGTGAAGGTAAAGCCGCTGAAGACGCCGGCTTTTTTCCGCTCGGAAATGACGGCCAATATCAGCTTCATCATCAGCAAGAAGGATAAAGCCTTGCTATTGCCGCTCACGGCCGTACAGGATGTGGCCGACGGCGACAAACAGGTCAACGTGGCGGGCCCGGACGGTAAGCCGATGCTCCGGTCCATCAAAACCGGTTTGGAGAACAATGAGAAAACGGAAATCGTATCCGGCTTGGCGCTGGGGGAAAAAGTGCTGATCACCAACGCCAAATACGCCCCGCAGCAAGGCGCCAAGGCCAGCCCCTTAACCAGTGGTCGTCGCTGAACGCGCGGTGAAAATCATCTCGCTGGAAAACGTCTCCAAATCCTATTGGATAGACGGCGAAGAGTTGCAGGTTCTCAAAGGCGTCAGCCTGGAAATCCACGCGGGCGAGTTCGTCGCCATCATGGGGCCGTCCGGTTCCGGAAAATCCACCTTGATGCAAATCCTCGGCCTGCTGGATCGCATGTCGGCGGGGTCTTACACCTTGCTGGGCCAGGACGTGACGCGCCTGTCCGACGATGAGGGCGCGGCCATCCGATCGCAAACCTTGGGCTTCGTTTTCCAAATGTTCAACTTGCTGGCCCGCACCACTTCCATGGACAATGTCATGCTGCCCATGATTTATTCCGGCGCCGCCGACCGGGAACCTCAAGCGCGACGAATGTTGGCCGATATGGGTTTGGAAGACAGGCTGTACCATAAACCCAACGAGCTTTCCGGCGGGCAACAACAACGCGTGGCCATCGCCCGGGCCTTGGTCAACAATCCGCGCATCCTGTTCGCCGATGAACCGACGGGCAATCTCGCCTCGGATCAGGCGGAGGAAATCCTGCGGCGATTGCAAGCCCTCAATGCGGGCGGAATCACCGTCATCATGGTCACGCATGATCCGGAAATCGCCGCGCACGCCAAACGCATCATCCATATCAAGGACGGGACCATCGAATCCGATCGGTCCAATCCCGGCGTCGCCGCGCCCCCCAATTCGAAAACCTTCGTCCCCGCCTCCGAACCCCTCCGGCACCGCAACGGCGGCGGCGCCCGCAAAAGCAATGGTGGATTTCGCCTCGCCCAGATTCGGGAATATGCTTTATCCGCTTTGCGCGCCATCGCGTCCAACCGACTGCGGAGTTTGCTGTCCATTCTCGGCATTCTGATCGGCGTGGCCGCCGTGATTGCGATGTTGGCCTTAGGCAATGGCGCCCAGCGGGCCGTGGAAGCCAGCATCTCGGGATTGGGATCGAACTTGTTGTTGATCATGCCCGCCGCTCCGGTGGTGGGCGGTGTGCGCGCCGCAGGAGGCAGCGCCAGCCGCCTGACCCTGGAGGACGTACAAGCCTTGGCGGCCTTGCCCCACGCCTTGCACGTGGAAGGCAATGTGCAAGGCAGCGCCCAAATCGTGTGGGGAAACCAGAATGTTAACACCCAGGTTACCGGGGCCACCGGTTTGTACGCGGAAATGCACAATGCCGCCCCGTACTATGGCCGGTTTTTTTCCGGCCCGGAAGAACAAAATTTAAGTTGCGTGGCCCTATTGGGGCAGACAGTGGTGAACAACCTGTTCGGCAAGGAAGACCCGGTCGGAAAAACGGTAAAGATCAACCATATCAATTTCAACGTGATCGGGATTTTGCGCATGCGCGGCTCCACGGGTTATCGCGACCAGGACGACATGGTTTTGATTCCGCTGGGCACGGCCATGCGCCGGTTGTTGGGCGCCACCTATTTGAACAGCATTTACGCCGAATGCGACAGTGGCGGAAACATCCCCGCGGTGATGGATAACATCAAGACCTTGATGCGCAAGCGACACCGTTTGCCGGAATACAAGGAAGACGATTTCGAAATCCGCAACATGGCGGAAATCCAATCGGCCCTGTCGGACACGACGCAAACTTTCACGCTGTTGCTGGGGATCGTGGCGGCCATCTCTTTATTGGTGGGCGGCGTCGGCATCATGAACATCATGCTCGTTTCCGTATCCGAACGCACGCGCGAAATAGGCCTGCGCAAAGCCATCGGCGCGCCGCGCAAAGCCATCCTCATGCAATTCCTGATCGAATCCGTAGCCTTGTCCGCACTGGGCGGAATCCTCGGCATCGTCCTGGGCGTGTCCGTTTCCTTAAGCCTCTCGCAATTCGCCGGCTGGGCCGCCATCGTCAGCACCGATGCCATCGTCATGGTGTTCTCGATTTCCGCCGGCGTCGGCGTGCTGTTCGGATTTTGGCCGGCCTTGAAAGCCTCGCTGCTTTCCCCCATCGAGGCGCTGCGGTATGAATGAAACCGGCGTCTTGATCCAATTGGACAATATCCGGCGCGCATACAAGATGGGCGCGGCTGATTTGGAAATCCTGAAAGGCTTGTCCTTAACCATAAGGCAAGGCGAATTCGTGGCCATCATGGGGCCGTCCGGATCGGGAAAATCCACCTTGATGCAAATCCTGGGTCTGCTGGATAAGCCCACCTCCGGAACCTACACCCTGATGGGCCGCGATGTCGCCGGTCTTAGCGAAGATGAATGCGCCATCCTGCGTTCCAAAACCATCGGCTTCATTTTCCAAATGTTCAACCTGCTGCCGCGGACCACGTCGCTGGACAACGTCGTGCTGCCCATGCTGTATTCCGGATTGCCGAATCGGCTGGAGCGGGGCAAGGAATTGCTGCGCGAGGTGGGCATGGAAAACCGCATGCTGCATAAGCCCAATCAACTTTCGGGAGGCCAACAGCAACGCGTCGCGGTGGCCCGCGCTTTGGTCAATCGGCCCCAAATCATTTTCGCCGACGAACCCACCGGCAACCTGGCCACGGCGCAAAGCGAGGAAATCCTGGCGCGGTTGCAGGCCTTAAACCGCAGCGGCATCACGATCATCATGGTGACGCATGAGCCCGACATCGCCGCCCATGCCCGGCGCATCCTGCACATCAAGGACGGACGCATCCTTTCAGACGTGGACAATGCCGCTGTCGCCCAAAACATCCCTGCCGGCCCCGCCGCTCCGGGCGCGCTCCCGATGGCATCGCCTGCTCCCACAGCAGCGTCGCCAACGCCACCACCCCACGCCCCCGAATCAAAATCCTCGATGTTTCCAAACGTCAGGCCTCCCAAAATTTCCGTGTCGGAATTCAGCGAGTACATCGCTTCCGCATTGCGCGCCATGTCCGCCAACCGCGTGCGCAGCGCTCTCTCCGTGCTCGGCATCCTCATCGGCGTGTCGTCCGTCATCGCCATGCTCGCCATCGGCAACGGGGCGCAAAAGGCCATCGAAGCGAGGCTGCAAAGCCTGGGATCGAACGTCGTCATGCTTTTCGGAGGCGCGCCCAGTTCGCGCGGCGTGCGTGGAGCGGCAGGCAATTACAGCCGCCTGACGCTGGAAGACGCTAAAGCCGTGCGCATGGCCAGCCCCGATATCGTCGAGCTTTATCCGGAAGCCGAAGGCGACGTGGAAATCGTCTACCAGGATAAGAACAAGGTTTCCGAGATGCAGGGCGTGACGCCCAACTACGCGTCCATCCGCAACGCCCATCCCGACTACGGCCGATTCTTCACCGAAGCGGAAAATGAGAACGAAGCGCGCGTCATCGTGATCTGTCCCAACGTGGTCAAAAAACTTTTCGGAGATGAAAATCCGGTCGGAAAAACCCTCAAGATCAACCGCGTGGATTTTCGCGTGATCGGCACCTTGCCCAGCAAGGGCGCGGGCTCCGGCGATCAGGACGACATGGTTTTCACGCCCATCCACACCGCCATGAAAAGGGTATTGGGCACCGTGTATCTCCATGAGATGGCCATCGAATGCGCCAATCCCCAATCTATTCCCGCCGTCATGGCCGCCATCGAAACTTTGATGCGCCATCGCCACCGTCTGCCGCCGTATAAGGAAAACGATTTCCGGTTGCGCAACAACGCCGAGGTCCAGTCCACCCTGTCCGGCACCACGAAAACATTTTCGTCCTTACTGGGCTTCGTCGCGGCCATTTCCCTGCTGGTCGGCGGCGTCGGCATCATGAACATCATGCTCGTCTCGGTGAATGAAAGGACGCGCGAAATCGGTTTACGGAAATCCATCGGCGCCACGCGGCGCGCCATCCTGCTGCAATTCCTGATCGAGTCCGTCTTGCTGTCCGTGTTGGGCGGCCTGTTGGGAATCAGCTTGGGCATCGGCGTCGCGAATCTCGTTTCCCGGTTCGCAGGCTGGTTAGTGCTAATCACCTATCCGTCCATTGCCTTGTCTTTCGCCTTCTCAGTCAGCGTCGGCGTGGTGTTCGGATATTGGCCGGCGCGGAAGGCCTCGCGGCTTTCGCCTATGGAAGCCTTACGTTACGAATAATCACAAATTTTTGACGGCAACCTAAAGTAGCATTGGGATTATTTGGGCAAGTGGCTGGGTCAGCAATCGGCAGGCTCACTTCCGGGTCTGAAAAAAATATCGGGAAATTCATTTAGCAACCTTTACCCCTCCTGAAATTCACCCTGAAATCCAGGGGCGCCGCGGCTTAATCGATTTCAGCAACCTCAGAAACAAATCTTCAACATGAAACCCATAGTTTCAAACCGCCGACGCGAACGCATCGGCCGAGTCTGGACCTTTCATTTTCGTGTGAGGAGAACATCATGAGAATTACCCAAGCAACTTGGTTGGGCGCCGCGGCATCATTGGCCTGCGCCTCGGGAAAACCCGCGGCCGCGCATGGGCGCGGGAATCCTGGAATGCGACGTTACCTTCACCAAGGATCAGGAGCTTGTCTGTAGGCACTCGCAATGCGATTTGCAAACCACCACCAATGTCCTCGACATCCCGGAATTAGCCGCCAAGTGCAGCGAAAAATTCACGCCCGAGCTGAAGGACGCCTTGGTGCACTCAACACCCTAGGCGGTTACTATTACCAGTCAGTCACGCCCGCCATCAATAATGACGGCGACGCCTATACTTTGCTCGACGTATTGGCGAGACAAGTCGGCGTCAAAGGCATTTTCTCCGACTGGGCCGGATCCGTGACTTACTACGTCAATTGCATGGGGATCAAATAGGGATTGTCAAATTGGAATCGGATAGGCCGGCTGAAAGGAATCGGAGGTCACGGAGGCGGGCGTATCGCTCGGCTCCGGATAAGTCCAGACCAGAAATCCGGACAAGGTATTGAGACCAAAAGAAGTGGTCAAAGGCACGTCTGCGGCGTCGCGGCCGCGCGCGATGAGGATGCGTCCGATGCGCGGCATATTGTTCCGGGCGTCGAAGACGCGCCATTGCCCGTCCAGGAAAACTTCGAACCAGGCGCTGAAATCCATCGGCGGAACCAAAGGTACGCCGATATCGCCCATGAAACCGGTGCAATAGCGGGCCGGAATGTTCATGATGCGGCAAAATGCGATGGCCAGATGCGTATAGTCGCGGCAGACGCCGACGCCTTCCCGGTAGGTTTCCAAGGCCGTCCGGTTGGCTCGCGCCAGCATATAATCGAATCGGATATGGTCGTGCACAAAATCACAAATGGCCTGTACCCGCGGCCAGCCCATCGGGGACGCATAAAATAAGCCTTTGGCGGCCTCGCGCAATTCGGTATCGGTATCGCAGTACCGGCTGGCGAGGAGATAAACCAAGGTATCGTCGGGAAGATCCTGAACCTCGTGTTGCCGCGCGCCCCAAACGACAGGGTCCGGATTTCCATGATCTTCGATCAGGAAGTCGTTGCGGAAGGTGCCTCGTCCCGGGGGAAGGAAAACGCGGGGTCAGCGATTCCCGTAAAGATCGACATAGCTCGAATAGGGTAACCCTGGTGTTACCTGAAACTTTTCGGAACTCCGAAGGTCTAAAATCCGGGAGGGATGCACTTGCAGCATTGCCAGGACCGCGGTCGGCTCCGGATAATCGAAGGAAATTTCATAACCGGCGCGAATAAGCATGGTCTGAAACTAGTTTGCCACACTCCCGTAACGGGAGTTTTTTCCTGCGGAGATGGAAATCAACTCTCCAAAAGCGCACTATCAAGCACTAGTCGCCACAAACAGACACCTTAACAGGGTGTTGAAGGCCGCTACAGATGGAATTCAACCGCCAAGGCAGGAATAAAAGTCCATCCCTCAAGGTCGGCGTTCTGGCCTCCGAAAAGTTTAAAGCTCCCGTAATCCTGCCAATAACAGGCCAGAGAGCCCACCAAATAGGCCCAACGATACCCCAACCGCAAGTTCGTGAATCCGCCATAAGAGGATATGGTTTTATCTCCACTGATGGGGTCGAAATTCCGCTGCGTATTGTCCGGCAACCGTTCTACCAGTTTCAACACTTGGGATCCATATTCGACGAAACTCACATTATACACAGCGCCGATTCCGAAGCCGCCGTAACGCCCATTTTGCCCAAAGGGCTTTCCGAAAACCAAGGGCACCAAAACATCCTTGCGCTTGAATTCGTATTGCAAAAGCTCCTGGAGCTTATCCAATCCCGCCACCGAGGGCAAATCAAAGCTTTGCCAGGCGTATTGCACCGCCAGGCTTCCCGTCCAAGCGTTGGAGGAGGATGTGGAATCGCCGGCGAGGGGTCCCAGAAATTGAAAATGAAGATCGACGGCATTGGCCCCGCCGTCCAATCGGTATCCGATATCGAATCGAGGCCAGATTCCGTAACGGACAAAGAGGCCGGCTTGCGGCCCCAGGGGATCCAGGGAATACGCCACCATGGCCTTTACATAGTCATTGAGACTGTCCGCCGTAATCGCCGCCGGGGTATTTCCCGAGGCGCGGTCATACAGACTATTCACTCCGGATTTAAGTCCGCCATAAAGCGCAGCGGAAGTTTGCGTGGGGATGTTGACGTCCATATTGACGCCGGCCTCCACATGGCCCTTGGGAAGCGCGTCCGGCGCCATCAAGACGGATCGAGGGGCCGTGCAGGAAACGATCGAAAGGCCAAGGAATAAAATCGAATCACGTATTCGCATAGTTTCAAAAAGTTAACATGTTTTTCCCGATTACTTCGCAATCACCACGGAAATGGAGCGATCATTCGCCGCTTTAATTTGGCGGCCATTTAAATTCTGAAGGATAATTCCTTGATGCGAAAACCGGACACCGTCGGCGCCCCCGATCCATAATCCAGAGGTGCGTGTGATATTTTTCCCAGTTACGATAATCCCCTTTCGCCAATCGCTCATCAATCCCGACGCCGAGGCTTGGCCCGGTATGCGGCGGCCGGGAATCTTGAGATGCAACGAGTAGGCCCCGCCATCGCCCGTCATGTAAATAGTTTGGCCGTCCGGCCCGCCGAAATCGCAATTGTCGGCATTCCCCATTACCCCGCGGGTTACATCATAGTTGCCCGTCGGCGAGATTAGGATTTCTCCGAGCTTGGTTCCCGCAGCGTTGAACACTTCGAATTTTCCTTCCGAATAATTGGCCACGTAGGAATTCAAATCACGATCGATGCAGCCGCCATCGGGATTGCTGACCGGCGCGAAATTGGTGGGGTTGCTGATCGATCCATCCGCCGCCACTTGGTAGCGTTTGACATAGCCGGATTCATGGACATATAATTCGTTTTTTTCCTCAATCCAGTCCAGTCCATTGGCCGATCTGGCATTCGTGTATACGGTCTTGGATTTGCCGGTCGCATCCCGGTAATAAATGTTGGTGCCCAGGTCGGTGAAATACATCGCGCCGGTGCTCGAAATGCTCAGGTCATTGGCCTGACCATAGGTAATGCCGTTTCCGGAGGTATCTAAAACCGTTGGCGTTCCGTCGGCCGCGAAGCGCGTGATTTTCTTGTTCTGGCACATCACCAGGTTCCAGTCCTTGTCGTACATCATGCCGTTGGCTTGGTCGCTTTTCAGCAGGAAGACCGATCCGGTATCGGTTAGGTCGGACGGATTAATCTTCCAAACGGGCCAGTTCAATTCGTTATTGGACAAATGCTGATCGAAGTACAGGGTTCCATCCTTGTCCACCACCGCCCCTTCGCAATAATAGGCCAGCTTCTTGACCCAAACCACCTTGGTTCCCGGGGCCATCAGGCTGTCAGGCAAGGTCGCGGTGCCCGGATCCTGCGCGAACGCAGGCATTGTGAAACCCGCCAAGGCCGCCGTAAGGCAGAAGACAGGAAGGTAGCTTGCGTGTGACCTGGGGAAAAAAACCGACATGGACATCTCCTTGGGACCGGATCGAAAGAACCTGGTCCGACCCTTTGGGTCGGGTCCATGAATGTACTGGAAATCGGCAGTGCGGAGTGGCGCTATTTGCGCTTGCGGTAATCGTCCAGGCTAATCAATTTCGACTTGGCTTTACGCTTGATTTCGCTGGCTTTTTTGAGCATTTCCTTCTCGTCGCGGGTCAACGAACCCATTCCCGACTGGGAAATCTTTTTGAGGATCGGATCGATGTCGACCATCACCTGGCCCGCTTCCTCGGCGGTTTTTTTGACTTCCAGCTCGCGGCGGACCGCATGGCGGTTTTTCCAGCGCGCATAAAACTGGACGGCGCGATCCTCGAAGCGGAAATACATCCAGCCGTACAAAGCCCCGGCCACGTGGGTCACATGCGCGATATTGCCGACCGACAGGATGGACAAAAGTTCGATGGCGCCGAATACCAGGACGGCGTAGCGGGCTTGCATGGGAAACAGGAGGAGAATCAGGATTTGTTGGGTGGGGAAAAAATGGGCATACGCGAACATGAGCCCGAATATGGCTCCCGAAGCGCCCACGATTACGGCTGGATTATGCGTGACGGCGAAAAATACCAAGGAGCAGATTCCGGAAAACACGCCGGTCGTGATGTAAAACCACCAGAATTTCCGCTCGCCCATGACGTCCACCAACGGCGTTCCGAACATCCACAGGATAAGCATGTTGATGAGCAGATGCATATAGGGCGGGGTGAGATCATGCACGAACAGGTAGGTGACGAGACGCCACAGTTGGAAATCATGCAAGGTGCGATCGGGATCCAGGGCCATCCACACATGGATGAACCGTCCGCCCGTCAGGAGATCGGCCAGGAAAATCGCGACATTGGCGATGAGCAGGATTTTCATCGCGCGCGGGAGGGCGCCGGAGGGATTGAAACCGTAGGACATGCTTAGGGACTCGCTTTTGGCGCGCCAACTTTTGGCCCGCCAAAAGTTGGCGCGCCGAGCTTGACCCGCAAGGCGGTTTCCACGTTATGGGGAACGAACTCCGCCACCGAACCGCCGAGCGTGGCGATTTCCCGGATCACGCTGGAGTTGAGGTAGGTGTATTGTTCGCTCGGCATCAGATGAACCGTCTCGCAACCCGCGTCCATCTTTTTGTTCATGAGCGCCATCTGGAATTCGTATTCGAAATCGCTGACGGCGCGCAGCCCGCGGATGACGACTTTGGCTCCGAAAATACGCAGGCAATCGACCGTCAATCCTTGGAAGGAGGATACATGCACGTTACCCAAGTGCCCGGTGCATTCGCGAATCAACGTCAAACGTTCGTCCAAAGTGAACAAGGTGTGCTTGCGCACGTTTACAGCCACGACCACCTGCACTTCTTCGAACAGTTGGGCCGCGCGGCTCAATATGTCGAGGTGCCCGTTGGTGATGGGATCGAAGGTACCGGGGTAAATGGCTTTGACCAAGGGCATCTTTCTCTAGATGTGTATCATTCGTTCGCCTGGGCCCCTGCCCGGCGACTTGCGAATAAAATATACTTCGGAGCCGGGTTTAAACCTTGCCATCCCTACTCCGGAACCGTCGTTTCCGCGTTCCAGAACGCCAGCGTCGATTCCCCATATTTGCGGAGTTTGTCGGCTTCGGCGGCCCAGGCGGGCGGATTCCGCGTCGGGTACTGCACCACAGCCACGCCGGAGGGCGAGACCAAGGATAATACAATCTCCTTGAGGGCGGTGAAATCGTCTGCGAAGGGGGGATCGGCGAATACCACGTCGAAGGTCCGGTTCGCCTCGCGCATTTCTTTACAGAAACCGGCGGCATGCGCGCGCACGGGAAAAACCCGCGCTTTGGTTTCCGGGAATTTCCCGGCGAGGATGGCGCAGTTGGCTTTCAGCAGGGTGAAGGATTGGGGCGGTCCGTCCACGAGATAGGCCAGCGCCGCGCCGCGGCTCACGGCTTCCAAGCCCACGGCTCCGGAACCGGAATACAAGTCGAGAAAAGTGGCTGCGACAACGCGTTCGCCCAAGGAACTGAACAGCGCCTCACGGACTTTGCCGGAAGTGGGTCGGATGAGTTCGCCGCGCGTATCCGTTCCCAGCTTGCACCCCTTGAAGCGCCCGCCCATGATGATGACGCCCATGGGACATCACTTCACGTAGGCGAGAATCGCCAAATCGGCCACGACCTTCTCATCGCCGCGCGCATGCAGATCGAATTTCAAAATGCCCAGATGGGACTTGGCCTGGCGCAACTCACCCAGTAAATCCTGGATTTGCTGGAAAGAGCAGTCCCCGGAGGTTTCGTAAACCATGCGTTTGTTCGCGCCGACGTCCGCGGCGTTCAGCAGCCGCGGCTCTTTCAAGACGATGCCCAGGGATTTCGCCGCGCTTTTCAACTTGGAAAATTCCTGAGCCAAGCCGGCCTTGTTTAAAACATGATCGGGCGGTATCGGCAAGCCATCGACCGGATATTTTACGGATCCCAGGAAGGAGAATTCCTTGCCTTCATGATGCGCTCCGGCGGCCACGTTCAAACCCGGTTTCACGGCGGCGCCCGACATTCCCTTCAAGCCATCCTGGAATTTTTGCATGGACTCGGCGTCCCCGGCCAAACCGTGCACGTAAAATTCGCCCGGTATGGTGAAAATGAAATCCGCGAAACCGACATCCGGCGGCGTGACGGCCTTGATGTCTTTCAGGATTTTTTCGCAGGCGAAGTATTGAAATTCGATGCGCTCGGAAGGCACCAGATCCGCGTAGCTCCGGTTCATGACTTGCGTTTCGGACTTGTTATTCCCTAGATCGCGAACGGTCTCTTCCACTGCGTCGGCCGTGACTGGCTTGGGCTTCTCCGCAGGCGTTTCCGAAGGTTTGGGCTGGGGAGGATTTTTATGCGTCTTGGCTGCTACCGGCGGCTTCCGGCCGCCAAGCAAACCGCCGAACAAGGTCGGGTATTGCAAAACCAGGACCACTGCGAGCGCTACGACGGCCAATCCGCCCACCACCAAGGTGGTCGTCTTGCGGCGGCCACCCGAATCGTCCAGCGACATCGGCGAGGACGTCGGAGCCTGCAAGGGCTTCAGCAGGTTGATTCTAATCATCAGCTGTCCCCGCGGCGGCGCAGCGCCAAGCCTACCGCTCCGGCGCATTGGGGCGCGGAGGGCATCAACACGGCGCTTTTATCGGGACTCAGCGCGAAATTGATTTCCTTGAAGGCATTGAGATGCAGCACTTCGGTCGGCAAATTGGCTTCAAGGAGTTCGCGAAACTCCGTGTCCAAGGCTAAATCTCCGCACAGCACGATCAGGTCCACGCCGCCCCACGCGTCTTGGGCGCGTTCATAAGCCTGGCGAATCCGGCTCACGACTCCAAGCACGATATCGTTTTTTACTTCAGCCGCGGAAGTCATGATGGCCGCGTCCACTTCGACGGTGTCAAAGCCCAGGAATTGGCCGTTCTGAGTGCGGATGCATTTGACCATGTGCGAGTCGGCCTTGATCAAAAAAGTCTTCAGCGGCAACCGCTCCGGATAATTCACTTCAAAAACGTTTTGGGCCGCGAATACATCCAAATCCAGCACCGCGAGATTACAACCGCTGCGCGCCATGATGTTTCGCACGCGCTCCACTTCCGATCGACGGTAGGCCGCCGCCAAATAGGTTTTGCCGGTTTCGTCATGATTGGAACCCATGGCTTGGTAATCGAGCAGGTATTCGCTAAGGGGATGAATGAGGTATTGCTCCATCTCCCATTCGATGGCGTCGACGATATTGTCTTCGGCGTTGGGGATTTCCACGTGGCGGATCACCGCGTTTTCACTGAACATGGCCGTGACAAGGTCGGCATCCGGTCCGGAAACGTGTTTGGAAACGCAGGCCTTGATCTGGTCGATGAGGTACTCGTCATCGTCCCATCGGGAGGCGTCCAAGGGCTTGATGGCCACCATGGCGATCTGATTTTCGTCCGGTAGGAATTCCACCAACTTCAGGTATGAGCGGCTCAGCTCCAGAGCCACCACGCTTGAGTTTTTTTTGGACATGACGTAATTATAATATCAAATAGGGTCGAATCCTTTCCAGCTTTTTCTCCCCAATACCTTTTACCATCAGTAAGTCCTCCACATTGTGAAACCGCCCGTGTTCCGCGCGATATGCCAATATGGCCTCGGCCGTTTTTACCCCGATGCCGCGAATCGCCGTCAATGCCGGGGCATCGGCCCGATTGAGGGAGACGGTTCCGGTAAAGTCGGATTTTTTACCCGAGGCGGGTTTCGGGTCGGATGCTGTTCCGCGTCGATGCCTATGGGGCGCGTTATCGGCGAAAGCGACGTATCCCTCCGCAGCCGTATACCGGTCAACGGGGACCGGTGGCGTCGCTTCCTGCGCGGAGTCGCCGGGACTTTGCCCGAGCGGATGCGGAGTTTGGGCCGATGCCACTGAAAAAGCGACTTCGGCCTCAGAGAGTTCCCCATCTTGGTTCGATGCCAAAGTGGAATCCCGGAACTCGCTAGGCCAGCCCTGGCCCTGCCAGGCCGTGGATAGCGTGGCGCCGCAAGGCGTGGGTAGCCACGGATTCCGAAGGCACAGCGCCGGTTCGGATTGCGGAAGCCAAACAGGTCGCCCGGAGAAGTCCGTTAACGTCACGAAGGCCGGAAACGCGACGCGGGCTTTCACAAGGTCGGTTCCGACCGAAGTCGGTTTTTCGCCAGCCCAGGGACCCAGGCGCACTTGACTATGCCGATACGTCTTGAGGCCCGCACCCAGGAGCAAAAATCCGATGGAGACGCAGAGATATTTTTTTTCCGATGCGGTGAGCATGGTGGGAAAATACCCAAGTAAATCAGCTGCTCATGTGCGCGCGGGCACGGAATGCCAAATTCGGTTCGGTCAAGGAGTGGGAAAATGTGGGCCCATCAACAAAAGTCCCTCCGAGTAGGACTTGAGCACGGGAGGAACCGCCGATGTATCCATCTGCACCGATTGGAATAGGAATCGCCAATGACGCCCGGCATAAACGGTATCTACATACAAGGATTCGACCGGCACATGAACTCTATAATCCGTCCCCACCCCCAAGTCGCGCAGTCGCATCGCCAGAGGCGCCAGGCTTACTTTGACTTCCGATCCGCGTCCTACCGCTATCCGCCACGTGCCTTCCTTTTCTCTGACATTCAGGGTATCCGCGCCATCAATCCAAAGTGGGTAATCCTTGTCACCATTCCATGCCTCACCCAGCGTCAACAAGGATCGATATCCGGATAGGGACACGAAAGGCCTGGGGTTCGACCCGAGGAAATCCACATCGTGGATGGGCGGGTTGCTTCCTCCGTACCGCGAATGGTATGCGATGTTCAGTTTTTGCGCCAAGCCGGCCGCTCCCGGCCATCCCTTCCAGGCCGCAATGCAATCGGCGCAATCCTCTCCGGGCTTGGACAACCAACTTTGGAAGGCTTCAGTATCCTGGCGTTCCTCCATCCAATTCAAGTGCGCGGAAATACTTTCCTCCAGGCCTTTGGGCGCCTTGGTTTCGGAATGCCGCAATCGTCCGCCACGCAGCCGTCCCGCCTCCGTCAATTCTTTTTCCAAACGATGCCATTGCG
>JADGQO010000061.1 GCA_017881725.1 Fibrobacteria bacterium
CATAATTACGGAAGAAATTATTAAAATCGGGAGGTAATTCCGCGTTTCCGGCCCTATGCTAAGGTTGAACCCAAGGGCTCGCATATTTGTAAAATTCAAAGGGTCATGGCGTCGGAGGATACCGGTCCTGACGCGAGGAGTGGTCTGGTGGCATTCAATTCCGGTTCCAACGCAAAATCCGGTTGCATCGCATCGGCGCGCAAATTTTCCGGTTCCACCTTTCTTCGCAGGTCCGGGATTTCGGCATGGGTGATGGCCGTGTTGTTGTTGCTGACCGTGCGACCCGGTTTTGCGTTGATCGTCGTCGATGGGAAAATTGTTTCCGCTTGGCCCGAGGAGAAGTCGGCCCCTGCGGTTTCGGCTTTGGGAAAATCCAACGCTGCGGGTCCGGTCCATTATTATGCGCATCCCTCCGGCACCGTATGGGGCTTGACCTTGCTGGTGGATTTCTCCGATCAAGCCGCGGCTTTTACCCCCACGGAAATCGATGCGTGGCTGAACCAGAAAGGTTTCAACCGCTTCGGCTGCAACGGATCGGTGCGCGATTATTACGCGGACGTGTCCAACGGAAAGGTGGATTTCCAAAACGAGATCCATGGATTTTATCGCGCCAAGAATCCCAAGTCCTATTATGAAAACGATAAAGGTTACACGCGCGCGGGCGAGTTGGTGAACGAGGTCATGGACCACTTCGATTCCACGGTGGATTTCTCCAAGTTCGACAATGACAAGGACGGCAAGGTGGAATCCATCAGCATCGTCTACGCGGGCAACGGTTTGGTATGGGGTCAGGGATTGTGGCCGCATGCGGGAGCCATCAACCAGAAACGCGACAGCGTGCAACTGACGCGCTACATGATGTCCGATCTCGGCACCTCCTTAAGCCTGTACGTTTTCTGCCATGAATGCGGGCACATGCTTTTCGGATGGCCCGACTTGTACGGCTACGGCGATTATTGCCTGATGGCCAACCGCGCCAACGACATCAATCCCGTGACCATCAACGATTGCTTCCGCGCCGACCAGGGTTGGATCGACGTGGTGGAAATCGATAAGGCCACCAACGCCTACTACCGCGACGCGGCCAACGGGAGCATAGCCTATCGCTTCGCCAATCCCGCGCGGCCGCAGGAATTTTTTCTCTGGTCCAACCTGCGCAACGTGGGCCGCCGGGCTCCATTGAAAGGACGGGGCCTGTTGATCCAACATTTCGACAAGGACATCTCCGTGAACACGCCGCCCAATCCGCTCTGTCTGGCCGTGGTGCAGGCTGACGGCAAGAATGATTTGGACACCGCCATGTGGCCGTCTCCGGGCAGTGACACCAAGGATTATTTCTTCACTGCATCGGGCGCCGCCGCGCCCGCGAGTTTCGGGCCCGCGTCGCATCCGGCCGCGCTCTGGAACGACCATTCCGCCTCAGGCTTGGTTCTGCACGATATCTCCGCCGCCCAGGATACCATGTCCTTCATGGTGGGGACGGGCGTGGTCGGGCTGGGGCCGGGAAGGGGCGGTTCTCCGCGGGGCGTGGCCGCTGACGGCCGTGCAACTGTTTCTGGCAATGGGGCCCGGTTGAATGCCCCGGGCATCAATCGTTCCGGCTCTCACGGTACGCAATCCATGCTGATCGGATGGCCCGGGTCCGGCTTATGGTACAATGCACAAGGCCGGCGCATTTTCGAGGGTAACCGCAAAGTGACGGGTGTGCCGTTGCCCGGTCCCCTGGACGCAGCGCCTTAGCAAGCCAACCCTCGCGGCCCCACGCGGATCGACTCCATCCCCGGCGACTGGATAGGATACCGAAGCAAGACTCGGTTTCCGGGTTAAATTCTGCGGCGCAGGGTCGCGGTGCGCATGCCTTTTTCGAAACCCGCGTCCAGCAGGTCTTCCAGGTACGGGCTCGCCAATACGGCGATGCCGTTGATGGTTTCCGTTTCAATCATTTTCACCGGCTGGAAGACGCGCTCGGTCAGTCCGCGCAAGGCGCCGAGGTAACCGGCAAGATACCTCGAACGGGGCGGGTCGGCGATTTGCAAATCGCCTCCCAGGCGCCGGGACGTCAATACCAGGCGGTCGCCGTGGAAAACCAGGTGCGTCGAAGCGATGCGCGGAGGCAGCGCGTAAGGCAAGCCCTCCAGCCCCAGCGCGCAGGGCGATGCCGGGTCAAGCGCCGAGATCAGGTACATGGCGTCCTCCGGAAGGCCTGCGGACAGGATGGGCAGGGCTTGGGGCGAGAGGAATTGCAAGCCCGGGATCCCGGCGAAGAAGTGGCCGGTGAGGACCTCTCCGGAAAGTTCCAGGAGACGCAAGGCCCGGAACACGGCGGACCAGCGCAGCGCGGGAATCTCATGTTCCAGCAATTGACGGAACAGAATACCGTACCGTCGCAGGAGAATGCGCACGCGTTCTTTGGCCATCTCCTCGCGATCCAAGGCGTCCGTGTCACGGCTTCCGCCGTCGCCACTTTCGCTACCATCACCGCTGTTGCCGCCGGTTTCTCCGTGGTCGCTGCGGCCCTCGCCGCCGCTGCCTCCGTGGCCGATGCGGCCCTCACCGCTGCGGCTTCCATCGCCGGCTCCAGTCCCAATGCCGGCTTCCGGATTTCCGTTGGGTGGTTCTGCGGGTTCTCCCGGCAATACAGACCAGGATCCGGCCCAGGGCCGCTGGGATTGCCAGCGCCGAAAGGCTCCGCGTCCGATGCGCGTAGGAACGGTTCGATCCGCTCCGTGGCCCATCGAGCCGGGTTCTCCCGCTGCCAGGGGATCCGGCGGAAATTTTCCCCGGACCGATGCGCCATCCGCCTTATCCGCCCCGAAGCCGGTTTCCAGGCCCTTGCGCAAGACCACATAGGTATCATTGGTGATACGTCCCTGCCAGGTTAACTCCCACAGGGCTGACGTCAGTGAGCCTCCGGAGTAACTGCGGGGGTCCAAGGCTCCGGACAAAGCCGTAAAATCCAAACGGCCGGGCGCGGCGCGCGTAAGCAAGGACAGGATTCCCTTTCGCATCGGCCCCGTGTCGGCGGAATCCGCTGGGGCGGTCTTTTCCGGTTCGGGTGGTTTTTCCTTCTCGGCTTCCGGTCGGAACAATTCCAAATCCTCGGGGAAGGCGAAGGCGATGCGTTCGCGGCCGCACCCGAACCACAGCATGTCGCTGTCGCGGATCACCTCGTCCAACCAGGCGGTCCGGTAGCCGCTGAGGCGAGCCGGGAAAATATCCGTTTCGAAAAGCGCCGCGGGAGCGGGGTAACCCATTAGAGTCTCCAGCGTAGTTTGCAGACCCGGGGCCTCGCGCCCGGGTTTCGTCAACCCTTGCCATTCCGCCAGGAATAGCGGGAAGTGTTGCGCCGGCAGGGTTTGGAATTCCGGTCTCGATCTCCGGCGTAAGCGGCGCAGGAGGATTTCCAGATTTCCGGAATCACAAATTTCTTCCGCTTGACCGCCGTCGGTGAAAGTATCGGCAACAATGCTCTGATCTTCTATACACTCGCGGATAATTTCTTCGATTCGCGCCCAAGCCGCGCCGAAAAGACCGGGCAGCCGCTCGAGGGGAATTGGACCATAGGCGCGCAGCCATTGGTTGAGCAATAATCCCGGATCCGGAGAGTTGGTCTTACCGAGGTTCTGCAAGTCCGCAGGGGTTGGTTCACCGAGGTCAGACACCCCTTCGTGGCCCGACAAGCTCGGCGGTGCAGCGATCGATTTTTCGGACGCGATATTATCCAACGGACGCCAAGGAAAAAAATGCGCCTGCGTAAGGTTGATATCCCATGCCGAGGCCAGTTGACCCAGTAATTCCACCGCCGTGACGGCTGGTTCCCGCGCGCCCGGAAGCCAAAGGCCCACGACATGATTATCCAGGTAACCTGTAGGTTTCCCTGTCTCCGGACTTTGCAAACTTTCCAAACTCTCCAAACTTTGAAAACACTCCAAACCGCACAATGGCAGCAGCCCGACCCATTCGCTCCAGGGAATGAACAACCGTTCCTTGACCCATTCCACGAGCTCACGCTCGCCATGGGGAGCGTAATCGGGCAGCCGTCGCTGCGCCCGGGATTCGAAATCCGCGATTAAATCAACTGGTAATCGAGGTCGCAACGCGGTGGAGAAGGCGATTTCATGCAACAAACTGTCGCGGGCGCCGGCCGGTCCCGAGGCAGGTTGGTCGCGGATATAAACCGATCGGTTGGTGCGCCGCCACATCAGGCCCTGGGCGAAGGGCGAGGGCTCGGCGGTGCGGGCGACGCTGACGCGAAGGGTTCCGGCGGCCACCTCGTCCAACAAGCCTTTCAGGGAAGGCAAATCGAATTCGTCGCGGAGGCATTCACGCCAGGTTTCCAGGATCAGGGGAAAATCCGGCAACGGCGTCACGGCTTCCAACAGGCTTTGCGACCGCAGGCGGCTGAGCCACAGGGGCACGCGCGCCCGTGCCGTGGAGCGCGGAAGCAACAAGGCCCGGCCCGCGCATTCACGGAAATGCGCGGCGAAATATCCGGTGCGCTCCAGGCTCTTCCGAAGCAAGTCCTCCAGGTTGCCGGAGTGCACGGTTGCAAACAGGGTGAAGGCGTCAACGCCTTCCGGCAGGGAAACCAATATTCCGTCGTCGCCGGGAATGATTTCCAAGGGCGAGCCGAATTGAGTTTCATGGGCCGCGGACAAAGCCAGGGCGAACGGCCGGTTCACTCGGCCGCCCCATGTCGAATGGATGAATACATGCCGGTGACCAGGCTGCGGTGAGTCCATGCCCTCGTCGGTCCGGATATCCTCGATGACGACATGGTTTCTGTGCGGCAAGGATCCCAATGCTTCCTTTTGGCGTCGCAGCAACGCCACCACGGCCGCAGCCGCCGCGCCGTCCAATCCGTGATCCCGCAGCAGGGCTCCGTGCAGTTCCCACTCGCGATCGGGCCGCCCCAAAACCGGTTCCCAACGCGCGAGGAATTCTCCCAGCCGCCGCGCGAAATGATGGCCGCGATCCCGTTCCTCGGCCCTCCAGAACGGCGGCATCTGCGCCTCGCGTAACGCCGGCGTTACGTCTACCTCGTTCGATCCGATTTTTACGATTCGCCAACTCTGGCTTCCCAAGGTGAAGGCTTCGCCGACGCGACGCTCCCAAACGAACTCCTCGTCCAGTTCCCCGATGCGCGCGCGGGATTCCGCGTGACGGAGCGCGTAATAACCGCGGTCGGGAATGGTGCCGCCTCCCAATGCCAATGCCAATACCGCGCCTTTGCCCACCCGGACGGACGAAGACGTCCGGACGCCCCCGTCCGACCGGACGGACCCGTTCGGCCGGACAGTCCCCTCCAAACCGTCGATGGAAAGGCGTGGGCGCAGGTCACGCAGACGCGCGCTCGCGAAGCGGCCCGCCAGCATGGAGAGGACGCCATCGAAGGCGCCGCGCGTTAAATCGCGGTAGGGGAAACTGGTTTTGATCGCCGCGAAGAGCGACTCGATGTTGTGATCCCGTTCTACCGTCATGGAAAGCAGGACTTGGGCCAGCACGTCCAACGGCGCGTCCACCGTGGCGATGTCCTCGATGTCCCCGTCCAAGGCGCAACGTACGGCCACGGCCGCGTCCAGGGCATCGCGCGCATGGGAAGCCAACAGCGTAGCGCGGCTGGGTTGACCGACCCCATGACCCGCGCGACCCGCCTTTTGCAACAGCGATGCCACGGAAAATGGCGTTTGCACGAGAATCACCTGATCCAACGCGCCCACGTCGATGCCCAGCTCCAGGGAGTTGGTCGCCACGATGACCGGCAGGCGGCCTTGCTTCATGCGCGTTTCCACCACGGCGCGGATTTCCCGCGACAAGGAACCATGATGCGCAAAGGCGATGGGATCCGGTTCTCCGTTGTTCAACAGGCGCGCCAGGCGTTCGGCCAAACGGCGGTTGTTCGCGAATACCAAGGTCGATCGCGCCGAACCCAGGAGGCTCTTGATGGTTTCGACCACGCGCGTCCAAACGCCGTCCTCTTCACCCGGCGCACCCGGGGCACCCGCCGACCCTCCGTCGACACCCGCCGCGCCCGCCGCGCCCGCCGCGCCCGCCGCGCCCGCTGAGTCCGCCCGCCCCTGCGGCGACACGGAATCCTTTCCGGCATTGCCAACAGAGACATCCGAAGCCAGCGAATCACCTTCCCCACCCGTGGATTCGCAGGCAGGGTAACTCACGTGTAACTGGTAGACCTTGCGCGTCCGCGAGACGAGGATTTCCACTTCCCTCGGGCGATAACCCTCGGCGTCCAGCGTATACCCGCCGATGAAAGCCGCCACCCGGTCCAGGGGCTTTACCGTCGCGGACAAGGCGAGGCGTTGGAATTCCCCGGCCAACGGGACCAGCCTGTCCACGGCCGTGATCAAATGCGTCCCGCGCTTGGAACCCGCGACCGCGTGGATCTCGTCCAGGATCACCACTTCCAGGTGGCGCAGGGATTCCCGGCCACGCTCCGAGAGCAGCATCAGGTTGAGGCTTTCCGGAGTGGTAATGAGGATTTCCGGCGGATGGCGCAAGGCGCGCCGGCGCTCGTTTACCGGCGTATCGCCGCTGCGGACCCACGCGCGGATATCCGGGAAGGCGCGTCCCGCGCGCGCGAAGTAACCCGCTAACGCTTGCAGCGGTCCGGTGAGATTCACCTGGATATCGTTGTTCAACGCCTTCAGTGGCGACACGTACAAAACGCGCGTCGCTCCCGGCTTCCAGTCCCCATGCGCGAAGCGGTCCAGGGCCCACAGGAAGGCCGTCAAGGTTTTGCCGCTTCCCGTCGGCGCGGTAAGCAAAACATGTTTGCCCGCCGCGATGCGCGGCCAAGCTTGCGATTGGATGTCGGTGGGGACGCCTACCTGCTCGCGGAACCAGGCCTGGACCAGCGGGTCAAAGGGCGACAGGGGATCGGTTTCGGTTGGGTTTGCGTTTTGCATTTCGATGGACAAGGGCTTTCCCGGGAAAAATCTAACTCTGGGCGGAAAGCCCGGCTTCATCCTTTGTTATTATGATGTCATGTCGCCATCCTCTAAAAACGATTGGGTCGCCTGCCCCCATTGCGGCGGCACGATCAAGCGTAATGCGGCGGCCTGTCGGCATTGTGGATCGGATGACCGCACGGGTTGGTCGGAGGTCACCTATCTGGACGGGATCGATCTTCCCGACGAAGAAGACTATGCCGAGGGTTTGGTTCGAGAAGGTTTTCGAGAGTCCAAGGCATCGGGAAAGAAGTGGCTGCTGGGAGCAGTATCGGCCTTGCTGGTCGGGGTATTCCTGATTTGGATGCTGCGGGGATTGTTTTAGGCGTCCAACTCCCGGGCGCCTTCCGTAACGTGGATGTTACGGTTGTTTTTTGGCTTGGGCTTTGTCCGCCGGGGTGCGTGGCACGCGCTGGCCATAGGGAAGAAAAACACCGCGTGTGACTTCCAGCGGATCGCTGCATTCTTCGTTCACGCAGACCTCATATTGATCCGGTGTCAGAGCCATCCGGAAATGGCCCTGTGGATCCAATTCCTGGGCATGCTTTTCACTCGTGGTCAAATTCCGCACGACCACGCCGCCATGCATGGGTTCTTCGATGACGCGCTCGTTCAGGTGGCGGCAGGAATCCTTGGCGGCTTGCGTTACCAGGCTTTTGCAATCGGCGAGCGTTTCGGGCGGGCCGTAGGTGTAGAAGCTTCCTTCCAAGCCTTGTTCCGGCGGTTGCATTTTCATTGATCCCCCGCAAGCGGACAAGACTCCGAACCCAGCGGCGACCAAAATGCGGCCTAAGCGAATTCGGAGTTTGTTTCCTGAAGTGGACATTCCGGTAAACATAATCATCCGCTGGAAATTACGGGGACTTGGGCGCGAAGTGGAAGGCCACGGCGACGTATTTGGATTGCGTATCCGGAAACGCGGACAACTTCCATTCCAAAACCTTGTGCAGGATTTCCTGGTCGAAATCCGCCAGGCCCGTGGAGGTCGTGGAAATCCGTCCGTCCTGGATTTGCCCGGTGGGCGCAACCGTTAAACCGATCACAACGTTCCCCGAAAGGTTGGGGAAGTTCATGGCGAACCGATCGTAGATGGCCTGCATGTTTTCCGCATCCGCGGCTTGTGCGGCCGCGACCGACGTTTTCAATTCGGCATCGCCTTTTCCGGGCGCGTCGGAGGCTGCGGATTTGGACGAGGGGGAGAGCTTGGCGATTTCAATTCCGGCCATGGATGCGTCTAAACGGTTTTTGGCGTTGGTTAGGGCATTGGCCGCGGTTGTGGTCGCGGAAGGCAGGTCGGGCAATTCGTTCGTTTCGGCGGGCGGCACGGGCTTCACCGGCGCTTTTTCCGCTTTGGCTGGTTTGGAGGCTTTGGCGGGCTTGGCGGAAGCGGTTGGGGTTGGGACCGGCGCGCGCGGGGCCGGCGCGGGGCGGAGATCCGCCTTGGGTTTGATCGGAGCGGTAGGTTGCGTCGGCAAGAGGCGGCCGCCCGGCATCAGGATCGGTTTCGTTGGCGCGGCGGGGGTCGGTTTCTGAGGTAACGCAGGAGTTACCTTGGATCCGGTGCCGACGGTTACCGGATCCGTCGCCGGGGTTGCGGGGGCGGCGGACGCCGAAACAGCGCCAGGAGAAGTTGCCGCAGGTTTGATGGGTGCGGGAGTGGTCGATCCGGACGCGGTGACGCGGCCTGAGGCTGTGGAACCCGCAGTGGCGGAGGCGGCCTTTTGCCCGCCGAAGGAGGGTATCATCTGCTCTAGGCCGTCCAAATAACCCGTTTGCATCAGCGCGAAAAGACCCAAGCCGAAAATAATGGGAATCAATCCGCCCAGGACCCAGAAGGCGAGGCGCACGTTGTTGCGGCCCGGTTCAGGCTGCGGCGCGGCCATGATGATGGTTTCCGCTCCGGAATCCGCCAGGCGGATTTGCGCGACTTTCTTTTCCAGGGATTTCAGTTTCCGCGTGGGCGTGGCCGGTCCTTCCACGAACTGGTCTTTGGGCACCATGATGGTGGCCATGGGATCCTGGCTTTGGCCCGGCATCGAGGCGGTAACGTCGGCGATGTCTTGCGCATGGGCCGCCGCGCGGGCGGACTCGCCGGATCCAATTTTCGCGCTGCCGGGAATTTCGGAGGGGGCGGAATCCAGAATGGTCCGTTGCATTTCCGCCATGCGGATCATGGTCGGCGAGGCTTCGCGTTTGGCGCGGAATTTCGTTCCGGGGGGAACCGGTCCCGCGTCCGCCTGTTGCAAACGCGCGCGGGCGTTTGCCATCCATTGCGCAAGGCGTTCCTGCTGGGCTGCCTCATCCCGTTCGGCTTTGCGTTTGGCTTCGTCCTCGGCCAGGGCTTCCGCCTCCACCTTGGCGCGCATGCGGGCGTAATCTTCCTGGGCGTCCTTCAACATGGAGCCGTCGGGAATATGGTCCTCGTCCCGGTTTCGGACAGGCATGGCCACGGTCGGGGCCATCAGGGAATCGATGGTTTCACGCGGGAGCACTTCGGAACGCGAACCGGGCAACTTGACGCCTTCCGCGTTCATGGGCCATTCCACCGAGGCCGGAACGGTCGGAATCGATTCCGGCGACCCAGGCATCCTCGGAGGTAACTTGGGAGTTACGGTAGGGCCCGCGCTCTGGGGCGTCGGCCCGGAGGCAGGGCCAACGACCGGCTTCTGCGTTGCGCCCGGGGTCGCATGGTCGGGGACGGCGGGATCGAAATCCGCGTCCAATAAATTCATGGGCACGGGATCGGAAAGATTGTTCCAATCCAAATCGTCGTGTTGCTTGTCGTCCGGTTTGGTCATCATCAGGAATCCGTTGTGGCCGCCAGGACCTGTTCAATCGTCGTTTCACCTTTCAGGACAAGCTCCATGCCCGCCTGACGCAATGTCTTCATGCCTTCCTTTTCGGCCATGTCCTGGATGTCCGAAGTCGGTGCTCCGCGCAAAATCAGCTTGCGGATTTCACGCGTCACCACCAGCAATTCGAAAATGCCCATGCGGCCGGAATACCCCACGCCGTTGCAGGTCACGCAACCTTCGCCGTGGAAAAATTTCACTTCGGAAATTTCACTGGAGGGCAGGTGCAGTTCGTCGAGCATCTCCTGCGCGGGCGCATAGGGAACCTTGCACCGTTGGCAGATGCGGCGAATCAGGCGCTGGGCCACCACCAGGTTGAGCGAGGAAGCGAGCAACAGCGGCGGGATGCCGATGTCCACGAAACGCGCGACGGCGCTCGAGGCGTCGTTGGTATGCAGGGATGAATACACCATGTGGCCGGTCAAGGCCATCTTCACGGCGATGTCGGCGGTCTCGTTATCGCGAATCTCACCAATTAAAATGGTGTCCGGATCCTGGCGCAGGATGGAGCGGAGCGCGCTGGCGAAGGTCATGCCGATGGCGGCGTTCACCGGCACCTGGGTCACGCCGTCCATGTGGTATTCCACCGGGTCTTCCACGGTGATGATGTTGGACGTCACGTCCTTGATTTGCTGCAGGGCGGAATAGAGAGTAGTCGATTTGCCGGAACCGGTCGGGCCCGTCACCACGATCATCCCGTGCGGCCTTACGATATGCTCGCGGAAAATCTTGAACTCGTGATCCGTGAAGCCCAGGTTGTGCATGCTCTTCTCGTACGCTTCCTTGTCCAGGATACGCAGCACGCATTTCTCGCCGAAAATGGTGGGCAGGATGGAGACGCGCACGTCTACTTCCTTGATTCCGATTTTGACCACCATGCGTCCGTCCTGCGGCAGGCGGCGCTCGGCGATGTTCAGGTCCGACAGGATCTTGATGCGCGTGATGATGGCCTGGTGCGAATGCCGGGGCGGCGACATGACGCGGCGCAGTTCGCCGTCCACGCGGTAACGCACCGTCAATTCCTTTTCCATCGGCTCGATGTGGATATCGCTGGCGCGGTCGCGCACGGCGTTGGCGATGAGCATGTTCACCAGCTTGATGATGCCGAGTTCGGCGCCAGCGGTGGCGGCCTCCTCGACGCCCATCTCTTCTTCGACTTTTTTGATGTACTGCACCTCGGTGGCGAGGTCGGCCATCAAGTCGGACGCGCTGCGGTGCGAGGCGATGTCGCGGTAGTAGCGGTCGATGGACACGGTGATGTCTTCCAGCGTGCCCAGGATGGGATTAATGCGCAGGTCGGTCTGGTCGCGCAGGTTGTCCAAAAGGCGCAGGTTGGACGTATCCAACATCGCCACGATCAGTTCGTCGTCAATCTTTTCCAGCGCGATGCAATGGTATTCGCGCGCCACGCGCTCGGGAATCAGCGCCACCACGTTCAGGTCCGCGGAAGCGAATTGCTTCGGCGTCGCCACCGGCACGCCCAATTGGCTGGCCAGGAAGTGGGTCTTCTGGAAATCGTCGATAAAGCCGAGGGAAACCAGAGCGTCACCTAAGCGGAGATTCGTCGTCTCCTTCTGGAAATCCAGCGCCTTCTTTAATTGCAACGGCGAGATGATGCCGTTCTCGACCAGGATGATACCCAGCGATTGCGCCCGCTTGGCGAAGTCCACGCGTTGCACGCGCTTCTTCTGCTCGATGCGCAGGGACGCGACGTAAGTTTTAAGGATCTTGCCCAATTCGTTGGCGGGCAAAGGCAGGTAAAGAATATCGTCGGCCGCGAGTTCGGTCTTGACCTCTTGCACCTGCGGCATCCCGCCTTCATTGACGATGGCCAGCACGCACGGCACCTTGGCGATGAGTTTCAGCGTGGCGACATCGTGCACGAACGCGTCCATGGAGTCGCCGGGATTGAAAATCGCCAGGGCCAACTCGCATTGCAATTTATCCGCATGGCCGAAATTCCCCGCGAACAAAGACAGGAAGGGATTCACGTCCGCCGTTTTCAGGAGCTGGGCGAATTGCTGCAAACTTTCCTTGCGGTAGGCGAGAAGCGTAGTTTTAATCGCGGCTGCCGAGGTCTCGGGAGTCGCTTTAGCGTCCGGCTGGCCGGCGATCTTTTCGGCCGATTTTTCGGCCGATCCGGAGTCCGCAGCGGTTTGGGCAGAAGTCGTCATGGTTCCTGTCTGTAAAAGCGGTTTAATTCCAATTTATTCGGCAAGACTCGAATGCAAAATTAAGTATTAACGCATCATTGCCCCATGAATTCCCCACCTCACCAGGGCCTGGAATTTGAGCGAAACACGTAAGTCTCAAACAGTTTTCCCGTTTCCCCGTTCCCCCGGCCATTTTTTAGGTTGAGCGGTAATTTTAGTTTGATTTCAGGACTGACCCTCAAAGTTTATGCAAAATCCCATTTTCAGGATTAGATATTTGAATCGGAAAAGGCGTAATGCCGAGCCCCCGCTTTCCCTGGATGCCATGGTTTTGGGCAATTTGGGGGGGGCTTGAGACTTCTTTAACTATTCCTTGTCAAGTTCCAGATTTTTCCGGTCACGCGAAAACCGGAGCCCGGCGCGGATCGGAATGGGAAGGACGATGGATTTTCAAAGGTGGGGCGGGCGACGGCTCATGTTTGTACACGAGGGGTGCAAATCCCCCCGGAGGTGGTGGCGTTGAGTCTGGCGGGTTCGGAAAGACGGGGTTCGGAAGCATGGGGCCGCGGGGTGCGCGCCTACCGGGACCGCGGAGCCCGCGTGGATCCGCGCTGATCATGCAACCCAGGTAACACCTAAGTTACGGGAAGGAGGCCCCCTTCAATGCCCGGGGTTGTCGGCGGCTTTCTCGGTCGCCTCTTCATTGGCTTCCTTCTTTTCGCGCTTCAATTGGCTTTCGTTGTGCTTTTTGTCGCTTTTGTCTTCGCTCAAATCCTTCTCGTCGCGCTTGATATCGCTTTTGTCTTGCTTGATGGCGGCCTTGTCGGCCTTGACTTCGCGTTTCTCGACGGCTTCCTTATGCTTGCGTTTGGCCACTTTGACCTGATGCTTGGTGACCGCGTGATTAGAGCTGTCCTCGACCGCTTCTTTGAGCGAGCCTTCCGCCGCTTCCCGCTTTTCATGGGCGGCTTCGGCTTGCTTCTCATCGGTCTTGAGTTTGCTCTTATCGTTTTTCAACGACGTTTCGCCATTCTTCACGTCCTTGCGATCGTTCTTGACATCGACGCTGTCCTTTTTCACTTCCTGGGCCTGTTGGGCCACACCCGACTGGGCGCGGGCGGGATTGAATGCCAAACCCGTGGTCAACGCCAGGATGGCGGCGGAATAGATGATTTTGTTGTTCATGTGGATCCCTTTCGAATGAATCTGGTCACAAGCTAGGCTTTGCGGACGGCCAGAGCAAAAAAAATTTGGGTATTCATCCCATAGGCTGATTTATGAGCGACATCCCCTTCATCTCTAGTCCCGGCTTCCACCCCAAAGCATTGAACGCCGTTGAGCCGTCCTCCCATTCATTTCCAAAATAGGCGGCAGTGCGCCCGTCGCATGAATCTCAAGTAGTCCATTCCTGAAAATCAGCTTCACCTGATTTTGCGGTTGACCTTTAGCCACAAGGGTGGGAGGCCTAAGCGCCACCGAATAGTTTCCACTTTTATATCCTTTCACCTTCATGGGCAACTTATACAATCCTTTGTTGGTGATCATGAACAAGGTTTTGAAGTCCGCGCCCCCAAAACCAATATTGGTCGACTGGTTCCCCAGCGGGATATTTCCCAAGAGCACGTGATCCGGACTGTAAACATATACGCCGATGCCGTTGGCCACTACATAGACGTTACCCTTTTCGTCAATCGTGATCCCGTCGGGATTTTGCACGTTCTCGATAAAGGCATCCCGGGCGGATAAACTGTAGTCCGCGTTCACGGTATAAACCGCCACCTTGCCCGCCTGATACTCGTTCACATACAGGCGCTTCCGCTCCTCGTCCCATTCCACGCCGTTGGGCTGCGGCCTGCCGCTCAGCACTTCCGTAGTCTTAGCCGTCGCCGCATTCCGGAAATACACCGACCCGCCGCTGTAATTGGAGAAGAACAGATTGTCCTTGGAATCTCCGGTCAAGTCGTTGATGTCCTGCCCGCCGGAAGGATAGGCAAACAGCGTGTCGGTCTGGTTGTCGAACGTGTCGCCGGGCTTGACGCGTACCAGGGCTTTGGTCTGACAAATGATGATGCGGTTCTTGCTGTCCAGCCACATGCCGTTGGGATTATCGGCCACCGTACGCCAGGGTTTGGAAGTATCGGATCCTACTTTGAGCTGCATGGTGCGTCGGGGAGAAACATTCTGCTCGTTGGAATAAACATTCCCTTGCCAGTCGGCGACGATGCCTTCGCCGAATACCGAGCCGCCGATTTTGGGGACCAAGGTCGGAGCGCCCGGATCCGCCAGATCTTTCGGCAAGGTATGCTGGCCCTGGGCCGAAACGTGCAACGCACAACCCAGCACAAGCGCGGCGATGAGCAAATGCTTGGCGGAATCAGAAACGGACATGGAATTCTCCCTAATGAAACGGCCTTAATTTAGCGTGGGAAAGGCCTTTCATGGGGGCGTTTGAAGGGATGATACTGCCGGGTTTGGCTTGACAAGTCAACAGCTGCGGCCCAAATCTTGAGCAAAAGCATATTTTTAGCACATGAGGGAGCGTTCTATTGGCTGATTGGCAGCTTGCATCCAACAGTGAAGCGGTTTTCAAAATAGACCCTTTGAAATAGGAAGCGAATATGAACCCAAGAGTCATAGAGGTCAACGCGCGGAAGGACTTTACTATTGAAATCCTTTTTTCAAATAAGGAGCGAAGGATATTCGACGTAAAGCCCTATTTGGATAAGGGAATATTCCAGGATCTTAAAAATTCAGAAATATTCAATTCTGTTAAAGTTGATAATGGATCCGTGTCTTGGGCGGGCGGACAGGATTTTTGTCCGGATACGCTTTACTTGGATGGCCAAATCCCGAATTAACGACTTACCCGACATACCAGCATGGCAATTGAATGCCAACATTGAGGCGATGATCGGAACGATTCGATTCAAGTAATTCCGTAGGGTAAAAAAAATCCCAAGGCTAACGCGCTTGAAACAAAACTCCCGCACGCGAACCGGAAGCATCTTCGCGGCAGGCTCCCTTGACATCGTAACCTTTGACGGATTGGCCCTGGATAAACCGGGGAATCCTTACTGCGCGGCTGATGGGGAATAGGCCGACGGTGGTCAGGTTCAGGTCCGGCAACTTCATGCTTTTGGTGACGGTGAAATTGTAAGGCGCGACCGTCAACGCAAGATAGGTCGCGGAGAGCGCATAATCGCCCGCCAGGACTCCGAAGGAATAGTACCCGTTGGGATCGGTCGCATGTACGGCCACCACCGAGTTGTCGGATTTTTTCCGCAACGTCACCTTGATGCCTGAATCGGCCCCGCTGGAGTTTACAATGGTCCCGCTCACCTGGAAGGCGCCCGTCATGATTTGATCGGGAAGGGATATGGGTTTGTTGATGACGACGTTGGCGGTATAGGGAGCCGGCGCGGTGAATGGCGGATAGGAAACGGTGATGACATAGGTTCCGGGATCCACCGTGAAGTGCAGCATGCCGCTGGGATTGGTCGTATCGACGGCGACTACCGCACCGTTTTTGGAAATGGTCGCGACCACGTTGCCCAGCGAGTCGCCCGCCGCGGACAGCACGGTGCCGTCCACTTCCACGGTGGTGATGACTCCCGCACCGCAAGCGCTTCCATCGGTGGTGAGCGTCCCGTTCACGATGGACAAATGCTGGGTTCCGCCGTGGATGCCGTAGAACTGGTAGGCGTACTTGGTATTCGCCGTCAAGCCCGTGACGGTTTGATCCTTGGATCCTCGCGCGCGGCTTTGCACCAGCGCGCATTTCGACGCCGTGCCGATTCCATAGCAGAAGTAACGGCTGCTGCCATGTTCCCTTTCCGTCCAGGTCAAAGTGGCCGAAGTGGTCGTGGTTTTGACGGTAACTATCTTGACGGACGCGCTGGTGGTCGCGTCGCAGGTCGCCTCGGTTTGCGAGGTTCCGGCGGTGGCGGCCAATGCCGAAAAGCCGATCATGGCGAGCACTCCCAATCCGAAGCATGCGGCGGGAATGTGTTTCCAGGATCTAAGGGAAGCGGTACTAACAATTCGGTTTTTCATGTTCATCTCGCTTGCTTAAAAGTTGAAAAGGTTGAAAAAGTTATTTGGGTTCCTGGCTCGGCAAGTATCCGCAACTGGAATCCAACTGCGGGGAATGTTCGGCGGTGGGACAGCCGCTTAAGGCTTTATTCATCGAGGCCCAACGGTATTTTTTCTTGGGCGCGTTATGGCATTCGACGGATGAGCAACTGATGTCCTGGGGATGATAGGCCTGAAGCCTTTGGGCGCTGTCCGGCACCAGGCTGGAGGAAAACTCCACGTCGACCTTGCCGTTCATGTGCTTGCTGCCCGTGAGCCACGGCACCACCTTGCCGATTTCGAAAGCCTGTTCCAACATGGCGTTGACTTGTTCCGACGTCGCCGCCGCGCCTACGACGGCGGGCAGGGGCAGGTAACCCGGAGTGGAATCAATGCGGTAGATGGGATCGGAGGGAAGCTTGTCCGGCGTGGTCCGGACGTCGCCGGCGGTGCCCCACAACGTGTCGTACCAGGCGTAACGCTTATGCGCTAAGGAACCGAAGTGGCAATCCATGCAAACGATGATCCCGTTTTTCCGTTCGTAAATGAATTTCGTGGCGACGGCCTCGCGCGGGTTCAACGCGCGTAAATGATAGGCGTGATTCACGTCATGGAGCGGATAGGCGTGGCAGCTGGCGCAATCGGGAGCCGGTTGCGGCGACGCGGAGTCAGCGTTCAGGGCGGCAGGGTCAGGTTGCAATGGCTTCAAGCATCCTGTAAAAATCCCGGCCGCAAAAATGGACAACGCAATTCCCGTTGCGGCCTTAGTGGGACAACCCGATATTGCCATGCAGTCGAATTTAACGCGCGGCGGCGGGGAAGAAAGGCGGCGTTGGCGGAATTCGTACACATTAGTGTACGAATGAAACCCGTAACAAGAAACACATGTAAACCGAGGGGAATTTGGGAATCCTGATTTCGCGGCGCTGATGTTGCGACGCGGTCCCATTCTCCATCGGGAGCCCTGGTTCCACCCCACCGCCTCGGCATTTCCTCGAGCGCGCTGGCTTCCGCCTGGGTAGCCAATATAATGCTTGAAATCTCGGAGTATATATCCGATATTTCAAGGAACTATGGGCGCATTGAAAATCCCCTTTTCCAGGGCGAGACATTTCCAAGCGGTCCGATCTTCACTGCGGAACTTTCCCGTTGTAGCCTTGGTGGGTCCGCGACAATCCGGCAAGACCACCCTGGCGAAAGAGTTGGCAGCCGCAGCCAAAGGCAAGACCCATTGGTATGATTTGGAGAATCCGGTTGATGCGGCGGGATTGGCGGAGCCGGCGCTTACGCTTCCGGGCCTTGGTGGGCTGGTGGTCATCGATGAAATCCAGCGCTCGCCGGAACTATTTCCGCTTCTGCGGGTGCTTTCGGATCGGAAGCCGTTGCCTGCGCGTTACCTGGTATTGGGCAGCGCCTCCGGCGAGCTTTTCCGCCAGAGCTCCGAATCCTTGGCAGGGCGTATCCGATTCCACGAGCTGCCCGGCTTCTCGTTGCAGGAGATCGGCGGGGTTGATTGGGAGCGATTGTGGCGTCGCGGCGGATTTCCCAAGTCCTATTTGGCCGGCGGCGAGCTTTCCAGTTTTCAGTGGCGCGAGTCTTTCATCGAAACTTTCCTCGAACGCGATATCCCCAATCTGGGCTTGCGGTTGCCCGCTCCGCAAATGCGACGCTTCTGGATCATGGCCGCGCATTATCACGGCCAACTTTGGAACTCCTCCGAAATCGGGCGTTCCCTAGGCATGAGCGACAAAACCATGCTGCATCATTTGCAAGTGCTGGAGCAAACCTTCATGGTCAGGTTGCTGCCGCCATGGCATGAGAACCTGGGAAAGCGGCTGGTGAAAGCCCCGAAGTTTTATCTGCGGGACTCCGGATTATTCCATGCCCTATTGGGCTTGCGGGATAAGCAGGCAATCATGCGGCATCCCAAACTCGGGGCCTCCTGGGAGGGATTCGCGCTGGAGGAAGTCCTGAAGATATGTGGATCCCGAAACGCCTATTTTTGGGCTACGCACGGGGGCGCGGAATTGGACCTGCTGGTAAATGACGGCAACACGCGTCTCGGATTCGAATTCAAATTTTCGCCGGCTCCCGCCGTCACCAAGTCGATGCATGTGGCCATGCGGGACTTGAAGTTGCAACGCCTGGCGGTCGTGTACCCGGGCGAGAAAAAATTCCCCTTGACCGAGAAAATCGACGCGGTGCCGTTGGCGAGCCTTGGGGATTGGATTTAATTAATGAATATCAAGCCAATCAAAACCGAAGAAGATTATAAAACGACGCTTGCTCGAATCGAGGCGCTATGGGAAGCTGAGCCGAATACAAAAAAAGGCGATGAGCTTTCCATACTGGCTATTTTGGTTGAAAACTTCGAGAACGAAAAATTTAAAATGCTTCCTCCCGATCCTATCGAAGCCATCAAATTCCGGATGGAACAAGCCGGTTTAAATAAAACCGATTTGGCGAAATTTTTGGGTGGAAGAAGCAGATCCACGGAAATCGTAAACCGCACGCGGGGCCTCTCAATTAGGATGATGAGAGTATTACATAAAAAGCTGCATATCCCGGCAGAGTCGCTGCTTTCCGAGACGACCTCCAAAAAAAAGCGGGCCGTTTAATACCGACAGAAATCCCAGCTTTCAGTTTTAACCTCGCCCATCCCAATACATTGGCTCTCGATGTAAATGAGCTACAGCAATAATTTCTAAGGTTTCATCTTGGATTGAATAAATCAAACCATACGGAAAACCATTAATTATTGCTCGTCGAATTCCGGATGTAATTTCAGCACTAATTTCCGGAAAAAATGAAATTCTTTTCTTGGTAAGATCGAGCGCAAGCGCGAATCTCTTCCCTAATCCTTTTTGCTGAATCTCATACCATTCAAATGTTTCAGCCAGTTCAATTTTGGCCGCATCTCCAAATTTTACGTTCACTTCAAGTATTTCCGCATAACATCATCGTATGCATGTGATTTCATTTTTCCGGTTCGCATTGCCTTTTGTCGTCGAAGGGCTTCCTTGGCCCACAATTTGTCGATTTCTGGATCAGGTTTATCGAAATCTGCGAGGATGTAATCGACAACGAGCTGCTTTTCTAGATCGCTTAGCTCATCGATTTTCTTCTGAATTTCCTTGCTTATCTTTTTCATTCTCCATCCTCGATTGATTTAGCTTCAAAGTTTAATTTCTAGAATCCGAGCAAAGAAGGCAAAACGCGAAATAATTGATTTTTCTCTGAATTTTTCTTTTTTTATGCCACAGAACAATCGAATAAATCGAATAAAAATTCTCGCTGGCGCCCGCCGTCATCAAGTCGATGCATGTGGCTATGAGGAACTTTTCTATTCTCTTGATTTCTTCTTTGAACTTGCGCGGATTGGTTTTGATAAGCTTATCAAGCTTCTTTCTGATGCCGCGGAGCTCTTCAATTGGTTCCTTTTCCATTCTATCCACCTCCCAACATTTCTTCAGGCGTTGAAATCTCAGGGCTTACCAAGTCATGCCTATCTTTGATTTTCCGAATTACGCATAAAAATCGGAAGACTATTTTGAACGAATGCCGCGAGGTTTTTTTTCTATTGCCTTTTCTTTTCCGATTTTTTCGTGCTTAACCTTTCCATCTTTTCCTTGAATGGTAAACTCCCCACTCATTTTTTTGGAGAGCCCTCTCGCGGCTTTAATGGCGGCTTCTTGAGTCTTATAAACTCCGGAGTTTTTAAAATCGCTTTCAAAAACAACCATCCATTCATTTTCGACTGAAATTACATGAGTGTTCTTTCTACTAGTTCCCTGAATAATGAAATCGAAATCGATTTCCGGAAAAACACTTTTAATCTTGTCGAGTGTTGCAAGCTCGGGATTTGCAGTCTTTGATGATTCAAGCCTCTGATAACTGAATAATCCTTTCATGCCCATGGCTTCAGCCGTCTCCTTTTGAGTCATGCGATGCTTTTTTCTTGTATTTCTGAGCATCATGGCCAAGGCAATATTGGGTGAAACCGGAATTCCTACAATTCCCTTGCCTTTAATTGAAGCGTCCGGGGAATGGAATTCAACATCGGATTCCATCGGTTCATCCAAATAAAGATCCAAGGCTTCTTTCATATTTTCGAGGAGCTTGTCAAAAGTATTCGCTTCAGTTCTGCACCCAGGCAATTCAATGCACTTGGCCCAGTACCCATTTTCTTCCTTATGTATTGCAAAATGATATTTCATATTATTTCACTTTCTATAGTCCGTATAACAATCAAATAATTGGCGCCCGCGCTCATCCACCTATTCCTTAGACCTCCTCTAATCTTTTAAGCAAATCATGCTCTGTACCTTTTTTCAATTCCTTGTGCATCGGGATTGTTTCGCGCTCAGAACCTTTTCCAACAATCACATGACTTCCATTCTGCCTTCGTTTTGTCCATCCGTTTTTCTCGAACCTCTTGAGCATTTCTTTGCCACTTATGGGCATGAAGCATCCTTTCGAACATCATACCAAATATAATTGGTACGCGCTAGTCTTGGGAGAGATTTGAAATGGCGTTTTTGGCTAAATTTTGGCCATTTTAGACCGAACCTCAATTGCTGAGCTAAACGGCCTATTTTTCGGATCAATGGGTTGGCTTGGGGAAATTCCACCTACCAATAAAGTGTTGGCGATGAGGTGCGCACAGTACATGTTTAATCACTTGGGTCAATTCCCCACAGCTTGCTGCGGCTTTAGATTAGGTATTTGCATGCAATTCTCGACTTTTGCATTTCCCCTGGTTTCAATACCCCGTGGCTTGCCGCGGGGTTCTTTATTTGG
>JADGQO010000062.1 GCA_017881725.1 Fibrobacteria bacterium
AAACCGCGACGGCATCTTCGAGCAGCGGAACCGACGTGCCCGGCAACGTCACCAGCCCGGCGACTTGGCAGGATTATATGAGCACCAAATGGGTGAGCGGAGCGGGCGATCCGCAATGGATCACCGTCGATCTCGGCGCGTCAATGCCGGTAAACCGGGTGATTCTCAAATGGGATTCGACGTATGCGAAGTCGTTCAAGATCCAGGTATCCACTGACAATGCCACCTGGACGGACGTGTTCAGCACCACCAAGGCCGGGGCGCGATCGATAACCGACGAGACCTTCGCTGCCGCCACCGCGCGCTATGTACGCATGTACGGCACGGAACTAGGCGGGAAGGGTACGGGTTACTCGCTCTTCGATTTCATGGTGCTCAATGACTCCGGCCAGCCGGCGCCGGTCATCAGGCCCGGACAAGCAATGGTTGCTGCGGGCGTCTCGTTGCGTTGCAAAAACAAAACCGTTTCGTATGCAATTGTACATGATGTCACGGTTAGAGTGGATGTCGTGGATCTCAGCGGGAACATCATCGCCGTTCTCGCCGAAGGCTTCAAGCCTGCGGGCAATTATACTGTCGCTTTGCCCGCATCGATAGGCCGTGGAGCCTATATCCTCAGGTTGGATGCAGGTGGGATAAAGGTGGCCAGGAAGCTGGTCCGGTGGCAGCTGCGCTGAGGGTTGAAGGGAACCCGTCGCCTGGGTCAGTAACTGCACCGCCGAGAGTAGGGCCAGGGGATGTAACGGCGACTGCCTGATTTCGGTTTCGATTCCGCAACGCTTGATGGACCGGAAACCTGCTATGCAAGTAAGCCTGCGCCACGGACTATTCGAAGCCAAAACCCCCGAATAGACCGTCCCGGTCGAACTCCTTGAAGGATTTGACCGCGCGTTGCAGACGGCGTGATTGCGCGTGCGAGCTGGTGCTGGAAACGATTAAAGAAACCGCTGATAGTCGCACTCAAAAACTTCCGCCAATTTCTTGGCTGAACTTTTTCCAATGGGGCGCTTATCGTTTTCCATTCCGGAAAGATTCGCTTTCAATATCCCGGTCTTCTTTCCCAACTCGTCCTGCGTCAGGCCGGCATTATTCCGGTAAACCCGAAGGGCCATGCCGGGAGTCGCCGCCTTGTCCATCTTTTTAAACCACTCCGACTGTTCCGAATCAATAAGTTCGTCGTCGTTTTCTTCTTTAACAGTCACCGTTTTGTAGATGGCCTTCAAGGATTCCAAAACACTCAGCGCGCCGACTCCGGAAAGTCGGATTTCAGTATGGGGCTCCTTCACGACTGCCAACATAATTCACCTCAATTGATATTGTGTTATTTTCATTATACCAGCAAGCCACGTATTTTCGAGTTAGGTGGCAATGGTACGAGTCCTTGCCTAGCTTGCCCATGTTTATCCAACCTTTCGGCATGGGTCCGTGCGCTTTCAGATCTTTGACCAACTGGTAAAATGCTTCTTGAACGGATTTTGGAAGTCCTTCCAATTCTCTCTCTATTTTTGATAACCTGCGAATAATTGAATTTTATGTCGGAATTTGACCAAAAGCCCTGATTCGGCCTGGTCCTGAGCGTGCCGATAGAGTCCAGAAACATGCAACCCCACCCGCCAGCGCGAGCCGCTACGCGCCATGCCCGCCTTCGGAGGCGCGCCTACCGGGACCGCGGAGCCCGCGTCGATCCGCGCTGGATAAAATGCATGTCGTTCAAAATCCAAGTATCCATTGACAATGGCGTCGGCAGCTTCGCTTAGGGTTGCATGGAAGCCATCTGCGATATGGGCTACTTCAAGTAGCCTTCCTCTTCCTGGACTTTCCGGCCTTGGCAAAGGAAATGGCCACGGCCTGCTTGCGTGCCGCGATGGCCGACTTCGGATGGCTGGCGCCGATTTTACCCGTTCGCTTATAACTGTCAATCAACTCGCCGATATTGGATGATATCGTCGCTTTGCTTTTCCCGGTCTTCAACGGCATGTGAACCTCCTGGTTTTTATATCAAGGGTCGATCACCATACTCGGAAAGAAAAATTTTAATCCGTGCTTTCCAAGAACAATCTGAATGCAAGGATGTGCGCCTGCATGGGGCCTACGAGGGTGGATGAGGCATACGGCGGCAGCCCCATCCCACGACATCAAAACTGCGTGAAGAACTTCCAGGACTCGGGGGGAATCCAGCTATTCTTGCCCGCGTTACCGGTGCCGCCGTCGCCGACGCTCGCTTCATGGGGGCCGTCGAACGTGCACACCTTGACCGGATATCCTTGCTTGCAACCCGCGAAGTCATAGCACACATGTGTTTTGCTCCCCACCGTGGTCGTGGGGATGTCGGTGGGCACGGTGCAGCCATTATCCTGGCCGCGCTGCAAGCCGATGAACTTTGATCCCCATTGCTTGCTCTCATCATTGATCCATTTGCAATTCGGATCGCTCATGCCGGTGGTTTGCATCCAGGCGATGGGATCGCGCGGAAGGGGACTGGGCAGCCAGATGTTCCAATTGGCCGGGGCGATGCCTACGCCGGCGCGGAACTGCTTTTGATGATTCGTCGAGAGCGAATAGGTGAACATGGCTCCGAAGCTGAAACCGGTCGCGAAGACGCGGGTCGTATCGACGCAGAGATTGTCTTTGACCAAGGCCAGCATGTCGTCGACGAAGGCGTGATCCTTTTCCCCCCCGCCCCACCCGTTGCTGATTCCTTGCGGCGCGATGAAAATCGCCGGTTGCTTCGCGCTGAGGGCGAGCGGTTTGAGGCCATAGTACGCGTAATTATCGGGACCGCCCACCGCGGCCGGAGCGAATTCGACTTGGCCGCTGGCGATGCTGTCATCCGTGCCGCCGTACCAATGGAAGCAGAAGAAAAGCCGGTACGGATTACCGGGCTTATAATCGGTGGGAATGTCGATGATGAAATCCCGATCGGTGCCGCCGGTAGTGATTTTGTTATGACCGGTTTTCAAGGTTCCGAGTGGTTTGCCGCAGCCGGCGCTCGGTGCCGCAGGATTTCCGGGACCGCCCCAGCGATCCTCCGCAGCGGTTAAGGTCACGTTCACGGTCGTATCGTAGGAAGAAATCTCCACGCTCTTGGCGGCATAGCCGGCAGCGGAGACCTTAAGCGTGTCCGCGATGGCGGCAACCTTCGCGAGCATGCCTCCGGCCTTGGGTAAAAATTCGGTGGAGGCGTTAGTGACATTAGTTGCATTAGCGGCACCAGCGGCAGTTGCGGCACTAGTGGCAAAAGCGGATCGCCCATCCACGCCCGCCGCGAAGTACGGGAAGGATTTCGTCTCCTTGCCGATGGAGGCCTTGATGATCAAAAGGTTATTCGCTGGTATCCGTCCAGCCAAGTCGAATCGATAGCTTCCCGCCACAGCTTTTTCCAGGGATGTCTTGTCCAGAAGATTTCCCTTGGCATCGAAAATCTCGACCCGGATGGGGGCGGCCTGGACGAGACTCAGTTCCAGCACCCCCTGGTTCAACCGGATGTTGCCGGAAAGTCCAGGCGCAGTTGACTGGATCCCGGTGCCGCCGTTCAGAGTATAGCTGCCGTCTGCCCCGGACGTGGTCGTCTGCTTGGCATGCAGCAGTTGCACGGTCGCGTTCACGATGGCCTTGTTCGCGACATCGGTGATTTTACCGCGCACGTTGATCGTTTGGGAATGGACCATGGCGACCATTAAAAGTGGTAAACCAATCATCAGGTGTTTGCGCATCACTCGCTGCATAGCTTGTCTCTATTTCTGGGATCCCGGAAGGGCCCCGACGGAACTGGAAAGAATCGGAAAAAACCGAAAGCACCCCCGCATGTACAAGGGGGGATCAATACCCTATAAATGGGATTCTCCCAAATATTAGTGCATCCGCGCCGGTTTTTGTTGGAGAGGTTGCGCCAGCCCCATCTTTCCGCTTTCCGATCGGAAAAATCGGCCGAATTGGACTCGCTGGAGGGAGCGACGCCTTGGCGTGGTCACGTGGGAGAGTGGGTTAGGCGCGTACGGGGGCATTTCGCCTTCGCCGACTGCGAACCATCAGGCCACTTATTTACTTTTCGGAAATGAATTCTGATTTTAAAAAGAATTAGGCGACCGCGCAAACATCGGTTCCGGAGGAACAAGTATGGGTATTTACATCGACTACCTGGACAGCGCGCAGGCGGAATTCACCCGCTACAAGTCGCTGGGGCTCAATTCCATCGAAGCGCTTTCGGAACAGGAATTGAATTCCAACCAACACGATGCGAATTCCATCGCCATCATCGTGAAGCATCTGCATGGCAATATGAAATCGCGATGGACGAATCTTTTCACGGAAGACGGGGAGAAACCGGATCGGAATCGGGATGGCGAATTCGAGGACGCCCAGCTTACCAAAGAAAGCGTAGTGGATTTCTATTTACACGGATGGGGCTATTTGGAGCGCTCACTCGCGGGCTTGACCGAGGCGGATTTTGGAAAGACGGTATGGATACGCAATGAACCCTTGTCTTTGGTGCAGGCGATCAACCGGCAGATTTCCCATTACGCTTATCACATAGGGCAGATCGTGATCCTGGCGAAGCAATTCAAAGGAGCGGATTGGGCTTCCTTATCTATTCCGAAAGGAAAGTCAGGCGAACATTCCCGAGGGAATTATACGAAGCCGTAGACAGGGGTTGGGATGGCTCTTGAGAACGATACGGGCTTGATCGAAAACGCAATACGCGAATTCCACTACTTGGCCCCAACGGAATCCGATAGTTGCCGGGCATGAGAACTTGGTCCACCAATTTCGAGGATGCCGTCCCGTCAATTCGGAAAAGTTCCGCATACACCGATGTGCGTTCCGCCAAGGAAAACTGCAGCGCATGGTCTCTCCCGATTTGAAAGGTTTTCTGCAGTTGAGCCATTTCCCGGATTGCGCCCCCAGGCAGATGGACTACGAATCTCGCCGTGGGCCCGAATGGCCCCGAACCGGCTGCGTTCATTTGCACGACTCGCCAGTAGTACGTTACGTCGTTTTGCAAACCCTTCACGACTTGGATCGTGTCATGCGGTGTAAAAGCGGTCACATTTTTTTTTGAAAGAGGAATCGGAACTGATCTCGATTTGATATCCAGTAACGTTCGCGGATCCTTTGCGCCATCGGAGGGCAACGGAATCGGAGGCCACGGATTCCTCCATGCCGGGCGATAACGTTACCGCCGTCGGAGGCAAGTTAGTGCCGGTTTCGAGGATGGTTCCTGAAGTTCCTGCGGCCCATCCGTTGGAGGCATCGGTGAATTGAACGAAGAGCAGATTCTGGGTGGTGCCGCTGGTTTGGGTGGACCATGAAGCCCCGCCATCGAAAGTATGCACAATCGTGCCGAATTTCCCCACAGCCCAGCCGATTGAGGCATTAATAAAAAAGGTGGAATTGAGGTTTTGCACAGTGGGTGGCTGACTCTGACGATACCAGGTATTCTGCCCCTAGGCAACGGAAACCAAAGCCAAGAGAGCAAGCAGAAGCACGAGCCTCCCCCTCCACTTCGAAAAACCAAATCCAAACTTTCGACCTCTAAACGAATTCATGATTCCGGACGTAGTTCGACCCATTCTGTTTTGATTCATCCAAACTCAATTCTGAATTCCAGGGCGGTTTGCGTTTTTGGAACTAATACAAGAAAAGCGCCGCGTGATATCAAACCCCCTCGGGAGTATATTCTGTGCATGGACCGAGAATCGCTCCGTCATACGGGTGCTGCGGGGTGCGGCAGCCGCCCTTATACTATTACCGTTGGGGATTTTTAAGTTCTGAAAAAACACGTCGGGAGTGGAAGATGTTTCCGAAAAACCGTCACGCTGGCGTCGGCTCCGGCCACGGCCTATGCGCGGATTTCCGCGGACTCGAAATACTGGCTGTGGATCAACGGTCAGCTCGTGGTTTTCGAAGGTCAGTTGAAACGCAACGTCAATCACAATGACACCTATTACGATTCCTTGAACCTGGCGCCTTATTTGAAGACCGGAGCCAATACCATCGCAGCGCAGGTTTGGTACTGGGGCAAAGAAGGCTTTGATCATCATAGCAGCGGCAAAGGCGGATTTATTTTCGACGGTAACTTCGGCGGTACGGCCGTGCTGTCCGACGCGACCTGGAAATTGCAGGCGCATCCGGCCTATGAAAATTCCACCACGGGAGGACAGCCCAACTTCCGGCTGTCGGAATACAATGTTCGGTTCAACGCGCAGAACGATGCGATTAATGGCTGGCAGCAGCCCGGATATGATGACGCGACCTGGCCAACCGCTACGGTAAAAGGCATTCCTCCGACTACGCCGTGGAATACTTTGATCAAGCGCCCGTTTCCGCAATTCAAAAATAGCGGACTAGTGAATTACACCAATTCGGCGTCCCTGCCGACCATCGCTCCGGGCGGAGTCATTGACGCTCGGCTTCCGCAAGATGCGCATGTGTCGGTGTATTTGCGGATCAGCACGCCCACGGCCGGGTAACTGATTAACATTCAGACCGATATGTACGACAGCATGTATTTGTTCGACGGAGGCCCTTGCCTGCGTTCGGAATATATCACCAAGGTCGGCGTGCAGGAATTCGAAACCCTGATGTGGATTTCGGGAAATACGGTCAAGTATACGATTCCCGCGGGCGTCACGATTGAGGCGTTGCAGTACCGGGAAATCGGATACCCCGCTGAATTCACCGGACAGTTTTCCTGCAACAACGATTTTTATACCACGCTTTGGCAAAAAGCCACGCGGACGCTTTACGTGAGCATGCACGATGATTTCATGGACTGTCCCGATCGCGAGCGGGGCTTGTGGTGGGGAGACGTGACCAATCAGTTGGGCAAAGTTTTCTATTCGCTGGATCCCACCGCCCATGCCCTGATCCGCAAGGACATCGCCGTGCTGACGGGCTGGCAGCATGCCGACAATACCCTGGTTTCCCCTCCCTCCACGCTCTGGACCGAGGAGTTGCCGCAACAGATGCTGGCGGCCGTCGGCTGGTACGGCTTCTGGAATTATTTCTGGAACACCAACGACAGCGCGACCATCCGCGCCGCCTATCCCGCAGTGAAAAAATACCTCGGTGTCTGGAGCATGGGTAGTAATGGATTAGTGACGCATCGTGATGGCGGATGGAACTGGGGCGACTGGGGCAACAATATTGACTTCAACGTCCTCGACAATTGCTGGTATTATCTCGCGCTCAAGGCGGCCATCCCCATGGCTGCGATGAGCGGGTATGCGGGTGATACGGCCGGGTACCGCACGCGCATGAACAGCATCTCGTCCAATTTCGTGACCTCGTACTGGAAAACCTCGGGGCAATATTTCATGTCCTCCTTGGTCACGACACCGGATGACCGCGCCAATGCCATGGCCGTTATCGCCGGGCTGGCGCAACCGCAGCACTATGCGGGTATTCGTACCGTGTTGACGCAACAGGCATTCGCCAGCCCCTATATGGAAAAATACGTGCTCGAGGCCCTTTGCAAAATGAACAGCGACTCGCTCGCGCTAACGCGGATGAAAGACCGTTATGCGAAAATGGTGGACGCCAATTACACCACCTTGTGGGAAGTGTGGAACGGCTTGAGCGAGGGGACCATCAATCACGGATGGAACGCGCCCAACACCGTGCTTTCGCAATACATCGCCGGCGTGTCGCCGACCGCGCCGGGCTGGAGCAGCTACAGCGTCTTGCCGCAGATGGCACAGTTGACGGCCATCAACGCGGTGGTGCCGTCCATCAAAGGAAATATCACGGTGAATGATTCCTTGTCCACCAGCCAGTTCATCATGAATCTGGTCTCGCCATTGGGAACCCAAGCCTTAGTCGGAATCCCCAAGAAACGCGCTTGGCAATCGGTAACGGCCAACGGGCGCACGGTTTGGAATAAAGGCGTATTCGTCACAAATATCACAGGCGTTTCCGGAGTCGCCGGAGTTTCGGAAACGGATGCCGACAGCTTGTATATCAAGTTCAATGTCGATCCGGGCACATGGCGTTTTGCGGCCTCGCTGGTACCGGCTGGAGTACTCTCTCAATCGAAAAAAGAATCGTCGAATTCCTATACCGTGGATATGCGTAAGGCTGGGGGCAAAATCTCTTTCAATCCGGAATTCGCGGGTAAAGTGAAAATGGTGGAAGTGTATAATTTGTCCGGGAGCTTGCTGTGCAGTAAAGCGATTATGAAAAACAGCATCGATCTGCAGAAGGATTTGGGCTTGCCGGTGAATGTGTATGTGGTCAAGGTGAAAACGATTTGAAAATGCACTCGAAAATCCGGAAATTATTTTCGGTCTCATGCGTCGCCGCTCTCGCGCTGGCTGGTAACTGCAACTCCGCGAGCACCGCGACTGGCGCGACCACCGCAATCACCGAGATACCGGAAGCGTTCCACACCCGCCATTGGCTCGCGAACACGGGAGGCAAGCCCGAAGACCACGTCCAGAATTTCATCACCGATATGATCCTGTACTCGGATGAACAGACCCGCGAGGCGAATCCACTACTGCTCACCGCATCCTTCTGGGACGAGGGCGGTTGCGGCTACTGTTCCTACAACACCCAAAATGGCGGAGCGCAGTACGGAAAGCGGGAATGGTGGAAGGACACCATCCGCTCCGATCGTGTCGACTATTACGCGCGACAACCCGGAACAGCGCCGGTGTTCAAGACCCGATGTCAAATCGTCCATTTCTGGGGCCGGAATTTCTTGATGCACCAAGGCCCTCCACCGAAGGATTCCCTGCCGTTCGTAGCGTGCAGTAACGGCGACACCATTTACAACAACGTGGTCGAGGACCCCAGCGCCTTGACTTTCGACAACGACGGAAATCTTCTCGTCGCCGACAACGGACCGGATCAGGACATCAAGATCTTCGCGCCGGGCAATCCTACCAAACCGATTCGCACGTTCGGTAACAAAGGCGGCGTCTTCGTTCGTTCGACCCAAGGCGATTCGACCAGGATTCCTGGTCAGGTGGGCATCCGACGATTCTGGGGAATCCGGGGACTTGCGGTCGATAGCCTGGGCACCGTCTATGTGGGCAACACCGGTCTTCCCATGCAGACGATGGGCGGCACGGACATCCGCGCCTTCAAAATCCAGAAGAACATCATCACCGGAACCAACGACACCGTCCTGTCGTGGCAACAGCAGGGACTGGCTTTCGTCAATGTTGCCGACGCGGATCCCGCCTCGGAAGGGCGCGACGTCTATTTGAACGGGAAGCGGTTCCGCATGGACTATACCAAGGCTGCAGGCAAAAGCTGGTCGCTGACGGGAGTCACGCTCGATCCCTTCAAGTACCCGAAGGATCCGCGCCTGACCACGCCCATGGAAACCGAGTGGGTTCGACGCATCGGTGGAAAGCGGTTCCAATACAACACCAACATGTACGGTGATTTCGTCTACGTCGCGCGTTTCACGGACACCAGCGAAATCGCCATCCCCACGGCCTTCATCTGCAACTATGCCGACCCCCAAGCGGTGCTTTGGGCCGATACGCTTCCCACCTGGATTCGCGACGAGAGCAACAAACGGAACCGATGGTATTGGATCGACAAGAACGGCGACGGCAACCCCCAGTCCAATGAATTCGGGATCTGGGAAACCTGGAGTTCGTACAATCAGGGCTTGGATATTGATGAGCAAGGCGACATCTGGTTCGGAGGCACCGGAAATGTTCAGCCCCAGTTCAAGGGTGGCGGCATCTTCATGCTTCCCGTCACCGGACTTCAGTCCAACGGAGTGCCGAACATCCGCATCGATTCCGTGGTTCGGTTTTCGGTTCCCTTCGCGGAAAACGGGGGATACGTTCCTCGCTTGAAGTACATCGCGTCCAAGGACCGGATGTACCTCGCTACGGCCACCAACGCCTGGATGTCCAATCGCATCTACGTCTACGACGATTTTGTAAAGTCGCATCCCGTGGCCCCCAGGTGTTCCGTCGACCTGGGATACGACACGAAAGGGAGCACCGAGGTTCACCTCGATCAAGGCAGCGACGTGATGACCCTGCCGATATCCTTCACGGCGGACTCCCAGTACATCTATGTCGGATACTTGGACAATGGCCGCTACTCCCGCAGACGCGGCGAGGTCACGATTTACGACGCCAATACCTGCGAATCCGTGGGTTGGATGGCCCCGGGCAAGGAGATGGGTAACTTCGCAGGTACCATCGATCTCGTCAACGGCTTAAACGTGACGGAACTCACAAACGGTGATCGGGTCGTGTTCGAAGAAGAAGGCGGCGCGGGCAAGGTGCTGGCCTTCAAGTGGACGCCGATGGGCCAATCGGCTTCCATCCATCCCGGTTCCCATGCGCCCGGTTCGCGAAGTTCCAGCCAGGCGAAGTTGCGTTGGCATAAAAACAGTTTCACTGTCGATGTATTGAAAGGTAGTGGGCTGAATGGTGCAGGGCTGACTTCGGTTCGCTGGGTTGACTTTATCGGTAGGGAAGGGTCGAATGACGACAGGTAACGGAGTCTGCGCCGCGAGTTTTCGGGATTCTTCCCGGTGATCCCGCAACTTCTCTTCCGATTGTTTCATTCGTAACGATAGTTTTCAATTGACCGCAAACGAATAATCTTTTTGCGAAATCGTTGCGAACGGCCCCGCGCCTTCCCGGAGGATATATCTTTTCGCGGATAACATTACGGAGGTCACATGCAAATCATCGGCAACAATATGTTCCTGGCCCTTCTGGTTTCCGCGCCCTGGCGGCCCATTCCACGCCTCCCTGCAAATGCGGGGACGATTTCAACGGAACGACCCTGAGCTCCGCCTGGACCTTCCTCGATAAGGACGGCGAGCCGGGCGGGTCGGCGGTGGTATCCGGAGGCAAGCTGGCTTTGACGGGCAAGGGCAGCGACGTGTACGGGAACGTGAATGAATTCGTGGGCGTGGCGCTGGCCCCGGAAGCGGGTAACTTCGACGTGTCGGTGAAAATCGAGTCGCAGGACAACACCTTCGAGTGGGCCCAAGCGGGCATCCTGGCCGCCAACGACGTGAACGACCTTTCCAAGGGCGGCTATGTGGTGGTGGACGTGATCCCGGGCAACAATTACAACGCGTTCTACGATTCCACGGGCACGGTCGGCACTTTGGATTCGCATATCAACGCGGGCGTATCGGGCTATCCGGTCTGGATCCGCTTGGCTCGCAAGGGCAAAAAGTTTTCCGCCTGGTACAAGAACAAGGCCGACGCTCCCTGGAAGGTCATCGCCGAGAATTTCACCACCCAGGGCACGGGTCCCCGCTCCCAATTGGCATTAGTCAGCCTCAGCCATAACGATGCCCTCGCCAACCGAACCGTATTCGATGACTTCACCTGCAACCAAGGGCAGGGGTCGAAATCCGGGCCTGGCACGGCTGCACCGAGTGCGGGCGGGAAAAAATCGGTACCGCATGGATTCGATGCGGCCGGTCGTCATCACACGCCTTGAAAATGTTCCCAGTCGAATTCCTTGGGTAAACCCCGGCAACGTTAATGGGGAGGCGCACCTCCCCTGGCCTCGATTTCATGGGCCTTTGGTCCATGAACCCTCGGCACACCCCACCCAACGGGGGACACCCCCGTAACGCCCCCGTTACCCTGCCCGCACCCTCCAGCAAAGGCCCTAGCGTGCGCTTCGAAAAGCGCGAAGCCAGCCCCCGGAAATTACGAAGCGAGGGAAGGCAATCCATTGTTCCAGGAAAATGCGCGCGAGAGCGTTGCCGGGTCCAGCGAAGGGCACAGAAGGATTGGTTTCGCGGCCATGGCCGATTCCCTGGGCCGCGAAGGAGACGGCCATGGCGGCCAAGCCTGCGACCGCCGCAGGCCAGGATGCCCGCGCGATGCCGACAAGCAGAACGACGTTCCCCGCCAGGAACAAGGGCACCAGGGCGATATGGATCAGGAGATTTATCCGCGCCCGATGATAGAGGGGATACCCCTCCCATTGCCACTTCGCCAACTTCAAAAGTCCCATGCCCATCTCCTTCCCATCCGATTCGGCAAGCGTGAGTTCGCGTATGCCTGGTTCCCGGACGGTTGTCAAGGCAAAGGTAAATCGAAACGCAGACCCCCCATCCAGTTCCCACCTCCGAAGCTGCGTGCCGCGCAGTTGCGGGGTCCGGGGCAAGGTCGCTGCACAGGGCGCCCCGGCGAGGGGGTAGCGGAAGCCACCGCAGGGCATGATACGCCCAAAGGGCGAATCATGTTCGAGGAGGCTGGAGCGAGGGGGAAACTTCCCCCACTCGAAAATTATTCCTGGATCGACACCCTGCTAAAGCGAAGCCGGGAGAACCGTCAAATGCAACTTGGTCGCGGTGCGCCGCATTTTTTCATCGAAGGAGACGAGGAAAAAATCCCCGTCGGCCCGTTCCTTATAGAAGAGCGCCGTGGCCAAGTGGATGGCATCGAGGGTTCGACAATCCGAAAGCCGCGCTTCCCGGCGGATGATTTCCATGATGTCCGAATCCACCTTCTGCACGGACAATCCCTCCATGTTTTCGGTAAGCACCGAGGTCGCCGTGTCCAACCAACCTGCAGGAATCTTTTTCCCCAACAAGTGGGCGTAACGCCGAAGGTTGACGAAGCACTCGGCCTCCATCAGGATCGAGGAAACCCGATCGGTATGTTCCTGCCACAGGGCGGCGGCTTGCGCCGCTTTGGGTTCACCGAGCAATACGGCGAGCAGGACGCTGGAGTCGAAGTAAGCCTTCGCCATTAGAATCGATCCGCGCGAGTTTCGTCCAGCAACTTTTGCAAGCTGGGACCGCCGGGAATGGGTTTCAACTTTTTCAACTGCGCGATGAGGTTGGATTCCTTGCGCTTGGCCCGGACGAGCGAACCCTTCCGTTCCTGCTCGTTCAAAAAGGCGTCCCACCGGGAAATGGTGCCGGCCGGGGCGCTGATGGGCTTGTGGATTTCCGCGATGATTTCGTCGCGATCCTGGAAGGCGTTGACCGGCACCATTGACAGCCTGACAGGACCCTGGAAGGCATTGACTGGTACCTGTAACAGCCTGACAGGACCGTGAGTGGCATCACATTCCCGGCGTCGACATTGGATTAGATTTTATTGCTTGGGAAAACCCGTCGAATTCGAGCGATGACATTTGCTGATTTCCACTATCTACGAGGCCGACTCATGAGCCTGTCTGAACTTTCCAACCTATGAGCGCGACCACGAACGCCGCCAATTCCGGGGCAAAGTCTTCCGGGGGTTTTTCCGGCGGCGGCTTTCCGCTGTTCAGCCCGTCCGCTTGCCCTCGCTGCCATCAGAAACCCTGTGGACAATTCGCGCCAATCCGGGTCAGAACGCCGCCCTGGCTTCCCCGCGAGACATCCCCCCGAATTGTCCGCTTCAGGTTCCGCGCGGCACGAGCATCGATTCCTTTTTAACCAGCTTGCATCGCGCTTCGGTATCGGAAATCCTGCGCATCGCCGCCCGCAGCGGGGAAGCGAGCCTTCGACGAACAGATCCCATCGATCCCATTTCCAAGATAATCCCCATTCCGTAGCCAGCATCACAGCGGGGAAAACGAATTCGTCGCCGAAAATGTCGGTAGGGTACAAACATTTCAATCCCAGTCGGACATGGCCGTACAGGTTTGCGACCAAAGGCCGCTCGGAACCGGCCAGAATATCCACCATATTGGTGCTGCCGATTTCCTCCACTTTCGCCGTCTTGGAAAAGCCAACCGTGGCGTAGAGCACATTTCCTTCGCGGGCCGTCACGAGGTGGGTGGCCGCTATCCGCCAGAATTCCCGCGACACTCCGGAACCGAACGGCGGACCGATAAATCCGGTCGCGACTTCGATGCGGTTATGCTGGGGAAACCGCGCAAACAGCAGGCTGTCCAAATGTTTTTGTCGATCGATATCCGGCTTGAGATCTTTATAGCGCGGTCTTTCGTTCGCCTGGATCGTGTCGACGACCTTGTGTGCGCCTGCGAGGGAGGAATCCCAACTCATGGCCCGAATCGGGTGTTGGGAGCATGCATACGCGCGTCGCAGCGGGTCGCCCTGCGAGGGGTTTTTGGATCGGTAAGGGACTTTTTCTCCGGTTAAACCGTAGAGCGCCGAAGTTAACGTTGCGAAAGGTATTCCAAAAACTATGGCCCCGAGAATATGCCCGGTTTTCCGGTCGATGTAAATTCCAGGTTTATTTCCGCCCCCGGTATAATAATTGAGGACAGAGGCCGCGACGTAAAACCCAAACCCTAGGGCCGCGCCATTTATTTTTCCGCTTGGGTATCCCGGTCGATTCTATCCAACTCCTTGAGCGCCAGGTAGCTGGCGGAAAAATTTTCGGACTGATTAAAATACGCGCTGCTGTCGGCAAAGCAGAGATCGCGGACTGCAAGCTGGGACTCTCCATATTTTAAGGTTAAGAAATATTGGTCGTCCGGCGGAGTGGGAGCGGCGCGCACGGCATAGGCAAGGAGGAAGACGAAAAAAATATGTCGCATGGGTTCCAGGAATGATAATCATTTCTCGATATTCACGCGCGTCACGCCTGAGAAAGAATAATTCCAGTGGGCCGCAATTCCCCGACTGTCCATCTTAAACAGACCCGGAAGTGAGCCTGCCCGTAAAGGAACCACAGCATGGTTCCATAACGGTTTTCATTTTGGATTACGGAGTGACTTGCGTTTTGAATTACCAAGTCTTAATCAAGGCGCGTCGACGTTCAGCCTAATGGCTTTTTGGCCTTCGCCCAGCGCTTTGCCGTTACGGTTTTTAATGACGACGACGGGGTTCGAGGCTCCGCCGCCGGTCATGTTCGATTGGCCGAACAGCAAGTAGATGTGATAGTTCGGGTCCGGTGCGGCGAACGGATTTCCGACTACTCCCGTTAAAAGGGCGGCCGATAATGTACCGCCGACGAGGAAAACCCGCTGGACGCGCCTAGCTCAATCGAAACCGTTTTTTGGGGGTCGCTGAGTTCCGCCAGGATGCGCGGATCGACGCGGGCTCCGGTGCCTACCGAGCTTCGCTTCGGTAGGCTTGTCTCGGTAGGCGCGGCCCGGGGCGGCTATTAGTCCCTCTGTGATCCCGATAGCTTGGCCGTGTGCAACCAAAAGGATACGATGTCGTCCAAGGACGCGAACAACCGGCCCAAATCCATGGACTTGACCACATAGGCGTTGGCGTGCAGTCCGTAACAGCGTTGCACGTCGCTGTCCGCGTCGGAACTCGTGAACATGACCACGGGAATTTTTTTTAGCCGTTCGTCCTGCTTCAAGGTCACGAGCAATTCGATTCCGCTGAGCTTGGGTAGGTTGATGTCCAAGAGCAGCAAGGAAGGCAAATCGTTCGCCGCCCGCGCGGACTTCAACCAGTCCAACGCTTCCTGCCCGTCGGTCACGTAGCTGAGACGCAGGCGGGCGGGCGTCGCGCGCGACCACTCCTTCACCATTTCCAAATCGGCCGGATTATCCTCGATCACCAAAAGGGATTCAACCATCGATGTTTGCGTGTTCCGCATGTGCTTCCCCTTGCGCGTGCTTGGACTGGAGCGTGAAATAAAACGTGGAGCCTTCGCCGGGCTTGGACTCCAGCCATATCCGGCCGCCGCTGCTGCGGATGGCTTTGCCGACCAAGGCCAAGCCGATTCCCGAGCCGGGATAGGTTCCCCGGTCATGCAGGCGCTGGAAAAGTTGGAATAGTCGGCCGTGGTATTCCGCCGCGATGCCGATGCCGTTGTCGGAAATGGAAAAGACGCCCTCGGTGTAGCCGACGCGGATTTTTGGAGGCCTGTCCTTGGCTCGGAACTTCAGCGCATTGCCGATCAGGTTCTGGAAAATTTGGCGCAGTTCCACGGCATTGTAACGCACCGTGGGCAGGCTGCCGATTTGGATTTCCGCCTGGCTCTCTTCAATCAGGAGATGGAAATCACGGATGATTTCATTCACCATGGACTGCAAATCGATTTCCTGTTCCGTCTGGTCCAACCCCGTGCGCGAATACTGCAAGAGCGCGTCCATCAAGTCCTTCATGCGGTTGCCGCCGTGCATGGCCTTGGCCAGGAAGTCCGCGGCTTTGTCGGGCAGGGCCTCGGCGAATTGCCTTTGGATCAATTGCAAATACCCCATCACTGCGCGCAAGGGCTCCTGCAAATCATGGGAGGCGGCGTAAGCGAACGATTCCAAATCCTGGTTGGACCTATCCAAGGCCGCAGTTTGCTGCTGGATCCGGGCTTCCGTATGCTTGCGCACGGAAATATCGGTGATGAAGGCGATGACGCGCAATTGTCCGTTCACTTCGAAGGGACCCAACGCGATTTCCACGGGAAGCTCCCGGCCATCCTTGCGCATGCCGAACACTTCGCTGCTGGGACCCATGGAGCGCGCCCGGGGATTGTCCATGAAGCCGTGCATGTGGGCGCCATGGGCCTTTTGGAAACGCCCGGGGATTAGCTTTTCCACCGAAGCGCCCAGCAGTTCCGGTTCGCTGAAACCGAATAGGTTCACGGTCACGGCGTTCACGTACAGGATTTTGCCGCGGTTGTCGGCCAAAAGGACCGCCTGGGGGGAGGCTTCCAGGGCCTTGAAAAACGGATCTCCCGCGGGAGATCCCGCGCCTTCGACGGAGCTCACGCCGTTGTCCGGGTTCTAATACAAAACATCAGCATTTCGGCACCAAGGATGATATTATTCTTTGACAAATAGACAAAATAAAATCTAATTCCTGTTTGGTCCTTGGGAAACGCATCCACCAGAAATTGAAAGGCCGGGATAGATGACTTCAGCAATACGCATCCTTCTTATCGATGACAATACCGTGGATGCGGATATCCTTCGCCACAATCTGGAGGAAATCAAAAATTTCCCTTTTCAATTGGAATGGGAGGCGGAGGTTTCCCGGGGATTGAGTCGAATCCTGGAAGCGCGCCAGGATGTGTACCTGATCGATTTAAACCTGGGCGGCACCACGGGCTTGGATTTGATTCGCGCCGCGTCGCAAGCGGGATGCAAAGCCCCGTTGATCCTGTATACCGGAATCGAGAAGGCCGACATCGGTGTGCAGGCCGCAGCGGCGGGCGCGGCCGACTACCTGGTCAAGGATCGGATGGATCCTTTCTTGTTGGAAAAAACCATCCGTGGGGCCCTGGAACGGCATCGCCTGTTGGCTGAAAACCAAATCATGGAGCAGAAACTGTTCGAGTCCGAGCGCCTGGAAAGCCTGGGACAAATGGCCTGCGGCATCGCGCATGATTTCAATAACGTGCTCAGCGTCATCATGGCCACGGCGGAAATCGCGGCGAAAGGCATCTCAGCCGCCAGCGAAACCGGACGCAACCTACGGGGCATCCTCACGGCCACGCAAAGGGCGGCCGATCTCACCGAGCAAATGCTGGCCTTCGGCCAGCGCGGGCGATTCCAGGTGAAGCCGTTGGACTTGATGGCCCTGGCGGCCAATACGGCCGAGTTCAGCCGGGTCATCATTCCCCGGGGCATCGCCATCAAAATGGACTTCCCCGGAACCTTGCCCGGGGCTTTCGCCGGGACCTTGCCCAACGTATTGGGAGACGAAACGCAAATCCGCCAGGTGGTTCTCAACCTGATACGCAATGCCGTGGATGCCATGTCGGGAGTCGGCGCTATTACCATGACCGGGCGCCTGCGCGCTGGGATGAATGAGGCAGAACGCAACCGTTACACCCCGCCGTTATCGGACGGGGAGTTCGTCCAAATCGCCGTGACGGATACGGGCAAAGGCATGACGCCGGAACTGACCCGAAAAATTTTCGAAGCGTTTTTCACGACCAAACCCAAGGGGCGCGGCTTGGGATTGGCGTCGGTCATGCGCATCCTGAAAAGCCACGGCGGAGGCATTTCCGTGGACAGCCAGATGGGCAAGGGAACCACCATGACCATATCCCTGCCCAGCGCGGCCCAAACCCAGCCAATAGGAAGTTCGGAAGGCGAGTCCGCAACCGCTTCCGGTTACTCACTGAAATCCGTCCGTCTGCTGGTTGTCGACGACGATGTCCAATTTCTGGAAACCTTAGGCCGTGCCTTGGAGTCCCGCCATATCCTGGTCACCACCTTGCATCGCGGCGACCTTGCGGCGGAAGAATTCACTAAGGGCATGATCGACTACACGGCCCTGATTTCCGACGTGAACCTATACGATATGACCGGCCTGGAATTGGCGCGAAGGCTGCGCGTGTCCCATCCCGATTTTCCCGTGATCCTGATGAGTGGGTTGGATGAGACCGAGGAAGTGGCCCGCGAATGCGAACAAGGAACCCTGCAATTCCTACGCAAGCCCTTTTCCATGCAGAGCCTGATGGACGCTTTGGATGCGGCCTTGGCCAAACGCCAACCCGCGGCCGCGTTGACCTTCCAGCGTCTGTAGTTGAAATGACTCCAACGCGTCCCGTTCTTGGACATCCATGCGGGGAAAATCGAGTATCATTCAATTCCGTACCTGGTTTCGACGAACTTTTATGGAGGCTTCTTGCGATACGCGATCTTAATGCTGTTTGCCGTAAGTTTAATCGGTTGCGCTGAAAACAGGCGGCATGTCAACCCGATCTATGCTGGTGGGGACATTAAAAATGAACAAATTCTAGTTTGCCCGATTGACGAAAAGGATATCATCAACAATTTCCTGGACTCCGCGAAAAGTTTCGCGGGTAAGGAAAAACGCCTCTTTAATCACTTGGGTCAATTCCCCACAGCTTGCTGCGGCTTTAGATTAGGTATTTGCATGCAATTCTCGACTTTTGCATTTCCCCTGGTTTCAATACCCCGTGGCTTGCCGCGGGGTTCTTTATT
>JADGQO010000063.1 GCA_017881725.1 Fibrobacteria bacterium
AGACGATTGGAAATGGAGCGTCCATGCCGTAAGGACCCTCTTTCCGGGCCTGCGGGCAAAGGTCCAAATCGCCAACGACCATATGCGCTTGCAGACCTTAGACGCCGGCGGCATATTGCCGTCCGCCGCACCGCAAACGGTCACGAAGAGCCAATGGTACTTCATCGCCCATTTGGAATGGGGAATGTGAGTCGGACATGGCGCGCGAATTTGCAATTCAAGTTCATGGAAAGGGCTTCATGAGAGCAACCCATCAGTTCTTCACGGCCTGGTTCGGAGCCAATATCGCCGCGCTCACCGTAGCGGCCGGCCTGGCAGGGGTTCATCCCGCGTTTGGAGATGACAAGAAAAGCCATAAGGTAGAACGCAATGTTTCCGTGCTCGGATTCGTAGACGCAGGCCAAGTCATGAAAGGATCGGTCATTAGCGACGACGAGGGATCCGATCCCCCGCTGAAATTGAACCAAGCTTTTTTGAATCGCGACGGGATCGCCTTGACATACTCAGCGACCATGGATGACCGCCTCCATGTCAACATCGGCGTAGGCGGCTTGTTTTGGAAACCCATTCCGGAAACGTCCAATCCCGCCACCACCCGAATCGCCTTCGGCCCGGGTATTTCGGAAGCTTCGGCTAAATTTGATTTTACCTCAAACCTCAACATCAAGGTCGGCTATTTCGGGTACGATTACAATCCGGACGCCAAAAACCTCGGCGAATATCTGCTGCGTAGCGAGGCGTATCCCAGTATAGTACATACCGGCGGTTCGGGCGGATGGGTGTGGATGAACGATTTCAAGTATAAATCGATGGGCGCAAAGCTGACCTGGGAATTGCTTGGGGGCGCCTTGCGTCAAGATTTTCTACTGTTTAGCGAATTCAGCGAAGTGCCCATTTTTGATTTTTCCCCGTCCTATGTCGCCACCCTCAAAACCGGGAAAGTTTTTGAGTTCGGAGCGGGATTTTCCTTGCATCGCTATCTGCCCATCAAACCCAGCGTCACGACTCCGAATAGGCCCACGAATACCTATGTCGAAATCGACAAATTTCCGGCCATTCCAGCTATCAACGATACCGTCACCATCGGCGGCCATCATCAACTCGGCTTCGCGGGCGGCAGCCTTAAGGACATGGAAGGCAACATTGCCAATTACACCGAAGCCGATGGGAGAACGCCACTCGTAAGCATCGGGAAAGACTCCCTGGGACGAACGATATTCGTTACCGCCACTAAGGATACCCTCCGCGCAAAAACCAGCACGGTGTTGACCTTTAAAGGCATTAAGGTCATGGGTAGGGCGTCGATGAATATCGCAAACCTTTTGGGCATGGAAGAAGAAAAATCCGGCTCGTTCAAACTGTTCGCGGAAGCGGCTGTTTTGGGATTGCAAAACCAACCCTATTATTACGAGAATATCAATCAGCGCATTCCCGTTATGTTAGGCGTGGATATCCCCACTTTCGGCATCCTGACTTCGGCCTCCTTTCAGGTCGAACATTTCGGCAATCCTTATCCGGAAAACAGTTCCCAGCAATACATCAACAGCCTGCCCCAACCGGCCTTCCCCGCCGGCAATCCCGCGCTTTACGAGAAAAACCGCGCGGCGGGCCTTTACGCCGAAGACGATTGGAAATGGTCGTTATACATACAACGCAATCTGTACACCGGACTCGATCTGTTTCTGCAAGCGGCGAATGATCATTTCCGGGTTCAGGACGAGAATGGGGCCCCGTCGAAGACGCCGGTTACCAATCGCAAGTCCGATTGGTACTACCTACTCCAATTCCAATGGAGCATGTAATCCGCTAAAAGTGAAAACTTGCGTCATTAAAGGAGTGGTCATGGGGGGAAGAAATTCAGGACGTCTGGGCGCTGGGCTGACCGCGTTTGGAGTCGCAGCAACCTTGTGCCTGGGATTGATGGGTACAAGTCAGGCTCAAACCGTGCCGTTGGCGAAGGAACGCGTTGTGACGGTTGGAGGCAAGTCTTTTGTCTTAAAATCCCGCTTGAAAGCCATCCTGGTCGGCAGCTTTACGTATGGATATAACCATACCGTCGGCTATCCAAACATGGAGACGACCTTGAAACGCATCGGTGCGGCGGAAGGCTGGACTGTGGACGTCACCAACCCGACCAATAAAGGCAGCGAAGTCACTGCGGCCAAATTGGCCGGTTACCAGGTTTTTTTCGCAAACTACATCTCCTATTGGGCGCAATCCGGACAATTTCCGGCTGCGGGGAAAACGGCCGTCCAGGATTTTGTTGAGACCCAGGGTAACGCCGTCGTCGTCATGCATTCCTCCGGCGACTCCCAATCCTCCACCAACTGGCCATGGTATTACAACACCTTGCATCCCGTGTTGTACAATGGCGAATCCTCGCGCTTGACCGTTAGCGCACCCGTTTTCATCACCCCTTCGGAGAAAACCCATCCGGTCATGGAAGGCATCAATTTCGGCGGCAAGGACACGGTGATTTTCACGCAAGGCGAGTGGCATACTTTCCAGCATATCATCACCGATGTGGTGCCGAACGCCGATGTGTACTTGAAAATGGACGGCACGAAATGCACCAAAGACGGGACGGGAAAAAATTGCGGTAGCAATTACAACTACAGCGTTCCGG
>JADGQO010000064.1 GCA_017881725.1 Fibrobacteria bacterium
AAGGGAGGTCGGCCGGGCGGGGATTGGCGATGAAAACCTGGCCGCGTCCGCGCACCATTTCCCCGATGCGGCGGCGGCGATCCTCATCGAGCTCGGCGAATACGTCGTCCAACAAGAGGATGGGCGGGACGCCGTTTTTGGCTTCCAGCAAATGCGCCGACGCCAGCTTGAGGCTGAGCGCCACGGATCGTTTCTGCCCTTGCGAACCGAAGTCGCGCACGGGTTTGCCGGAGAGGAGCAATTCCAAATCCTCGCGGTGGGGACCGGCCAAAGTGACGCCCGTCTCGCGTTCGGGAACGCGCAGGGAGAGGAGTTTGGCCAGGAAAGCCACGCGCAACTCATCCTCGTCTTCGGCCGGTGAGGCCGAACCGGAGAGCGATAGGCTCAGGGCCTCGGCGGCGTCGGAGATGGATCCGTAAGCCTCGGTAGCCAGGGGGGACAATTCCGCCAGGGCGCGGCGGCGCAAGACCGTGATGCGCGCGCCCGCTTCGACCAGGGGCGCGTCGAAGGCCAACAGCACGTCTTCCCGGATGGATGCGTTCCGCGACGAATCGGCGGATCCCATCTGCTTCAACAGGCTGTTCCTTTGTTTCAGGGCCTGGTTGTAGCGGCGCAGGGAATCGAGATAATCCCGTGACGATTGGCACAAAAGCACATCCAAAAAGCGGCGGCGCAGCAAGGGTCCGCCCCGGATGAGATCCAAATCCTCCGGGCTGAAAGCGACGACCGCGAAGGGTCCGATCAAATCCGACAGGCGCTTGCTTTCGTTGCCGTTCACCTTCACGCGTTTGTGGCCCGACTCCATGTACTCGACGGACTGGACCAGCGCCACGCCGACCATCCCCTGGGAGGACCTGGGTTCATTCGCAGCGGCCGAACCCGGGCCCCCGCCGACGCGGCCCACCAGGCGCAGCACGAAGGACTTCTCGCCCCAGGCGATCATTTCCTTGTCCTTGCGCGTGCGTTGCGAATGCGCAAGGCAGCCGTAATGGATGGCTTCCAGCAGATTGGTTTTGCCATGCCCGTTGGGGCCGGACAACAAATTCAGGCCGGGGCAAAATTCCACGTCCTGCTGGGCATAGTTGCGAAAGCGGAGCAGGGAGAGGGATTCGAGGCGCAATTTTTTGGAGAGGATGAGGGGGAAGTTTTTTCCTGGGTTAAAAAGTAACAATTGGGCCGAGGCTGTAACGGGGTCCGGCCGGACTCGGTCCGGGCGGACCGGGTCCGGGCGGACCGAGTCCGGGCAGGGAAGTCCGATTTCCGCAGTGCGCCTTCCGAGGCGCGATTCCGGAGCCGTGGCTACCGTAGCGAGCCTACGAAGTTGCGGTTGCAGAGTTGCGCCTACCGAGCCTGCGAAGCCCGCGTCGATCCGCGCATAGGTCGTGGGGCTGGGTGAACGGCGGTATTCGGGGTTTTTCACAATTTAGAACTGGATCCACCGGTCGGAAGCGCGTGCATTTTTTTTACCTCTTGGGTGCGCCTTTTTCATTTTCATACCTAATCTGATCCAACCCGTGAGTACCGACATGCGTGACCTTCCCTCCCGTCCCTCCACCTCCTCTCGGCTTATCGGTGGCGCTTTCGCCGCGCTGCTGGCCCTGTTGGCCGCTCTCACGGCGCTGCTTGCAGGCCTGCTGCTGCAAGGCTGCCTGCTCGGCAACAGCGGCATCGACCCGGCGACGCCCGCCGGCGGCAACGGATATTTCCAATTCGCGACCCCGGGCGCGGGCCAAGGCGTCGATATGGATTCGTCCTTTACCGTTAATTGGACGGCGGTGGCGGCGGTCCAGTCCGATTCGCAACGCATGGATTTGTACACCGGATCACGATTTCTCGCAACATTGGATGTGTATCCACCGGGCGCGGGTGGGTTCTCGTGGCTCCCGGCCGCGTCTATTCCGGCCACAAACTATTTATTGGGGACGGGAATTCCCTTGCGCTTTAAAATCACCAGCGTCAAGGACTCGGCCAAATGGGATTTCGGCCCGGCCTTCGCCTTGGTCTCCAATTATTCGGGGAGAATTTCCATCGCCTCCCCCACGGCGCAATCCGACGTCAGAATGAATTCCGCATTCACCATCCGTTGGAACGCCAGCGGGAACATCGGGTCCGCCGTCGGGATCCAATTGTTCAAGGACACGGCCTGGGCCGCCACCTTGGCCCTGGCGCCGACCGCGAATGGAAACGCCCTCTGGTCTCCGGTCCAATCATCCTTCGGCCTCGGGAGCGGCTATCGCATTCGGGTATTCAGCCGGAACAATCCCGGCATCACCGTCTTGAGCCCGGCCTTTTCCATTACTTCCCTGTTTGCCGGGGCGTTCACTGTCCTTTCCCCAGGCGCCGGTGACACGCTCCAGTCCAGCTCCGGCAAAATCGCCACCGTCAAGTGGACGAGCAGCGGCAACGTGGGAAATTCCGTAACGGTTTCCTTGCTGCGTGACTCGGCGCAAATCTTGAACTTCGGGACCTCCGCCGTCTCCGACGACTCTTTAATCTGGGCCCCGAGCATGGGTTTGCCCACCTCTTCGCATTATCGGATTAAAATGGCCAGCCTATCCGATTCGACCCTCGTCGCCTACTCCAAGGAATTCACCGTGAAAGGCATGGACAGGGATTGGTATGAACCGGACGACAGCCTGCGCGCGGCCGATTCCATTGGAACGGACGGGAGCGGCCAATTGCGCAACTTGACCCTGGCCGATGAGGATTGGATCCGATTCAGCGCGACGAAGACGAAAAAATATTTGCTGTCCCTGCGCGTGACGACGGCAACCGCATCCTTCCCGGATTCGTTCCAGGTTTATTTCGTGGACAGTGCTGGAAGTCCGCGCAATTTCGGCGTGGGCTCCAATATCCGCATGATCCTCACCCCGGCATATTCGGGAACCTATTTCGCGAGAGTGAAATGCCCTAGGGGATATGGATCCTACGCGCTCTCCGTGAACGCATACGACACCGCTGTCGCGCCGTATTATGTCCCGTTCCAGGCCCCCAACGCGAAAACGCCTTGGCCCGCCGGCTCCATCAATACCATCGCCTATACTCCGGACTCGACCTATTTCGGGACCCAAGTCACGCTTGGGCTTTACAACGACACGACCTTGATCCAAACCATTTCACCGCAAGCGCCCAATTCGGGAACCTTCTACTGGAACCTTCCGGCCGGACTGTTAACCTCGAACCGCTACCGGATCAGAATCGCCAACTACTTCCTTCCGTCCATCTTCGCTTTCAGCGACAACTTTTCCATCAACGGCGTGGCGCCCGACAGTTTTGAATCCGACAATAGCCAGGCTACGGCCAAGGACCTTGCCGCCGACGGAATAGCCCAAACGCATTCCATCACGCTCAACGACACGGATTGGGTCCGCTTCAACGCTGCGGCGGGAAAATCCTATTTGTTCACGATCAATGGAAGCGCGACGACCAATGCGTATGTTACGGACAGCGCCGGGACGCTGATCACGTTCAATTCCGGATCTAAATTTTACTTGACCGTCTCGCCCCCGCGGCCGGGGAAATATTTTGCGCGCGTGCAATATAACGGCGGGACCGGCAACTATGCGCTTTCCCTGAACGAATTCGATTCCGCCAAAGGCACCGCCCCGGTGAAATTCCAAGCCCCGACGGATTCGACCGCATGGAATTCCGGGAGCGCGTACGCTTTGGCCTGGACGCCGGATACGGTATTGTTCGGATCCTATGTCGGGCTGGCGCTGTATGCGGATTCGATCTTGGTCCGGACCCTGGCGACCACGACCGCCAACAACGGCGTCTATAGCGCGTTGCTGCCGACGGATTTATATACGTCCACCCGCTATCGCATCCGCATGATGAGCGGAACAAATTCGCTACTCTACGCGTACAGTCCTTACTTCACCGTCAACGGAATGACCCGCGACGCCTTTGAGCCCGACAACGGGCGGGCGACGGCCAAGGATATCGCGACCAACGGAGTCCCGCAAGCGCGCACGCTCACGACCCTTGATACCGATTGGGTGCAATTCAACGCCACCGCGGGAAAATCCTATCTCGTTACGGTGAACGGCAACGCCGCGATTTACGCTTTTGTGTTGGACAGCGCCGGCATCCAGTACTCATCCGCCACCGGAACAAAATTCTCACAGATCTTCGCGCCGCTGCGCTCCGGAAAATATTTCGTGCGCGCGCAGTACTACGGCGGTTACACCGCGTACAATCTCTCCGTGAATGAATTTGCAACCGGCACGGCCGCTGCGACCGCGAAATTCCAAGCGCCGACGGATTCGACCGCATGGAATTCCGGAGGCGCCTACGCGTTGGCCTGGACGCCGGATACGGCCTTGTTCGGTACTTACGTCAGCTAGTCGCTTTACCTGGATTCGACCTTGGTGCAAAGCCTTTCCACCAGCCTCGCCAACGGCGGATCGTTTTCCGGGTCCACCGTGTCGGGGCTGCCGACGTCCAGTCATTATCGAGTGCGGATTACCAGCGGGGGCAATTCGCTGATTTTCGCTTACAGTCCTTTTTTCACGGTTCACGGCCTGGATCCGGATGCTTATGAGCCCGATAATCGGCAAGCCTTGGCCAAGGACATCGTCACCACCGGCGTCGCGCAGGCGCATACCATCTCGATCAACGACACCGATTGGGTCCAGTTCAACGCCACGGCCGGGAAATCCTACTTGGTGACGGTCAATGGGAGCGTCAGTGTATATGCCTATGTGTTGGACAGCAGTGGGACCCAAATCAGCTACAATTACGGCGCGAAGTTTTCACAAGCATTCACGCCGACGCAATCGGGAAAATATTTCGTGCGCGCCCAATACTACAGCGGGTATGGAGCCTACGCGCTGACCGTCACGGAATTCGACGCGTCTAAAGGCAGCGCGGCGGCCAAAATCCTTTCGCCGTCCGATACGTCCGCATGGATGGCCGGCAACGCCTATTACATGTCCTGGACGCCGGATACCGCCGTATTCGGGTATTCGGTCAGCCTGTCGCTGTACTTGGACTCGACCTTGCTCCAAACCTTTGTGAGCGGCACGGCCAACAACGGGACGTATCTCGTAAATATCCCCGCCGGATCGGCCAGTTCGGGCCGCTATCGCATGCGCATCGCCAACTACTCCGATTCCCGGATTTTCGGATATGGCCCGTATTTCAACGTCGTGGGAATTTCCCCCGACGCGTTTGAACCCGATAACGGGAAGGTTACGGCCAAGGACATTTCCACCGACGGACTGGTCCAGGCGCATACGCTTTCCATCAACGATTCGGATTGGGTGAGCTTCAACGCGGTGGCGGGGAAAAACTACCTGATGAACGTCAATGGAGCTTTAAGCATGTATGCCTATTTGCTGGATAGCAATGGAACTCAGATCAGTTACAATTACGGGACGAAATTTTCGCTCTCCTTCGCCCCTGCGCGCAGCGGAAAATATTTTCTCCGCATGCAAAACTACAGCGGGTACGGGAACTATACGGTTTCCGCGCAAGAATTCGATCCTGCGGTCGGCAGCGCGTCGCCGAAATTCCAAGCGCCGGATACTTCGACCACCTGGGCCAGCGGCGCCGCCTACGCCCTCGCTTGGACGCCGGACACGGCCACCTTCGGGCCAACGGTTTCCTTGGCGCTTTATTTCGATACGACTCTGATCCAGTCCATCGTCTCGGGCACGTCCAACCTGGGGTCAAGCGCGCTCAGCTTGGCTTCCGGCCTGGCCTCGTCCAACCATTACCGGATACGTCTCACCGCCGGAAGCAATTCCATGATTTACGGGTACAGCCCCTATTTCTCCATCGCGGGGATCGCCCCCGATTCCTTGGAGCCCAATGATTCCGCCCGCGCCGCGTCGCCCGTGGTCCTCAATTCCCCCGCCCTGCCGCTCACGCTCTCCTCGCGGGATCACGATTGGTTCAAGTTCACGGGCAAGGCCCAGCAGCTCTATGTCATCCAGGCGGCGTCGAACGGGACCTTGGCAACGACACTGCGTTTGTATTCCGGGATTGGATCGGTGACGCTGCAGACCAACTATAAGACCGGCGTTGCGGACACCCTGAATACCATCAACTGGATATGCCCGTCGGATGGCCAATACACCGTTTCCGTGGAACCGTATTCTACGTCGTATTCCGGCGCTTACGGATTCCAAATCCAGGAAGTGGATCCGTCGCAATACAAGTTCGGCGTGACCAGCCCTGCCGCCGCCGCCGTGGCGCATGTGGGCGCGGTTCTGCCCATCGCGTGGACCGATCCTTCCGCCTTGAAAGGCCAGGTGGATATTTTCCTTTATGATGCGAAGGGCGTGGTGCAAACCGTGTATTCCAGCGCCCCCAACACCGGCGCCTATAATTGGACCGTACCCACGGGCTTGCCGTCAGGCAGCGCGTACTATCTGAAAGTCATCAGCCGCATCAGCGCGAGCATTAGCGGGACGAGCGCGGTGTTTTCCATCGCTCCCTGAGCGACCGCTCTGGGAGCGGCCGCGCCTAAGGCCCTTAGGGCCTTAGCACACACCGGCACACCAACGCGCCCTATGCGCCTATTGCGCCTATTGCGCCTATTGCGCCATAGGCGTCCATTAAGGAGCCCGGCTTTGCGCCGCAAGCTCCGAGGTTTGCCTGGTAAAAGCGAACGCGAAGGCGACGAGTTCCGAACACGATTTATTCTGGTCGCCGTTTCCGTAGTAGTAGTTGGTTTGATCCCCATCGGCGCATTTCTGCTTGTAACCCGACGGGCATTGGCCCGCTTCGCTCCAAATGCCCTTGGTGGATTGGCAGGTGGATTTGGACGCTGCCTGCGTGGTCAGGGATGCCGGTTCCTGGATGCAGATTTCAGCCGCCGTCGAGGTCGCGTCGCAGGTGAAGTTCGATCCACCGGAATTACCGTTGGATCCATCTTGAATCAGACAACCGGTTAGGAGCCCGATGAGGAGAAAGAGAATTGGGGAACCACACGTCCATGCGATGGATTGGTTTTTCATGTTTGCCTCGTGGATGAAAAGAGAAGATCCCCGAGGCTAAAATAATTATCGAAAAGTCTTCCTGAAGTATCTCTTTTCGGGCAGCCTAAAACTTCTCCATTATTATTTGGGAAGCGTGCCCAACATCTCTTCCGCGGACTTCGCCGTGTTCTCGGCGCCCGCATAATTCCGGGCTTTCAACTCCGAGCGCGCATCCTTGAGCAGCTTCATGACGTTTTCAAAGATAGGCCCGGCCGCGCCGCCCGTTCCGACTTCCCGGCGCGCGCGTTGATATTCCGCGTAGACCAGATTGATGGCGCTTTCCGCCGTATTCTTGGTCGCGGGCTTGCGGGGGGCCGCACCGGCCGCTGTGGAAGCCGCACCGGCCGCTGCTTGGAACTGCGCCAGAGTATCCTTCGTCGCCGAAGCCTTGGCCACGGCCGCTTTCGCGTCTTCCGAGGCTTTCAGCGCCAACACGCCGGCCTCGCGCGCTTTCTCGCCGGAGGTTTGCAGCAGGCTCCGGGCTTGGGAATAATCCTGGCCGAAGAACTTTTTTTTCTGTTGATCGATTTCCTGCAAGGCCGAATCCAAGTAATGCGTCGCCTCCCACAGGCCGGCTTGGGCCGCTTTCTCCGCCCCGAGTTTCCGGGCGGTTTCGATCGCGCCGCGCGCGGCCTGCACATCGGCATCGGGAGCATTCTCGCAACCGGAGAAGCTCAAGGCTGCCGCCAGCGCCAAGGCCCAAGCCGCCGTTTTCATTGGTCTTTTCATGATGAATCGTGTCTGTCGCATAGTGTTCCGCTCCTCTTTCATTTGGCCACCCTGATTTGAATTTTCCCCGTATCGCCGGCTACTTGGCTGAGGATTTCAATAAGGACGATTTTTCCCTTATCGGTCTGCGCGATCAAAATGTCTCCTTGCAAAACCTCCAGGCTCGTGGAAGTCACGGCGGACGCGTCCCACAGGGCGGCCAATTGCTGGGTGGTCTTGATATCGGTGAAAAGGATATTTGGCGGAGCCATCTCAAACCGGGTTTGATTATACACGCTCCATCCCGTCATTAAGTCCCAATTGTCTTTGGCCCAAGACGGCGAGACCAGCTTATCAGAACTGGACGCGAACGAATTGAAATAGACCAAATCCACGATCGCGGCGTTGTCCTTTGCCGTAGCCAACAGCATAACCGAAGGCGCGTCCAGATCGATGGAACTGCCCAAGGTGGCGTTATTCTGTGATCCCATGGACAATCCGGAGGTTACGGTCACGGCCGTCGCCACGGGCGGATTCGAACAATCCTGCGCGCCGCCCAAGGTGATCGGAATTTCCACCGACTTCGAAGCTGTGCCCGCATAGCCGGTCACCCGCGCCTTGTAATTTCCATTGCAGGTCGTGGCCGGGAAGGAATAGGTTTGATCCTTGACGGCATAACTCGTCTTTCCGCCCGGAAGGACGCGAACCCGGTCCATGCGCGCGCCGCTGGGATCGAGCACCTCGAAGACGACGCTGTCGAGGGCGCTTCCCGATTCCACCGTTCCGTTAATGACCGCCGGCGATCCGGGGGTAGCGGAAACCGAGGACGGAAAACCGGACAACGTGACGCTACTGCCCGACGGCGTGACGCTACTGCCCGAATCAACGTTCTGCGTGAGGCAACCGGTCGTGCAGAGTGCGCCGGCGACCAGCGCCGAGGCCAGGGTTGCGAGGGATTTCCGGGTGAAGCTCCGGGTCGCCGGAATAGTCATTTTGTTATTCATGCATTTTTTCCTTTAATTTAAACCGTCGCCATTTTTTGCGTCCGGGTCGCGGATACCGCGCTTTCGGAAAGCGTGCGTTCGGAAGTCGATTCATGGAGACGGGAAATCATGGGCGGTTCACTTCCAATATATTTCGTTTTTATGATTAGCGAAGATTTTTTTCATCTCAGATTGGCAGCGCGAGGGAGTCAACAACCACGGGCATAGCCCGTGGTTGTCGATTGGCAAAGCCAATCGCGGGGACGGGCCATAGGCCCGACACCCAATGGCGCGACAGCGCCCTTGGTGATCGTTTGCGTTGCACCCCCCGTGCCGGACCTTCCCAGGTCCGCAAGCACGGGGTCCATATACAAGCCGAAGGCGTTTTCAACGCAAACAATCGAAGGAATTGGCGGCATCGGTGAGGAATGGTTTTCATTCTTTAGGACCGAGAAGTGAGCCTGCCGTTAAAAGAAGCCGGCGCGTGTTATGATATGCATTTCCGGATTTCTGGTTCCGTATTTTCGAACCGGCATTTGTAACTTTTCGCCATGTTCGGGGACAAAATGAAAAGATGCACGCTAGGCTGCGCGGTCGCAGTATTGACTTTGATGCTCGGCTGCGGGGATTGGAAAGTCGGGGCCGCGAATCTCACGGCGAGGTCGACCGGGGACGCGCAAACCCCGAGTTGCGCCAGTTGCCATCCCTACCCGTTGAACGACTCCAATCACCTTTACCATTTGTTCGCCGTATCGCCCGACAAGCGCTTCAACGGGAAAATCACCTGCCTCGATTGCCATAACCAAAGCATCCGCTGGCGCATCGGGGCCATTCCCGATACGGTATTCACCGATTCGTTAAACAACTATTCCACTTTCGATCATCCCGTGATTCCCGGAGTGCGGAGCTTCGCCGATACCCTGCGCAATTACCCCTTGGTGCGCATCGATACCTTGCGCTTGCACCTGCCCTACGATGTGCCCAAGCGATCGGGTTCCGGCAACGCGGCCGGGACGAACGCTGCAGTTGGGGGTAATGACGGCAGTGGGGACGGCGGGGGCCACGTGATCGCAGAATATATGACCGCCTTGGCGCATCTGAACAATACCGTGGACGTGGAATTCGACGCGCGGATTTCCGATACGGTGCGATTTAAGGGCCAAGCCGCGGGGTTTTCACCTAAGGAGGAGACCTGCTCGGCCATCGCCTGCCATCCGGGCGACAAGCCGTACCGTTGGGCCGCACCGTCCAAGGGATTGAGCGTGCTGAAAGAGTGAAAGGCGGGGACATGGTAACGTACGGGCTACGTCACGTAGAAGTTAACAGGGAAGAGGCGCAGGCCGATGGCGCTGGGCGATGGCTTTTCCTGAGGGGGGGATCCCCTGCCATCGATGGGCCTTGCGGTGCGGTAACGAGTGGGAAAGGACGCTGTGCCATCAACGGGCCTTGCGGTGTGGGCACGCGCGGGACCCGGCCATCGCCCCACAGAAGCACACCCCATACGACGCACGGTCGTTTATTTTCCGCCTGGACATTGGCCTCGGCCCTGGCGTTGACCTTGGGTATCGCTGGGACGGTTTTGTTCGCGTCCGGGCTGGCCGGTTGCGCCCGCGTGCAGCAAAAGGACCGCGAGTTTTTGTCCGACCCGATTATGCAACGGATTCCCGATCCCCTGGGCGCGGGCTTGGAGAGCCATAATCTGCCGCGCCGCGAAGGATCGGCGGGAGGGAGCTCCGGTTCCGGCGGCGGGTGCGGATGCTGAGACGGTTTCGGTTTTCGGGTGCGGATGCGGATGCGGATGCGGACGCGGACGCGCGTGTACATCGGGCCTCCTTGGGATGCGTAGGCGCTTCCTGGTGCGACGCACTGCGGGGCGCATCGTCGGCTGCCCTGCCCGGCTCCCTGCTGCTTTCCGTACTGCTTTCCCTGCTGCCGACGGCGGCGGTATTTGCGACGGAGGGCGCGTCGGGCCTGGACATGAAATACATGTATTATTGGGATCGCAACGGTGTGTGGAACCATACGCCCGCCTTTGCGTTCTTCAAGAAAATTGCTCCGGCCTGGACGTTGACGTGGGATCAGGAATTCGACGCCGTGTCGGGCGCCTCGCGACGTTTGGGGTTCGACAAAATCGGGACGTTGAACGATCATGATTTGCAAATCGACGCATTGAGCAGCGCGTCCAAACGCGAGGTGCGACTTTCGGAACAGCCCGGCGTCGCCTATGCGAAAGGGGGACGCACGGCCGCGGCGTCGTTGTACCTGAGCAATGAAAGCGATTATCGATCCTTATCGCCTTCGGTCTCCGGGTCCATGGATTTCAATGAGCGCAACACCACGTTGGGAGCTTCCGCCGCCTGGTTTTTCGACGAGTTGAGTCCGGTGGGCGCTTTCGCCGGGTTGGGCGGCCGTCGGGACATCACTTCGCTCACCGCCTCCCTGACGCAACTCGTGACGCCGCTGACCTTGGTGGGATTCACCGCGAATGTGATCCATAGCCAAGGCCATTTGGGACATCCTTACAATCCCGTCATCACGCTGTCCGGAAATCTAATTCTGGAAAATTTGCCGGAACAAAAAACCTCCCTCGCGTTGGCGGGACAATGGGTGCAGGGCTATCGGATTTTCGAACGCCTGGGATCCATTCACCTCGAGGGCCGCTATTATCGGGACGATTGGAAGTTGGATTCCAAGACCTTGGACCTGCAATGGTATCAATACGTCAGCGAAACCTGGTACCTGCGCCTGCGCGCGCGCGGATACACGCAAAGCGCCGCTGGGTTCGCCAAGGAAAGGTATACGGGCGATGAATTGTACCGCACGCCGGATATCCGCTACTTCGCCTTCTCCTCCCTGACTTTGGGGGCCAAGGTGGGTGGAACCTTTCCCGAGAGTTGGAGCGATTCCCCCCTGCTTCCCGACCGCTGGGATATCGGCTATGACCATGGCATCCGCGATACGCCCGGCGAGGAAGACGGCGTCAACCGGTTGTATCATTATCAATTGTTCCCGAGCGACGAGTATTATATCCAGGGCACCTTCATGGCGGGACTGAGTTTCGATTTTTGAAATAGAATCGTAACCCTAAATTTTTAACTCATCGACCTCACTTCAATCGGGAGGTCGCATGCAGTCCAAATTCGTTTCGTCCGGCAAACATTTTCATCAGTCCAGCCTGGGAATCGCCCTCACCCTGTGCGCGCTCTCGGTTATTTCCTGCCAACGCGCGGATAAGGCCAAGACTTCGGGCGACCCTTCGTCCACGGGCGCGACGGGAGCATTGCAGGCACAACAGCATGGGAATATTTTCCTGAAACTGCACGGGTCCAACACCATCGGGGCCAAAATGGGGCCGGCCTTGGCGCGCGCGTATTTGCAGCATCTGGGGGCCGATACCGTCATTCAGGAAAAAGGCGCGACGGCGGAGGAAATTTACGTGCGCGGCCGGTTCCCACAGGGAGAAAAAACCTTCGAGATCTGGTCCTATGGATCGAATACCGGTTTCGACGATTTAGCCTGGGGAAAATGCGACGTCGGCATGAGTTCCAAGCCCATCGACAACCAAAACGTGCAACGGCTGGCCGCGCTCGGCAACATGCGCGCGGCGGAAAATGAGCATATCATCGGCCTGGATGGCATCGCCATTTTGGTGAATCCCGGCAATCCCCTGCTGGATTTGGACCTGAGCCAAGTGGCGGCGGTTTTTTCCGGACGCGTCAAGGATTGGAAGGATTTGCCGGGCGGTTATCATGGGCCCATCACGTTTTACACGCGGGATAAAAATTCCGGAACCTACGAGGTTTTTTCGCATTCGGTGCTGGGAACCGATCCGATGGGCGAAACGGGCGTGGTATGCGAAAGCAATGACGCGATTTCCAAAGCCGTGGCGGCCAACCCGCTGGGTATCGGATACGCGCCCGCCGGCGCGCTGGAAGGCGTCAAGTGCCTGAAGCTCCACAGCGGCGTGGGCGCGGCGTTGTTGCCGTCCAAAACCAATATCGTCTCGGAGGATTATTTGCTTTCCCGCCGCCTCTTCTTATACACTGCGGCCGTTCCATCCAATCCGGACGTCAAACCGTTCCTGGAATTCGCCCAAACGGTGGAGGGTCAAACGGAAGTCGAGCATACCGGTTTCGTCGCCCAAATCATCCGCCTGGTCAAGCCCGAGTCCCTGGCCAAGGCTCCCCCCAGGTATAAGTCGGAAGTGAAGGGCGCGCTGCGCCTGGCCGTGGATTTCCGCTTTCATCCGGGAAGTTCCGAGCTCGACAATAAGGCCCGGCGCGATTTGGGCCGCGTGGCGGAGTTTCTCGACGCGGAAGATTTGCGCGCCTGCCGGATCAAGCTGTTCGGCTTCTGCGACGCCATGGGAAATCCCGAGCACAATCTGGACCTATCCCGCAAGCGCGCGAAAATCGCCGGCGATGCCCTGCATGAGGAATACGGCATGTCCGCCGCGACCGTGGTCGGCATGGGCAGCGCGCTGCCTATCGCGTCCAACGATAATGAAACCGGCCGCGAAAAAAACCGCCGCATCGAGGTGTGGGTGCAATGCGCCTCCCAGGTGGCCATGGGCGACGCGGCGCAATAAACGGAAGCCTGGAATGGCGGAAGCCGCTGTAACGGGGCTGTGAAAAAGGTCCGGTAGGCCAGGGTAACCTATGCGTTACTCAGGATCAGGACGCGGTCCGCAGGGTGCGGTGCTGATATTCGTCCACGCGCTGGGCATGTTGCATCAAAACATCCAGGGGGGAGAGGCGGCAATTGACCGCCACGACCCGCTTGTCCTCGAAGAACCGGAAGGCGCCGGAAGTCATGAACAGGATTTCCATGACCGCTTCCTTGCCGTTTCTCCGCCGGGTCTGGGCGAAAGTGATTTGTCCGAAATGGAAATTGATGATGCCCGAGGGCAATTCCTCTTCGATGCTCAACATGCCGGTGCGCCGCCCGGTTTCCAGTAATTGCAAAATCTCGCTTAAGCCATTGGGCAAGATGCGTCCTTCCAAGGCGCAGGTTTTGGTTTCGACATTGGAGGCGATCTGCTCCACCATGGCCGTCGCTTGCCTGTGATTCCGCTTGCGATTGGATTGCACGCCCACGGCCAGAATTAAAATCCCCAACATCATCGCGCCGCAAGCCGCAGTAATCATGATGGATTTCGAAAACCTGGGGACCACGGGCTGTGCGCCGGCTGAAGGATTTCCAATTTCAATGAGGACCGGGTTGCGCGGCGTGGCGACCGTTGCCGAGGGTGGGTACGCGGCGGTTTGGGCCGTGGTCGGAGAACGCTTCTCATGAATCCAACCCGTGGTGTGGCGGAATCCGATTTGCGTCCATTCCCCTCTGCGTTGATAAACCGCCAGACGGCTGCCATCCTCGGTGACGCCCAGCATGGGTGAGTCCCCGGACGGCAAGGCATAAACCTTGGCATAAAACATCACCGTCAACGATTCCGGCGTGGAAGCTCTGGCACCAGAAGCCGTGAGGTCGGAGGCAAATCCGGATAACGACAAAATCGACGTGCCCAGCAGAATCGATTTTACCAGCATAAAAGGCCCTCTTAATATGGTCTAAATAAGGATTTCGAAACTCCGACCGAGCAAGGTGACGCGGACTCGCCGCCATTTGTCGCCATTTACCGCCGAGCAGGGAAGATTACCGGAAAATTGTTTCAATCCTATTGTGGTTAAATTTCAAATCAAAATCAGGAGTTACACCGGTTTCAATTGTTCGCGTTGAATACGCCTACGGCTTAGACATGGACCCCGAGCTTGCGGACCTGGGAAGGTCCGGCACGGGGGTGCAACGCGAACGATCACCAAAGGCGCTGTCGCGCCATTGACTAAATTGAGCCCATCACCATGTGGATTTCACTCACTTGCCTGTCCGCGCTTTTCTTGGGCGTCTACGACCTCGCCAAAAAGCATGCCGTGGACGACAATGCCGTTCTGCCCACGCTTTTTTTCACGACCCTGAGCGGCGCTCTGTTGCTCCTACCGGTGCTTTTGCTTTCCCGGTTCATGCCCCAGGCCGCGCAAGCCTGGCATGTCTATCTGCCGCCCCAGGACCTGGCAACGCATCTGCTTATTCTCTGCAAGTCCGTCATCGTCGGCCTTTCCTGGATTTTCTCCTATTTCGCGTTGAAACATTTGCCCGTGTCGGTGGCATCGCCGCTGCGCGCCACGGGACCGCTCTTTACCGTGATGGGCGCGATTTTGTTTTTCGGAGAAAAGCCGACGCGCGGCCAAGCCATCGGCATCGCCTTAATCCTGGCGGCATATTTCTGGTATTCGACCCAGTCCCTTAGGACTGGCCGGACCTTCTGGTCTGGTCAGGCGCTTAGGCCGGGCAAGGGCGTGGCGGGAACATCGGGTGGGTCGTTGGGGGTGGCGGGATCCGGTCATTCCGGATTTTGGGTAACATGCATGTTACTGGCGGCGTTGACCGGGGCCGTCAGCGGAGGCTATGACAAGTATCTGGTGCAAACGCGACATGTGCCCAATCTGTTCGTAGTGGGTTTTTTCCTTCCCTATTTGGCGCTGATGTTCGCCGTCATCGCGGCTATCACGTGGTGGCCCCGGCGCGCGTCCATGCCCTTCCGATTCAAGCCCTCCCTGGTTTTAGTGGGTTGGCTTTTAGTCGCCGCCGACCTAGCCTACTTCCAAGCCCTGTCGCAGCCGTTCGCCAAGCTCGCCGTGGTCAGCGCCATTCGCCGCAGCAATGTGATGATTTCTTTCGCAGGTGGAATGCTGTTGTTCAAGGAGGGGAAGAACAACGCTTGGAAACGACGGTTGGTCCCGTTTATCGGCATCGCGTTGGGGCTGGGGTTTCTGTTGTTTTCGCCCAGGGATTGAGGCGGGAGCGGTAATGGTATTGAGAGGGCATTACTTTGTACATACAGCCGCCGTCCGAACGCCCTTATCCGTCTAAAGGCGGCCCGGTTCACGGGAACGCCGTCAATATTCACCCGGAGTGGTTACTCAGGATCCTGGTTGATTTTTTTAGGGCTCATCATCGCTTTTTCCGTCTGACCATCCTTAAACGGCGAGTTGTAAACGATATCGAAGGTCGCGTTTTTTAATATCCTAACCCAGTCTTCATGGGATGTATAAAATTTCGCCGAAACCGATCCTTTGGATATACCGAATACGACATCATCGTTTTTTAAATAATCCCAAATAAAGAACCCCGCGGCAAGCCACGGGGTATTGAAACCAGGGGAAATGCAAAAGTCGAGAATTGCATGCAAATACCTAATCTAAAGCCGCAGCAAGCTGTGGGGAATTGACCCAAGTGATTAA
>JADGQO010000065.1 GCA_017881725.1 Fibrobacteria bacterium
GCCATTCTCCAGGGCATGGGCGTTTCGATGCGGCAATTCTTCAAGAAGCCCGTGACCATCAACTATCCTGAGCATAAGCCGCGCGTGAGCGAGCGCTTCCGCGGGGAGCATCGCCTAACCAAGGATGCCGATGGGAAAATGAAATGCGTGGCCTGCTACATGTGCGCGACCGCCTGTCCGGCGGTGTGCATTACCATCGAGGCCCAAGCCGCTCCGCCCGCGTGGGAAAACCGCGATAAGATTCCCAAGGTGTTCGAAATCGACATGCTGAAATGCATTTACTGCGGATACTGCGTGGAAGCTTGCCCCAAGGAAGCGATCGAGATGACGAATAAAATCCCGCGCGTGTACGATAACCGCCAGGATTTCATTTACGGGTTGGATAAGCTCCTAAACAATTGACCTCCTGGGCGCCCCGCGCGCCTCTCCGCGGGCGGGCTTCGCCGCTAAACCATGTCTTACAGGGCAGTCGCATGCCGGTCGTTCGGGCCGCGCTGGGTCTGCTGCGCCGGTTCGCGAAGCGTATCGATCCGCAGGGTCCGCCGCAGCGCTCACCGGCGCGCCCTTCCGACCGTCACATGGTTTGCCGCTGCGCGGCCGCGTCTCGCAATGCCCGCGGAGAGGCGCGCGGGGCGCCCCATCGATGCTTTGAAGGGTAAAGACAAGAGGGGACTTGCGTCGTCACCGGGGAGTTGGGGGTGGTGCGGCTGCGGGGCAGCGCACCAGGGAGAGGAGGGGGAGGTCGAGGTGGTGACGCGGCTGGGGACAGCGCGTCGAAGGCAGAGGGATTGGGTCCTCACTGGGGAACTGGGGTTGGTGCGGCCGCGGGGCGGCACACCGGGGACAAGAGGGGGGCGATTAGGGAGTGGTGCATGGCGCCCTCTCAATGGATTACTTTTTAGGGTTCCCGTGAAACAGCCATCGATTTTCCAGAGGTATCGTTGCGCGGTGATAACCGTCACGGTTCTTTCATTCTTGAATGGCTTGTGCAATGCGGCGAGCTTACCTGAAGTGCAAGTTATGCCGCCATGGCACGTCTTTAATCGCTCCCATGCCTCGGAACAAGCTGGATCTACAATGAAGGACCCGATAATATCGATGGGGCGAGTGGACGGACTTTTGCCCTACTTGTTGCCCGCGCTTATCGATGGCTTGGCCAAAAAGGGCTTTACGGCCTATCCGTCGCTATTCACTTCGTGCGTGCAATTGAGCCATGGGTTTGAATCGAAATCCTGGGTGGAATTTTTTCTGGCTCGCGAACCGGAGATGCAGCGAAAGTATCTTACTCTGGTTCCCGTTATCTATCATCTGGAAGTGGTGCGACATTCCGTCATGCGTGAATCGATGGTGGAAATCCGAATGCGCCTGGAGCTCTATCCGATGACGGCCTCGGGAGGATTGGGAACGCGGCTGTTGGCCAAGGATTTGAGCATTCCCTTTGAAATGGAAAAACCGGAATGGGAGAACTTGCTCCTCGCTCTGCCGTTGGTGGAAAAATCGATTTCAAGTTTACCTGAGTGGGATTCCGTCGCCGTGAAGCTGCCTGCACTGGCCCAAGGCTTGTCCCGTCGATTCGATCCGCCGAAAACCCTTTTGGATGAGGACACCGGGCGAGTGGAAAAACGGGAGAGGGGGTATTTTTCGCAATCGGAAATCGTAACGAATTTGACGGGAGAGCGGAATCGGATTTCTAAATCAGACTTCTTGTGTTTGCGTGGCTCAGGCCATCACCTGAGCGATCTGGCCTTTCCCTTTCAGGCCGGTAATGAATACCCCATTTTGCTGTATGCCTACATTCTGAATCCGAATCATCACGTGGTCCGAATCAACCTTTCCGATGGCCATGTCGAACAATCCCCCGAATCGCTTCCCACCAAGGTGTATGACTGGAGCCGGGTCTTCGTCGTGAACCTTCCCGGGCTTGAACCCGGTGCCGTGGTCTCGTACGCGGTGCAGTTCCGGGATCGCGTCACTGACACGCTCTGGACCGTAAAGCGGCATGAACGCATTCGTCTCACGCCTCCCATCGCGCGTGACATGGAAATTCTATCCCGGGACCAGGAGCCTTTTCGACTGGGAGTGTGGACTGACGCCGGGGATACGGTCCGCTTCGCGGCAAATCAGGCGGCGCTGGATTCGACCGAAGCGATTCCCCTGGCGGCTTCCAGTTTTTACACGCATTAGCGCGCGGGCGAACCGCCCGGATCTTCCACCGGGAAACATGAAGGATTTGATCCTTAAAACCCATAAGATCATCAATGACAGCCTGAGGTACGTAAGCGTCTCGTTCGGAGAAAGGGCTTATATTCCCGCCTTCCCAGATTCGACCCTGAAGGATAAAATGGGGGATTGCAAGGACTTCTCAACCCTGATGATCGCAAGGCTTCGCGCGCATGGGTTGGATGCCTTTCCCGCACTAATGTCCGGGCGCTATAAGCACGATCTTTTTCCTGGGCCACCCAGTTTCGACGCCGTGGATCACATGATTGTGCATGTTCCCTCCTTGGGCTTATGGATTGATCCGACCGGTCCGGTGACTCCACCGGGAGTGCTGCCCTATCATCTATCCGGAGCCAATGCCTTGGTCTTGTATCCGGACAGCATCGTCATGCGGGAGCTTCCCCGAAACACCGACGGCGCGTATTCAGGAACGAGCCGATACGTTTGCAGGGAACAGGGCGAAGACCTCGACTGTGAACGAGACGCAGTGCTTTCCCACTTGGAGTCGTGGCAATGGCGCTCGTATTTGCGGGATTTTCCGCCGCAACGATGGAGCGAAATCCTGAACCCTCCGGATTGGTCTGCGGCAACGCGGATTACGGAGGTCAGCACTCGGGTCATGAACATGGACTCGGATAAGGACAACCTCCAAATCGTCCGCACTTTCATTGGGCGGAAAGCCATCGCAAAGGTATCCGGAAAAACCGTGACCCGCTTTCCAGAAACGCCCTACCTGCGTTTGTTCCATATCGCGGATCCGGGAGACAAAACCCAGCCGCTGGTCCTGGAAAACCCAGTCCGGGAGGCTGTGGAAGTTACCCTTGTGACGTCCAAGCCGTTTCGGTGGCCCGCTTTTGTAGGTCTCAATTACAACGGAATCGTTTTCAAAATGACGCCTTTGCGTCGCGACGGGGTAAGGATGGATATCGCATTGCCGGCCGGTGAAATCAAAACACCCGAACGCGATTCGCTGCAAGCGGCGCTATGCCGCTACAAGGATTTTTTTTCCGCCCTTTTGGCGGAGTGACCGCCTTGCGAAGATTACCGCGGCGTGACCGATAGGGGTATCGTCGCCGATGATTTCGCCGTATGTTTTTTGGCGGGACGGGAAGCAGGGCATAGTAACTCTAAAGTTACAGTACCCCACATGTTTCAGTAACTTGGGTGTTTCTCAAGAAAACAAAATTTGCGGTTCTGGAGTGCGTATAGCTGGTCGAAGATTGTCGGTGGGCTTTACAGGAGCGGTTGCGGGCTTGGAGATTGGTCCGCGTATATGGTTACTTTTCGATAGCGGGTATCTGGCATTCCTCTTGCAATGGATAGGTGGTAAAGGAAACCGATCCATATGAAGAATTTTTGGTTCTTATTGATTTTGATGGGGGCGACGGCGCATGCTGCACTCATTGCAAACACGGGGTTTGAGGTGGGTACCGGTTTGCCCACGACCACCTCGGTTGGAACCGGCGCGGCTTCTTCCCTGTCGGATTGGAATCAATGGTCCAATTCCGGTTCGGTCACCACGGCGCAAAGCAGCGACCATGTCCTGGCCGGATCCTTTTCGGCGCATATTACCGGCGGCGTCAACGACGGATTGTTCCAATACGGGGCGTTAAGCCCGGATATTTATACGGCCAGCGGCTGGTTCTGGGTTTCGAGCGGTTCGGCGGAAATCGGGCTCTTCGATAACGGGGGCAGCACGGGCGGATTCAGCGCGCCGACGACGGAGACGGGCAAGTGGGTTTATGTGTCCTTCACGGATTTCCTGGCCTTTGGATTCATGGGACCGGTGATTTATACCGCTTCGCCGGAATCGGACGTTTACGCCGATGCTTTCTGGATGAATGCAGGCGAGACGACCACATCGCCGTTCGCACCCTCGACCGGATTCGATCCCTTAGCGTTGGATGTGAAAACCGATGACCCGATTCTGGAGGATACTGCTCCCGCCGTTCCCGAGCCCGGTACCTTGGGCCTCATGATGTTGGGATTGGTTAGCCTCGCGGCGATTGCACGGAGCCGCAGGGCTTAGGGCCTGTTAAGAAATAAGTGGAGCAAAGGAGCCCCCAGATGTGGGTCAGATTGGCTTGAGTAATTCCTGAGGAGCAAGCACCGCTATTTCGATGGTTTTGCGATTGACGATCGGGCCAAGGTGGCCTACAGATGGGCGGCGAACTGATTCAGTTATTTCTTAACAGGCCCTCAGAGGAGGTCCTGTCCGCGACTTGCGGATCGACGGCGGGGCGAAGTCTTCCATTCCGGATTCGATTGGTCTGCGGATGACGGGGTCAATATCGACGCGCATGGCGGCAATATCATGCTCGATCCCAAATCCAAAAAATATTACTGGTTCGGCGAAAGGCGCGGATCGCCCCGGGGCATCGGCTGTTATTCGTCCTCTGATCTGTATAATTGGAAACGCGAAGGCGTGGCCATGACAGCCGAGGCTGCGGGATTGACCGGCATGGTCTTCGAGCGGCCGAAAGTCCTTTACAGCCCCACGGCAGGAAAATATGTGCTGTGGTATCATCACGATGACGCCAAGTACGCGATGGCGCAACTCGGCGTGGCCACGTCCGACAACATCAACGGACCCTACGTCATGGTCGCCCACTCCCGGCCCAACGGCCATGAATCCAGGGACCTTAGCCTCTTCGTCGACGATGATGGGAAGGCGTATATTTTCTATTCCGCGGACGGCAACACCACCATCCGGGTCGTGGCCCTGAGCGACGATTATCTCAGCCTCACGACGCTCGACGCGGACACGCGCGCTCATTGCGAGGGCGAAGGGGTGTTCAGGAAAAACGGCGTCTACTATCTCCTGTCCAGCGCATGCACGGGCTGGACGCCCAACCGGACCGCATACGCGATGGCCACGGACATCATGGGGCCGTATAGGGGCAAAGGCGATCCGTCCGTCGGCGACACCGCCAAGACCACATTCAATTCGCAGCCGTCTTTCATCTATACCGTACCGGGGTATCAGGACGGTTACCTGTACATGGGTGATCGTTGGAATGGATCCGGCAGCGTGAAATCGCAATACGTGTTCCTGCCCATTGCCGTCACGAAATCCGGCGCCATGGAATTGCGTTGTTACGGGAGCTGGGATTTGTCGCGTTTCACTCCGGGTACCGCGAGCCTTGTGCGAGCTGGAGAAGGGGAATCCCAAACCCGAGGCGGTCGATCGCCACCCGTCACATCAAGGTTACCCTTTCTCCCAGGGTTCGATTCCGCCATCGATGATCCGGAACAAGGGATGCGCCTCGGGAAAATCTATGCCTCGGATCGCGCCATGGACCCAGCCGCGCGAGGGCTTGCCTCGGTCAGGGCGTTCCGGCGGAGTCCTTCACGAGGACGTATTTTTCTTCCGTAACGCGGCTGTTACCTAACCCGGATTGCACCGCGACGGCCTTCAACGTGGTGGTGGACTTGATGACGATGGGGACGGAATAAAGTGAGTTATTGGCGGTCGGGGCGCTGCCGTCCAATGTGAAGTACACCTTGGCTCCGGCGGCGGGAGCGGTCAGGCGCACGACGACGGAATCCCGGAAGGTGGCGCTGGCCGGCAGGGCGGTCGGGGGGGCGGGCACGAGCTCGTAATTGTTCACCGAGATCGGGGAGCGGTTGGCTCCCTTCAGGATGGCGATGGCCTTGAGGGTGGAACTGGCGCGCAGGACGATGGGACCGGTATACCGCTTGGTGTTCGCGTCGGGCGTGGCGCCATCGAGGGTGTAAAAAATCGCCGCGCCTTTTTCGGCGCTCAGGGTAATGGTCACGGAGTCCGTGAAAGCGTACTGTCCCTGGGGCTGGGCTACGACGGGGGTCAGGTCCAGGACCTTTTCCGGCAGAACCAGGGAGTCTACGATCTTGCCGGGAACCAGGGGTAACTTCCAGGTTACTCCGGCGGAATCGGTCATCTCGCGGACCCGGCCATCGGCCGTCACCAGCAGCAGCGGTAGCTTGCCGGCGGGCAGCCCTTCCAGACGGAAACTGTCGGCTTGCACCTGGGCATAGTACGGGGTGCCGGGAACGAAAAGGGTTATCGCGCGGCTTCGCAGTCCCGTCGTGTCCAACCGTCCGGAATAATTATGCGCGGCCGCGACGGGGATTTCCAAGGTGTCGCATTGCAGGGTATCCGAGGAACAAAACCGTTTCGTGGTTGGATTGTAGTGGACGTCCAGAAGAATTCCTGCGGTCGTATCGAACCCGGTAATCACGACGTTGAAATCAACGATGCGATCCGGTTCCCAGAGAATGCGGACACCCGTCGCGCTTTTGGGCAGGGGAACATAGGGGTGGGGATTGATGAGAGACGCCAAAATGGCGCTGTCCAAGCGCTGTGTGTTTTTACCGGGAAGGACCACGGAGGAAATTTCCTGCGTCGGATCGGTGAGTTTGACGTCGGGATTGAGACCGTCGTTCGCGGGCGGGGTATAAAAGATGGGCTGGCCGTCCTTGGCGTAAAAACGCACGCGTCCGTGGAAGGCGGCCGATGTGCCGGACTCGGTGACGCGCAAGGTCAATTCCGGGTTACCGGCTTCGGAACTGTTCCCGCCGTCGCATCCCGTGAGCTGCCCCAGGGTAACCGCGGCGATACCCACGGCCCCCAGGGCCATCCCCAAGGCCCGCCTGACAGGCCTCATGGGATTCTCGCTCCGGGAAAAAGTTGGATGTTGAGCACGTTCACCTGGTTCATGTCCTCGTCCCGATCGATGATTTCGCGCACTTCCTGGAGGAAGGCGTGGATGCGCTCCTTGACGGCCAGGAAACCCTTGTTGGAAACCGTGAAGGCCAATACGTTGAATTGCCGCTGCTCGGGCGGAAACTTGTCCAAGGCGCCGGAAGCCAGGCGGAGAAACTCACGATGATAGGCTTTGGCCACCTTGCTCATGAAAACCTTGTCCGTCACCAGATGCCGGTCAGTCAGCCCGAAACCATTGGCTTTTTTGGCGATGAGACCCATGTCCAATAATAACTTAAGCGATTCCTCCACTTCCGCAGCGGGCAATTCCTCGGCCAGATGCTTGGCGATGCGCGCCGGCGCGGATTCGGCTTTTTCCAGGCCCAGATAGTTCCAGATGATGCTGTGATGCCATTTCGCGAAGTACTCGTATTGTTTTTCGAGCAGGAGTTTGGCCTGGGAAGTATTGTGCTTGGAAAGCTTGGCGAAGAAGAAATTTTTCTCTTCGATGGATTTGGCCTGATTGAATTGCACCAGGAAATCGAAATATTCCGCCTGGCGGCTTTCCAATTTCAACGCCTTGGCGAATTGCAGCCGTTGGCGCTGGGTCAGGTTCCGCGTGCCCTTCAGTAAATTGGTCATGAAGCTGGAGCTGGAAATGCCCAGGCTGGGATTGCGCGCGAAGGTGCGCATGGAATAGCCCGGTTGGGCCGCCTTGCGGGCCTTGAAAAAATCCTTCAAATAACTGCGGTAATCCAGGTACTCCGTAATGACGGGGAGCGCCGGGGTCGCGCCGGGAGCGGGCTTCATGAGTCCTAATAAGATAGCATGAGGCGTAGGGACGATACCCGCACGCAGCCTCCGGACATGCTCTCAAAATGTGAGCGGATTCAGATGTCCGGCAATCCGTTCCTGAAAGTGTGGGCGTATCTTATGATCCTGCCTGCGTTTCGGTCTCGTCCACCGGAGCGCAAACATGGCCCCGGTCGGTCCTCCGGCTGGGGCTCCTCTTTTAAAGCCTTTTCTATTTGCCCACCAATAATTGACCGGGGTTTCATGTCCCTCAACTCCCGATCCGCGATTTTGTGCCGATTTTCATTTTTTCGCCTAACCGGTCTCGCGGCTTTCGCTATCTACCGGCCCAAAAAGAGATTTCCAGCTTTGGTATCGGTTTTGCGTTCATAAAACGTCAAGTCTTCGGTGGAAGGAGATCCGATGGCCAACCTGCATTTTTTCTCGTTTGGGCGCCCATTTTGAATTCGAGTCGGGGAAATACTCTGGAAGATGAGATCCTGGTCCCGGATTCGGGATTCCCGGACGTCCAATGAAAAACCACCCAGTTGAACGGATGCGATGATCATGCCTTTCCCTTGGAAATCCCGGAGCGTCAATCCGAATGAAATGAGTTCCGATGGGATGGGGTTGCAATCCGGTCCCAACCTGCTGGTGGGTGCTCTATTAAAAAGAGCGAAGACTGATCCAGGATCCGGATTAACCCGAGTCCGGCGGAATAGATTTTCACTTATGACACGGATTCGTCGCAGCTTGGTTTTGGACGCCATCATGGCAGGAACGGCCATCGCTCGAACGGTGATTCGGATTCTGGGAGTCCGGACCTCCAACCAAATGTCCTGGGTTGCGAATTATCCGACGAAAAAAAGGGACATGAATCCCGTCGCCCCGGTTGCGGGAACGGATCGGGCCGTTTGGGAACATGAAATCAAAAATTACTTGTGCTCCTTAAAGGGAAACTCCGCGCTCTTGCGTATGAAAGTGCGCGAGGCGGATCAAGTCGATTTGCTCAACCGCATGGATGCCGTGGTCTTGAAGCTGGAAGGCTTGGCACAAGGCTTGGGCGAGAGGGATGCCGGGGCTTCCAAGCCGCAAGAACGCGAGGTTCGCACCGTGCGCCTGGATGAGTTGGTCCGGCAATGCGTCGGGAACCATTTCCCGATGGATCGAAACGCGTTTCCCATCGAATCGGAACCGGATTTGCCCGGTATTTTGGGTGACGCCAATCGGTTGGAGCAAGTCTTTCTGAACCTGTATAAAAATGCCCGGGAAGCCGGCGCACTCTGCGTGGAAACCCGCTTCCACAAAGAGGGTGACCGGCTCCTGGGCATCGTCGAGGATGATGGAGCGGGCTGTCATCCGCAGGATTTGCTGCGACTTTTCGAACCGTTCTTTACCACCAAATCCGGACCAGCGCGGCGTGGCTTGGGTCTCTTCATCGTCCAATCCATCGTGGAAAGCCATGGCGGCCGACTCACGGTTCATTGTAAAAACGGAATGGAAAGCGCGTACTCGATAAAAAGGGAAAAATCCTTCGGTTCCACGCTGAATCCAAACCAGGGTTTGGTTTTTACCTTGAGTTGGCCCATCATCCATTCGCTCGCCATTCCCAAAATGGATCCCTCAACGCCGTTGACACGGGAAATCCAAAAGTTAGTGACGCCCAAACGCAAGGTTCTGGTCTGACGCGTATGTAAGTATACGCCCGTGACTATGGGCCCGGAAGAATTCGCTTGTCGCTTTGTCACGCATTGTGTGCCTCTCATGCGTCGTGAGCCGGTCCCTACGCCTTTATAACGCTGAGGAATCTTTCTAAATTCCGTGGCCAATAAAGGTATAAGGTCAGGGAATTTTGCCAGCATCGCCCGTCGTACAAATCCTTTTCGCTGCTGCAGCAGTCATCATTGTGCTCAGCTCGTTGGCCGTGGTCCTGGTTCGCAATCCCGTGCGGGCCACCTTGCTGCTCATTCTTTCCTTCCTCCCCACTTCCTTCGTCTACATTCTTTTGCAAGCGTCGTTCGTCGGCATCCTGCAAATTTTGGTATACGCCGGCGCCATCATGATGCTGTTCACTTTTGTGATCATGATGATCAATCCGGCGCCCAAGGGCGGCGAGGATCCCGTCATGGGCGGCGGTCCGGAACATGGTTCCAACAAGGCGGGAGCCCTGATAGGCTTGGTCGGATTGGTGGTTGCGGGGTTTTTGGTCATTCCCATGGTGTGGCAGGCCGCTTCGCAGGTTTCGGTCGCGGCCGTGTCCAAACCCGATTTCGGCAGTTTGGCATCACTGTCGGATTTGCTTTTCAAGGATCCGGCCAACAATCCCATGACCGTGTCCTTCGAATTGATTTCGTTCTTGATTCTGGTCGGCATCATCGCGGCCCTGAATTTCTCGCGGCGCAAGGCCCATGGGGGCCATGGGGGCCATGGGGGCCACGCGGCCATTGCCGTTGATTCCATCACCACGCGGCCCACCAAAGCTTTACCCGTCTTGACGCGCGCTCCGTCGCCGGATCGTAAATAACATGAACCTTTTCTCACTCCCCAATTGCCTGGCCTTGTCCCTGACCTTGGTGCTCATCGGCAGCTACGGAGTATTCCGCCGCCGCAGCTTGATCATGGTGTTGCTCTCGATCGAAGTGATGCTGAACGGCGTGAATTTGTCCATGGTGTCGTTCAACTTTTTCCGTTGGGGCACGATTGAATCCAGCCACTATCTGTATATGCTTTCCATCGGCGTCGCCGCGGTGGAAGCGGCCGTGGGTCTTTCCATGATCATCGTGCTGTTCAAGAATTACACCGACATCACGCGCGAGCGCATCTCGCGTCTGAATGAAACGGGCGCCCCGGCTGGAGACGGCATATGAACTCGCCCTGGCTTTTGCTGCTGATTCCTCTGTTGCCGGGATTGACTGCCGCCTTGCTCGGCGTCCTCGGCGGATACTTGCCCTATAACGTCTTGGGCGGCCTCGCGACGGCTTCGGTCGCCGGTTCCTTGGCCATCACCTTGAGTTTGTGCGGTGCGGGCATCTTCGGCGCGGCCGGACAGCCGCTGGATTTTTCCACCGGCCCTTGGATTTCCACGCAGGCGTTCCAAGCGGGCTTGCACCTGCGCATGGATTCCGTGTCCCTGTGCATGTGCCTTTTGGTTTCCTTTTTCGGCTTCTTGATTACGCTTTATTCCATCGGATATATGCGGCATGATCGGGAGCAGGCCCGTTTCTTCGCGAGTTTAAACCTGTTTGTTGCCTCCATGCTGACCTTGGTTTTGGCCGACAATCTGGTCTTGATTTTCCTGGGCTGGGAAGGCGTTGGCCTTTGCTCGTATTTGTTGATTGGACATTATTGGGAAGAGGACGGCGTCCCGTTGGCGGCCTTCCGGGCCTTCTTCGTAAACCGCATCGGCGATATCTTCTTTGTGCTGGGGGTATTTTTCCTGTACACGATGTTCGGGACCCTGTCGTTGTCGGAGTTGGCCGCGCACGGACCGAGCCTCGCGGGAATCCATCCAGAGCGCGCCGCCATCGCGGCCTTATTGCTCTTGGGCGGGGCCTTCGCGAAAAGCGCCCAGGCGCCCCTGCACGTGTGGCTCGCCGATGCCATGGCCGGCCCAACGCCCGTCAGCGCCTTGATTCACGCCGCCACCATGGTGACCGCCGGTATTTACCTGATCATGCGGCTCGACTGGCTGTACGCCGTCTCCCCCGAAGCGCGCTTGGTCGTGACCCTGTGCGCGCTCGTGACCTTGGTGCTCGGCGCCCTGATGGCTTTGACGCAAACCGACATCAAAAAAATCCTGGCCTATTCCACCTTATCGAACCTGGCGCTCATGTTCCTGGCCTTGTCGGCGCGCGCGCCCGGGGCGGCCATGTTGCATCTGTTCGGCCACGCCTTCTTCAAGGCCTTGTTGTTTCTCGCCGCCGGCAGCGTCATCTTGGCGGCGCATCATGAACAAGACGTGCGCAATCTGCGCGGGGTCTTGAAGAAATTGCCGATAACGAATATCGCCTTCCTGGTAGGCTGCATCGGCGGCGCGGGACTGATTCCTTATTTGGCGGCCGGATTTTTCAGCAAGGAAGCGGTCTTGGGTTCCCTGGAAGAGGCCGAGTTCATGGGCTGGGGTCATTACCTGCCCGCCGGTTTCGTGTACGCCGTGGTGGTCGCGGTGGAATGCATTTCCGTCCTCTACTTGTTTCGCTTGTACGGTTACCTGCGCAGCGACGCGCCCGAGTCGGCATCGCCTAAGCACAACGGACATGACGCCCATGGTCATCACGGGGAAATCCGCGAGACCAGCCTATCCATCAAAATCGTTTTGGGACTCTTGGCCTTGGCCGCGCCTATTTTCGGGATACTCAGCGCGTCTCCCGCCTTTTCGTTCATCGGAAAGGGATTCATTTATTCGGCCATCACCAACGGTGCCGTCGAGCCGGAAGGCCCCACTAGGGCTCATGTCGCGCCGTTCTTGATCCTGAACTTGGCGTTAGCTGCGGTGTGCTTCTTCCTTTTTTCCAAGACCGGCCGCCGCGAGGCTTTGCTATCCAAACTGAAGATGTTGCGGCTAGGGTCTTTCGGGCCGCTATCGCGCAAATTTTATTTCGACGACGCTTATGCGTACCTCATCATCGCGCCGCTCAAAGCCGCCGCCTACATATCGCGCCTCATCCTGGAAAGCCTGTTCACGGGCATCATTACCGTCGCGGGCTGGATAGGCGAGGGCGGTTCCTTGTTGTTCAAACAATTGCAAACCGGCAAGGTGCATCAATACGCCTTGGGCGTGCTGCTGCTCGCTTTCCTGTTGGCCTTTTACCTGGGAGGGCGATAAGCCATGCTGGCCCCCGCCGCCTGCCTTGCCGTAGCGTTGGTGTTACCCTTCCTGGCCATGCTCCTGCACGGCTTGGTTCCTTCCTCCACAGCTTCCGCCTCCGCCGCCTCCGCCGCCTCCGCCGAGGCATTACGGGCGCGCAATCTCGCCCATGGGCGCGCAGCCCTGTATTTCCAATGGGTTTTCGGCGCCTTCCTGGTATGGCTGTCGATCACCGGTTTTTGCAGTCCAGAAGGATTAGTCCTGAAAGGCCAAGGCCTGCCCGTGGGGGCCAGCAACCTGATGGTCGACCCGGCGCTATACCTGGATGGACGCAACGCTCCCTTCTTGCTTCTGATGGGCCTGGCCCTGCCGCTGGTGTTCACCTGGCTGCGCGATCGCGAGGGCAAATACGGCCCTTCCTATTATGTCTCGGCCAACTTGCTCAGCTTGAGCCTGGCGGGTGTTTTCCTGTCCGACAGCCTTTTGCTCTTCTACCTGTTCTGGGAAACGGCCCTGATTGGCGCTTACTTCTGGATCGGCATGCATGGAAAGTCCAATATCCATGCGGGTTCGGTGTATCGCGCGGTCATCCGCTTCGCGCTCGTCACCTTGCTGGGCAGCTTGCCCATGCTCCTGTCCATCGTGGCGCTGTGCGCCGCAGCCGGTAAGGATCCGGGACTTTCCGGAATCGCCGGCGTGATGGGTTCCTTGCCTCCGATGGAACGCGGTCTCATCTTCGCGGGCTTCCTCATCGCCTTCGCAGTGAAATTGCCTTTACTCGGCTTCCATGGATGGCTGCGCGATACCTACAACGTGGCGCCCCCGGCATGTCGGGCCATCCTATCGGCCGTCATGTCCAAGATGGGCGCGTACGGTTTGATACTTGTTTTGGGCCAAGGCTTCCGCGCCGAATGTTTCCAATGGGCGCCCCAGTTGCAAATGCTGTGCGTGGCCGGCGCCATTTACGGCGGACTCCTATGCTTGGCGCAAGACCGTCTCATCGATATTCTCGTTTACTCTTCGCTTTCCCACTTGTCGTTGCTGGCGTTGGGCCTTTTTTCCGCCTTGCAATCCACCGACGTGGAATCCACCGGCATGACCGGCGCGTTGTTCCAAGTGTTGAACCACGGACTCATCATGGTCGCGTTGTTCGCCTTCGACACGCGGATTTCCGTAGACGGGGAAAGTCCCACGATTTCCGGAACGGGCGGTTTGCGCAAGGGCCAACGTCGTTTGGCTGCGGTGCTTTTGACGGCCGTGTTCGCCTCCGCCAGTTTGCCCGGCTTCAGCAATTTCGCCGGTGAGATACTCGTCCTTTTCAGCGCCTTCCGGTCTTCCCCCTGGCTCACGCTGTTGGCCGGTGTGGGCGCGCTCATCACGGCGGCGGCCATGGTGCGGGCCTTTCATGGAATTTTCCTCGGCGTGCCGAAAAAAGACATGGCGGTGGATTTTCAGCAGGCGGCGGATTTCAGCCTTGGTGAAACCGCTTTGGCCTTGGGCCTTTTCGCCCTGTGGCTGGCGCTGGGATTGTACCCCATGCTATTCATCCATCCGGTTGAGATTTCTGTTCTGGGTGTCGGGGCTGCCCGCGCGCTGGTAGGTATGCCATGAATCCGTATGTGATATCGCAAGCCCCCCTGGTTCTAGGGTTCGCCTTGCTCCTCATCGTGGCCTCCTTTCGGCCGCATCAGAAGGAAAGCCTTTCCGGGTTGATTTCCATCGTCGCCTTGGGTGCGACCGCCGTGTGCATGTGGTTTTGGCCCCCGGACGTGACTGACTATTTCGGCGGGGCGATTCACGTGACACCCGTGGGGCGTGTCCTGGCCTATATCTGCCTCGCACTGACCGCCGGCGCGATGCTTCTGTCGGACGAATACCTGAATAAAATCCATGTGACCGCCGTGGATTGGCGCATGGTGGTTTTGGCCGTGGGCATGGGCATGGTGAACCTTTGCTTGGCGGGCGATCTCCCGACCTTGTTCATCGCTTACGAGCTTGTCTCCATTCCGTCCTACTTGTTGGCAGGCTTCTCCCACCGCGATCCGCGTTCTAACGAAGCGGGTATGAAGTATTTGCTGTTGGGCGCTTTCTCCAGCGTGCTTTTCCTCTTAGGCTTGTCCTTCGTATACGGCGCGACGGGCGAAACCAATTTGCTGGCCATTCACGATAAGCTCGCGGCCGCGGTTTCGACTGGAGCCGCTGCCGACCTCGTGCTGGCCAAAGTGGGCCTAGCCTTGATTCTCGGGGCTGTGTTTTTCAAAGTGGGCGTGGCCCCTTTCCATACCTGGCTGCCCGATGTGTATCAGGGCTCTAACCTCGCTTCCCTCGCCGTCATCGCCTCGCCCGTGAAAGTGGCGGTATTCGGCATGCTGGGGATGCTGCTATGGGGCGCCTTCGAACCGCTGGCCGACCTTTGGAAACCCGTGCTCTTGTGCGGGGCCGCCATTTCAGCCGTGATGGGAAATTTGCAGGGCATCCGGCAAACGAGCATGAAGCGCCTGGTGGCCTTTTCCGCCGTCGTCAACGCTGGCTTCATTCTCCTGGGAATCATGGCGCATTCCGCCACGGTGGTGATTTTTTACCTGGGTTCCTACGGCATCATGAGCCTCGGCACCTGGGCGGCTTTCATGGCCATGGGCACGCCCAAAGCCGACGTGGACGAGCTTTCGGATTTGACCGGCCTGGGCCGCAACCACAAATGGCTAGCCTTGGCCATGACCATCATTCTATTAAGCTTCGCGGGCATTCCGCTGACGTCCGGCTTCGCGGCCAAGTTCGGCGTCTTGCTGGAAGCCCTGCGTCCCGACATGGACACGCCCCGGCATACCGTACAGGTCCTGCTCTTGTCCGTCGTAGGCGGGCTTATCTCCTTCTATTTCTACTTCCAAATCGTCCGCGCCATGTGGATTGAAAAACCGGAAAGCCGCGGCAGCAAGGCTTCCCCCCTGGTTCCGGAACTACGTTGGAATTACGTCTTCGTGCTGGCCATGAGCGTCGTCGTCATCATCTCGCTCGGCATGTTCCTGCGCCTTCCCGGCCTTTGACCGGGAGCCTCCCGGGGCTTTGACCGGAAGTTTTCCGGGCCTCTGACTGGAAACATTTCTTGGGTTTATCCGGAAGCCGCTCCCCGGTTTTTAACCGGAACCCACAATTCCTGAATCGATAATTATTTAAGGGCTTTTCGCGCGGCGGAGATTTCCTGCGCCGTGGCCAAAGGCCGTTCGGCATAGCCTTTTTGCCACAAGGCGGAAGGCAGCCGGTTGGCGGCGTTGGGAGCTTCGGATCTGCGGGTTACTGTAACTTGTGTGTTACGGGGGAGGGCGGCGCCTTTTTCCAGTTGGGACAGGCGCAGCGCCGCCATCACTTTGAAAAGCCGCACCGCTTCCGATAACGTGGGGGGTTCCGCGCCGTCCGGGGCGAGCATCAGGATACCTCGGAATTCATGCGGGCCGATGGCGCAGGCGTCCGGTTGGATGCCGGGACGCAGCCGGCCCAATTCACGCCAGCAAGCCAGTAACGCTTTGCCGCGCTCGTTCAACTCGCATTCGCTTTGGGAGTCCGTGACTTTTGACTTTGGTTCATTCGACCGCTTATGCGCCGGAGAAGTTTTCGAATCCATCCGGACGGCGAAGGGGCGGGAATCTTCCTTGGCATGGAGGCGAATCCAAAACGCGGCCGTAGCGGCGGCTTTCGCGGGAACGGGATCCCCGGGGGACTTGCCTTTGGAACGCGACGTATCCATCGTCACCTTGGGGCGGCAGGGGGATGTGTCCCTGGGAGCCCATGGCAACAAAATAACACAAACGGCGCGATAAACAGCGAGGAAAATGGAGCGCTGGGAAATCGTTACAAGGCGTACGCCTGCTTCAGGAAGTGATGCAACTCCTGCGTCACCTCTTGCCGCAGCGCGGAACGGCCCCGATAAAGCGATTTCATTTCCGTGAACGAAACATAGGAGGGGTGGATCAGGGTTCGCAGCAAGGCGGAGGGAATTGAAACGGGGCTGCGCAGCAAGGCGCTGGGCACGCGGCCGTTGGTCGGCCCGGAATGGAGTTCGCGCCGGGTGGCGATTTTAGCATGGACCAGAGTTGAACGGCTGCCTTCCACGATGGATTCGACCAAACCCTGGGTTTGGAAAACCCTGGCATTGTCCAGCAATTTCAGAATGATCGTGTCGCGATGCAAATTGGCCATCACTAACGCGCGCAGATCCGGCGGGATGCGATCCGGATTGCTGCTGCGGAAAGGTCGGGTCAAGCCATCACGGGCGATCCATGAAGTAAATGGATTTTCCCCGAAATGACCCTCTACCACGTTGCCGTCGCGTTCGACCTTGGCTTCGGACAGCAGAATTTCAACGGCGGAAACACCTCCCGAAATGTCCATGCGAAAGCGACCCCGATCATACGATTCCAACGCGGCGCGTACCCAATCCAGCGGGCCGCCCGGAGCACCCTTGGATTCCATCAGCCAGCGATGGAGGGTCGACAAGGCGATTAAGTCACGCGTGGGCACGCGTTTCGCCTGCTGCGCATCGAACGCCTCTTTCAGGCCCGCGAGGTCGTCGTGCTTGGCGAGGTACTCTTTCAGATGGGCGAAAAATATCGGACCCATCGCCTGTTCCAATCCCAAGGGCCCGTCCTGCACAGGGCCATAGCCGCCTAAGCGCTGGGACAGCTCCGTGGACTTTTGGATGCGGTCCTCCAACAATTTCAAATGCGGCGTCAGGCGCGCCACGGTGTCCGGATTGCCTTCACCGCACAAATCCCCTTCCAGCCAATTTTTCCGCTCGGCCATGGAAAGGGTTTCGCAACGCATCAAGTAAACGATCAGGCCTAGGTCGGACGACAAAGGAACCTTGCCGGATTGTATGGACTTAAAAATCTCGGCGGCATGTTTGGCAAAGGGCTCGAAATCCTGGAAGCCGGAAAGGCCCAGGGCTTGAATCAATTCGCGCGCCAAATGGGATTCGGCGATATTCAAGGGCTTCTGCCGTTCGACTCTGAGCAGCAGCCTCTTCACGTGCCTGAACTGCAGCACGTACATCCCGGTTTGCCAATCCGAAGGCTGAACCTCCAAGAGGATGAACAGGAACCGCTCCATCCACACGCGCGGGAATCGGGACATTATGGCCTGGGACAAAACTTCGTCGGCCGGATGGGATCCGCTGAGCTTCTTCAAGAGCTCGCCCAATCGGGCGCAACTCATCGGATAGTCTTGATGGTTCTCCACCAAGGTGAAGACGGCGCTTAACGGATAGGGTAGGGACGGTTTGATGAACGCGTCGGCGATGTTGGACGGGTCCGTCCTGCTGGATGGGGCTGTCCACGAAGGCGAGTCTTGGGACGAAACGGTTTTCGCGAATACCGGTTTGGCCGCGGGGGGATTCGATTGGGAATTGGGGTAGCTATGCAAAACTTCTTCCATGGGGTTTTCCTGCCACCATATTACCATTTCCAGATTGGGCGGAATCCAGGAGAAAATGCAGGAAGTACATGAAAAATCGAGTGAATAGCTATCAACAGGGCGTTGAAAACTACTTTCAATGTGTGGATAAACCTTGGTTAAACTGTCTAAATTTGAATGGACAGGCTATCCAAGGAGGATCTTACTGTGGATAGTAAGATCCTAGGCTGTGAACTAATGGGGATAACTTAATCCGTGAATCCCCAGTTAAAATCACAACTTTCGGAATTAAAGGGAGGGGTCAACATACTTTCCTTCGAATAACCATTGAGACATCGGCTTTCTGTCGCTGGGTTTTTCTCTCTCGCGCAAGGCTTCAGGCAAGGTTTCCGGCGCTGCGGGATATCCGATGGCGCACATGGCCTCTACCGAAAAGCCATCCGGAAGTCCGATTAACTCTTTCGCGCGGACCCAATCGAAACCCGCCATGCCGTGCACGACCAGGCCCAGCAAACTGCCCTGCAAGGACAGGCTCATCCAGGCTGCGCCCGTGTCGAAGGAGTGTGTTGGCGCGGGTTTGCCGTTATGTTCAGCCGTGTCCCGCGAAGCGATGACGACCAGCGCGGAGGCGTTGGCGCACCAAAGCCGGTTTCCCGGCACCAGCAAGTCCAGGAATGCTGGCCAGGTCTCCGTAGCCCGCTGGGCATAGACGAAACGCCAGGGTTGTCCATTTCCCGAGGATGGGGCCCAACGCGCGGCTTCGAACAAAGTCATCAAGGTGGGCGCATCGATTTGCGCGCCGGTCATGGCGCGGGGAGACCACCGATTGGTAAAGATGGGGTCGACGGAAAATTGGGTTTGCCGGACGGATCCGGCGGGTTTGTAATCCGACATAGGGACTCCTCAATTTGAGTGGAACATTTCGCTTTCAAGCCAAATCGAATACCAAAACTTCCGATCTGGTGTCGGAAAGCTCCGGTTCCCATACCTTGGCGCGACGAGCTAATACGCTGCCATCGCCGTTACGGATAACACCGGTGTTACCCTCGCTGTCCTTGGGGCTGAGCGCGCCGGAGAGCACGTAAGACAGGATTTCCATACTGTACTATTTAGGTAAAAATTTTCATATAGGGCATTTTTAGACCCCCCCCGCCCGGGGATTGGTAACAAAGGGGAATCGCGGCGAAACAAAAAATGGCTTCGCACGAATACGAAGCCTAGCGGAAGGAGCGGAGGGAGTTTTACTTGCGTTCGATCTTGAGGCGGAAACCCAACATGTCCAGGAGTGATTCCAAGCTGGAGAGCGTTGGATTTCCGCGCTTCGAGAGGGAGCGGTACAAGGCTTCGCGGTTGAGGTTGGTCTTTTCCGCCAGCTTGGTCATGCCACCATAGGCGCGGGCTACGTCGCGCAGCGCCACCAGGAAAAGACCGGGATCGGGATCATCCAAACAAATATTGAGATAGTCGAGCGCAAACTTGGGCGACTTCCGGAGGCGCGCATCCTGGCCGATGTCGTAAGGTTCACTCGCGGGCACGGGCTTGGTGGTCTTTCCAATAGGCTTGCGCCGTGCGGATGTCCTGCTCCTGGGTGCGTTTGGCGCCGCCGCAGAGGAGGAGAACGAACGCTTTGCCTTTTTTGCCGCAATAGATCCGGTAGCCTGGGCCATGGTCAATCCTCAATTCCAAAAGAGTGTCGAATACCTTGAAATCCCCCAGGTTGCCACGCTTTAGGCCGGCGATCCTTTTTGCGAGGATAAGCCGGGTCTTGGCATCCCTGACCGAATTGTACCACTAGGAATACGGCCTCTGACAGTCGGCAGTCACGTATTCCAGGACTTCAATCGGCTGGAGGTCCATCTGGGACAATGTAGTATTTAAACTACGATAGGGAAATACGTCAGCTTCTCAAATCCCGATCCACCCGCCTCCCCTCACTCCGGCCCACCACCCGAGGCAGAAGGGCAATTCACGGAAATACTATACTCCCAATCAAGGAGGATTCTATGCCCATCGAAAAATTGCTCGCGTTGTTTCCGTTAATTTCTGCTGTCATCGGCATATACTGGAAAGGCACTAAAATGCTGGCCATGTTTGCGTTGTTGCAGCATCTGGTTTGGAAGCGTGAAGGCTATTTCGGAAGGCCGGTAAAAATGGGTCTTCTCGACGAAATGTTTTAGAGCCGATGACGATTAGCCAACCCCCTCGCTTTGGGCTAATGCGGAGAAAGCTTCGGCGTAACAAAACCGCCATCAATAAGAGGGCGGTTTCATGGACTCGGCGCGGGCTCAGGAAAGCCTCGCGGCCATCATCGGCGGCTGGGCGTCCGCATGCGGATGCGAAGGAACGAATTTCAGGCTAAATCAAAAATCAAAACTTCAGAGCCGGTTTCGGCACGAATGGAGAGTTTGCGCTCATTCTCCAACGCCACGCCAGCTCCGTCCATTCCCCCGCACATTCCATCGCGGCCTTGGCAGCGCTGAACCCATACCCAACGCTCAGTGTTCCTTTAGCCACCTGCACCCACACTCCGCGACCCTCGCCACGGGAAGCGTTACCTCCGCGCCCGCATCCAGCACGGCCGCATACGCGCGCGCATCCTGGTAAATCGTCAACGACCCTTCGGCTCCATCCGGCGAAGCCAACAACACCAGGCTGTTCTTCCGCTCGCGAATCGGAAAACTCCGATCCTCATACCTCGGGGCGACTCCCCGCTTATCCGGCACGATCCAGATTTGCAGGAAGTGAACGGGTTCGGTTTTGGATGCGTTGAACTCGCTGTGCATGATGCCCGTGCCCGCGCTCATGCGCTGCACGTCGTCGTTACGGATAACACCGGTGTTACCCTGGCTGTCCTTGTGGCTCAGTGCGCCCGAAAGCACGTAGGACAGTATGTCTATACTCACCTATGAAGGGTCAAAATTTTCCTATAGGGCCTTTTTTTCGACCCCTCCGTGGGCACGGAAAACAAAGGGGAATTGCGGCTAAACAAAAAAAGCTTCGCAGGAATGCGAAGCCTTGATGCGGTCGGCGGGGAAACGTTTTGCTTACGGCAGTGATTTGAATTGCGCGAGTCCGCTGGCAAATTCCAAAGCGGCGCGAATGTCCTTTTTGGTAATGCCGGGATAGTTCGTGACGATGGCTTCGTTTGATTCCCCTGCGGCCAGGGACGCGAGGATGTTGCTCACCAGGACGCGGGTTCCGGTGATGGTGGGCTTACCGTGACACACTTGCGGGTCCATCGTAATTCGTGGATGCATAGTCATCAACTGGGCTACAGAAAGCGGCCTACCGGTTGCTTGAAAATCTCGGACAGCGACTTGGCTATGCCTTTGCTGATGGCCCTGGTTCCGGCTTCCAAGTCGGATACATAATGCCGCGACAGTCCGCCCAGCTTGTGTCCCAACTCTTCCTGGGTGAGGCCGAGGTTATCGCGATAGATGCGCATATATTTGCCGGGCGTCATGGACTTCTTGCGCGTCTTGTACCAGTCGGTTTCAAACACGTCGACGCGGGCGTCGTCCGGGCTCTGTTTTACAACCAGCTTTTTTCCGTACTCGGCCTTGAGTAAGGAGAGGATGGACTCGGGGATGTCCCCTTCGATGCGCACGCTAGTACGGGGCGTTTTCACGACTGCCAACATATGTCACCTCAATGTTCACGGTTCCTTTTTCGCTCCACCAGCACGCCACCCAGGAATAGCCGAGATGACAATGGTACTGGTTGACGCCCAACTTGCTGTAGTTCTTCCACGCCGATTGAATGGGGCCTTTCGCTTTGAGATCCTCTACCAGGGCCAGGAATGTATCCTGAACCGCCTCCGGTAATCGGTCCAGTTGCTTCAGAACCTTTTTCGGGAGGAGGACTTCGAACGCCATTTTAGATAATGTACCCTATTTAAGGGAACATGACAAGGCGGCGTTTGAGTTTGTGGAAATCCTTTGGCCTCCTGCCTTCCAAAAACAAACAGATACCACCCGCCTCCACCCCGGAGGGCGCGGAAAGGCTCTGCGCTCAACTCCTTCCGGCCGTTTCCTTCGTGCCCTCGTCCCCTGCGACCGACCAAAGAGGAATTGCAGCTAAACAAAAAAAGGTCTCGCACGGATGCGAAGCCTGGCGAAAGGATCGGATGCGGTTTTACTTGCGTTCGATCTTGAGCCTGAAGCCCAACACGTCGAGCAGCGCTTCCAGTTTGGTCAAGGTGGGGTTGCCGCGCTTGGACAGCGTTTGATAGAGGGCTTCACGGTTCAGCCCGGCTTTTTGCGAGAGCTTGGCCATGCCGCCGTAAGCTCTCGCCACGTCCCGGAGCGCCAGAAGGAAGAGTCCGGGATCGGGATCGTCCAAGCAGATGTTGAGGTAATTCAAAGCGTACTTGGGTGATTTTCTGAGCCGTTCATCCAGGCCGACCTCATAGGGTACGCTAACTGGCGCGGGCTTGATGGTCTTTCCAATAGGCTTGCGTCGTGCGGATGTCCGGCCCCCGGTCACATATTCGGAAACCGCGATCGGCTGGATTTTCATGGTTATCAATGTAGTATTTATAAGACATCGAAAACAACGGATGATTTCCCATTCCCCGATCCACCCTGCCCCTCCACTCGGGTCCACCACCCGAGACAGAAAGAAAATTCGCGGAAATGCTATACTCCCAATTAAGGAGGATTCTATGCCCATCGAAAAATTGCTCGCGTTGTTCACGTTAATTTCTGCTGTCATTGGCATGTACTGGAAAGGCACTAAAATGCTGGCCATGTTTGCGTTGTTGCAGCACCTGATTTGGAAGCGCGAAGGCTATTTCGGAAGGCATGTAAAAATGGGTCTTCTCGACGAAATGGTTTAGAGCCGAGGCCAATTAGCAATCCTCCTCTTTTCACCTCCTTTGATTTTCGTTTTTCGGAAAATCAAAGCACCCAAGCGGCCATTGCCGTTTCCACGGCCCAGGTCCTTACGGCCGCGAAGGATCGAAATTTAGGCTAAATCAAAAACCAGTACTTCCGCAGCGGTTTCCGCTCGAATGGAGAGTTTCCGCTCTTGCTCCAACGCCGCGCCGTCTCCGGGATCAAGCACCGTCCATTCCCCCGCGCATTCCATCCCGGCCTTGGCCTCGCTGAATCCATAACCGACGCTCACCGTCCCTTTAGCCACCTGCACCCAGGCCGCCCGCCCCGGCCCCAGCTCTAACCCGACTTCCGCGCCCGCATCCAGCACGGCCGCATACGCGCGCGCATCCTGGTGGATCGAAAGTGATCCATCCGCTCCATCCGGCGAAGCCAGCAGCACCAGGCTATTCTTCCGCTCGCGAATCGGAAAGCTGCGGTCCTCATACCTTGGCGCGACTCCCCGCTTGTCCGGCACGATCCAGATCTGCAAAAAGTGCACGGGTTCAGTTTTAGAATCGTTGAACTCGCTGTGCATGATGCCCGTGCCCGCGCTCATGCGTTGCACGTCGCCGTTACGGATAACACCGGTGTTACCCTGGCTGTCCTTGTGGCTCAAGGCGCCGGAGATCACGTAGGACAGTATGTCCATGTCGCGATGCCCGTGCGTGCCGAACCCCTGGCCGGGCTTGACGCGATCCTCGTTGAGGACCCGTAGGCTGCGGAACCCCATCTGCGCGGGGTCGTGGAACTCGCCGAAAGAAAAGGTGTGGCGGGTATCGAGCCAGCCAAAGTCGAATGCGCCTCGCTCTTGTGATTTCCGTATCGTGATCATTTATACTCCCCTCCTGGAGGATTGCGCGCCAGCTCCAAAAGGCGAATCAGGGTTTCCTGTTGCTTCGCGTCCAGATGTCCCAATTGTCGCCTATGCAGGGCGGTGACCGGCTCGTCCAGTTTTTTGAGCAGATCTAACCCGGCGGGCGCGATCCGCGACGTTACGACGCGGCGATCTTCCTTTTCCCGGGAGCGTTTCACCAGCCCGCGTTTTTCCAGCCGGTCCAACAGGCGCGTAATGTCCGGGTCGCGCGTCACCATGCGCTCGCCGATCTCCCCGCAAGCCAAACCCTTGTCGCCCGCTCCCCGTAGAATGCGCAACACGTTGTATTGGGTGCTGGACAGGTCCTGGTCCTTGAACAGATCCATTCCGAACCGGCCCAATTGATCCGCCGTGCGGATGATGTTTAAAAACAATTCCTCTTCGGTGGAGGCGAAAGGTTTTTTTTGTTTTAATTCCGACAAGATATCGCGGCCCATGTCGATAATATATTCGTTATAACGATATTTGTAAATAGGAGTAAATATCTTTAGATTGCAACCGGGCGGATTTGCCGGCGGCCATTGCCGACCAGTGGCATTTAGAGTCGGGATGGGAAATCGATGGAAAATCTCAAAGACCCGGATTTTTCTCCTGCTTTGGCCAAGGCGCGCGGGCTGATTTTGCGCCATGGCTGGAACGCTACGGCCTACCAAATCCTGAATCCCGGGATGCGCTTGTGGTTTTCGACCCGAGGCGAGGCGGTGGCCGGGTTTGTCCAATGGGGTAACATCAGAGTTACGGCGGGAGCTCCCGTAACGGAAGCATCCGGACTCGCGGACGCCGTCGCTGAATACGAGCGGGACGCCGCCGCGGAAGGCTGCACGGTGTGTTATTTCGGCGCGGGCGCACGGCTGGAAGGATTGTTGGGAGCGCGGAGAGGCTATAGCCGGATTTCCCTCGGCGCGCAACCCGCCTGGCGGCCTTCCCGGTGGGATGGGATACTCGCGGATCGGCCCTCGCTACGGGCCCAGCTGCATCGGGCGCGGAACAAGGGCGTGCGCGTGCGCGAATGGCCCGCTTCCCGGGTCGCGAAGGATCCGGGGATACGCTTGTGCCTAGCGCAGTGGCTGCGGGGGCGCGGGATGCCGTCCATGCATTTCCTGGTGGAACCGCAGACCTTGGACCGAATTTGGGATCGGCGGGTTTTCGTCGCGGAACGCGCGGGAAAGGCGGTGGGGTTCCTCGTGGCAACGCCCGTGCCGGCGCGGGCGGGATGGCTAATCGAGCAGGTGGTGCGCGGGGAGGATGCGCCTAACGGTACGGCGGAAGCCCTGGTGGACGCGGCGTTCCACGCGGCGCAGCTTTCCGACATCGGGTATTTTACCTTGGGGCTGTGCCCGCTATCGCGCACCTCCGGAGTAACGCCACCCGGCGACACACCACCCGGCGCCTCGCCGCCCGGCGCCTCGCCGGCGTTGCCCTGGTGGCTGGATTTATGTTTTCGGTGGATGCGGGCCCATGGCGGCCGGTTTTATAATTTTCGCGGCTTGGAGCAATTCAAATCCAAATTCATGCCCGAGGAATGGGAGCCTATTTACGCCATCGTAAACCGTCAGGTATTTCCCCCGCGAGCCTTGCTGGCCGTCGCCGCTGCCTTCGGCGGGACCTCGCCAATCAGGTTCGGAGCCATGGCGCTGGCCAAGGCCTTTCGGCAGGAAGGTCGCTGGATGTGGCGGAGGGCGACGGCGGATACGCCAACGACCCCTTAGCGGCCGATTCGATCAGGGTATCGTACAAGTTACCGGTAACCCGGAGGCTTCTGGTTAGCGAC
>JADGQO010000066.1 GCA_017881725.1 Fibrobacteria bacterium
ACGCCGCCGCCGTGTCCACCTTCCTGCAGGATTGGGAGTTGCGCTCCCTGCTCAAGCTCCTCCCCGCCGCCGGCGCATCCATCGCGCCCAAGCCCGTCACCTCGGCGCGATCCGTGGCCGTCACCACCCTGGGGGAATCCGCGCCGGAGTATGCTTCGGAACAAGGTAATCCGAGTGTTACGGGTAACCTAAATGTTATGGGTAACATACAAGATACTCAGATGCCACCCACTGGATCCACGGGACCCTCCGGTTCCTCCGGCGCCAATGCGGATTCCGCGCGACTCAACGGACCCGAAGCTGGGTCCAAAGCGTCCGCCGTCGGGCCCAAAACCCACGCCAATGGATCCGATGCCGAGGCCCAGGCATCCGGTCCACCCGTCCCGGAAAACGCCGGCCCTGCCGTCCCAGAGGATGCCCCTTCGGCCCAGAGCCAGCTCCTGTTGCCGGAGAGCCATTCCGCACCGTCGGATACGGATCCGGACTTGCGCTATGAACTCGTCGACAGTGAAGCGGCCCTGGAGACCTTACGGCAGCGCCTGTCCCAGGCGACCATCCTGGCCGTCGATACGGAGACCACGGATTTGGACACCAAGGTCGCGCAGCTCGTGGGCATATGCCTTTCCACGGAAGAGAAAACCGGCTATTACCTTCCCGTCGCGCATCGCGAGGGCAAAAGTTTGCCGCTTCCTGCCATCGTAAAAGTGTTGAAGCCGATTTTCGACGACCCGCAGCGGTTGCTGGTTTTCCATAATGCCAAGTATGATTTGCCGGTGTTGGAGCGCCATGGCCTGGGTCCGGCCGGAGTGGCTCCGGGCGGACTGGACAAGCCCGGTAAGCTTGCCGATACCATGGTCGCGGCCTACTTGGCGAATCCGGGAGAACGCGAACTCTCCCTGGATGCTTTGTCCTTGCGGCATTTCGGGCATGAAATGATTCCCATCGAGGCGTTGATTGGGAAAGCCAAGCCGCGCAAGGCGGCCGCCGCAGCCGCCGCTTCCGCCGATGCTGGATCGAGCCCCACAGGGTCCGCATCCGCAGGGTCTGCCGCCGGAGCGGCCGCCAAAGGCTCACCGGGCGAGGCGGCGGTTCTGGCAGCTGCTAAAGGCCAGAAAAGCTTTGCCGAGGTGCCCATCGCGGACGCCTGTCGTTACGGCGCCGAGGACGCGGACATCACCTTCCGGTTGTGGAAATTGTACGCCAAGGATTTGGCCGAGAAAGAATTGACGCGCCTGTTCTTCGACATGGAAATGGCCCTGTTGCCCGTGCTCGTGGCCATGGAGGAGAAGGGCATCACCCTCGACTTGAAGGCCTTGCGCGGCATCGCCGATCAGTTGAAGACGGAACTCTCGCGCTTGGAAACGGAAATCCACGGCCTCGCGGGCGGTCCTTTCAATATCAATTCGCCCATGCAATTGCAGGAAATTTTGTTCGGCAAACTGGGACTTAAGCCGGGCAAGAAAACCAAGACGGGTTTTTCCACCGATGCGGACGTGCTGCAAAAGCTGGAAGGCGATCATGAAATCGTCGCCAAACTTTTGGACTACCGCGAATCGACCAAGTTGCTCAGCACCTATGTGGAAGCCCTTCCGACCATGGTGCATCCGCTGACCCATCGCGTGCATACCCATTATTCCCAGGTGATCGCCGCGACCGGGCGGCTTTCGAGCATCAATCCCAACTTGCAGAACATTCCCATCCGCACGGCCACGGGGCGCGAGATCCGCAAGTGCTTCACGGCTTCGGCTCCGGGACGGCTGCTTTTATGCGCGGACTATTCGCAGATCGAATTGCGCCTGTTGGCCCATCTGAGCGGGGATCCGGCCCTGCGCGAGGCCTATCGGAACAATCTCGACATCCATGCCCGCACCGCCGCAGCCCTGTACGGCGTGCCGGAGGACAAAGTCACATCGGAGATGCGCCGCAATGCCAAGGTGGTGAACTTCGGCGTGCTGTACGGAATGGGTTCGCAACGGCTGGCGGCCCAACTGCGTATTCCACGCGCGGAAGCTTCGCGCTTCATCGACAATTATTTTTCCACCTACGCCATGGTCGATCTGTATATCCGCGATACCGTGGACAAAGGACGCAAACTGGGCTATGTGGAAACCCTGTCCGGCCGACGCCGTTATTTGCCGGACCTGATGAGCGACAACCGCATGTTCAAAGAAAACGCGGAACGCATCGCCGCCAACACGCCTATCCAGGGCAGCGCTGCGGACCTGATCAAGATCGCCATGATCCGCATTCACAAAAAACTTTCGGCGGGAAGCCTCGACTGCGACATGCTGTTGCAAGTGCACGATGAATTGGTATTCGACGTGGCCGAATCCGATATTCCCTCTGCCGAAGTTTTAATCAAAACCGAAATGGAAGGCGCCATGCAATTGGAAGTGCCCCTTTTGGTTAGCTTGGGCAAGGGTAAAAATTGGCTGGAGGCGCATAGCTGATGGACAAATTCATTTTGGGCGTGACGGGCAATATCGCCAGCGGAAAATCGGAAACCGCGCGCCTGTTGCAGCAAAAGGGCTGCGCGTTGGTGGACGCGGACGTGGTGGCGCATGAGCTCTACGGTTACGATCGCACCTTGGTGGAGCAATTGGCCGCCGAATTCGGGCCGGATATATTGATGTCGAACCGAGCCTTGAATCGGAAAAAGTTGGGCGCACTGGTATTCGGCCGCCCCGACGCCATGGCTACGCTCAACCGCATCGTCCATCCCGCCCTGATCCAGGCCCTCCGCGAGCGCATCATGTCCTCGCGCCGGGTGATGAATCGGTTGGTCTTGGACGCGGCGCTGATCATCGAATTGGGATTCGCCAAGGAAGTGGACTACCTGGTTTTCGTTTCGGCCTCGCCCGAAGTCCGCCTGGCCCGATTAATGGAGCGCAGCAACCTGTCGGAGGACGATGCTCTTCGCCGCATCGAAAGCCAGATGCCCGAGGAGTCGAAAATCCAGCACGCCGATTTCGTCATCAAGAACGAGACGACGCGCGAGTATCTTCAGGATCAGGTGGACGCGCTTTGGGAAGAGCTGGCCTTGCGCGAAGAAACGCCGCGGGCGGAACGCGAAGACGAAGAGTAGGTTCAGGTGTAACGGTAACCTGCCTGTTACCTACCGTAACCCACCTGTTACCTGAGCCTTGCGACGGCACGGCTCATGGCCATGCCAGCGACTTCAATGTTTCCGAAGAACGCCCCAAATTTGTTTCAGATTGCCCCGGGCCTCGGTTTTGCCGCGCACCTTCACCTGGAAATCGAAAAGCGCCACATAGGCGCCGGTCGCCACTTTGTCGCGGGTGTCGGAGGTGTAATTCCAGCCTAGGAACACGCGCCCCCGGTGGGTGCGGCAATCCCCTTGGAAGAGGGTGTCGGTGCAGAGCCAAACGCCTTTTCTGGCCGCCACCCGAATGCCGTGATTGGTGAACAGGGCCACGCTGTATTCCAGGGACACCTGCGATGGATCGGGTAGGTTGAGTCCGTCGCCGGACGCGTAATCGGCCAAGTCCGCCTGCAACAGGTGGCCCATCCGTTGGGTCCGGTTCACCACCTCCTTCACCTCCGCCCTCGGGCTTTCCAGGCTCGCCTGGAAGGTAGGCGCGGAGAAGAGGACGGGATCGGGCGGGATTTCCATGTAGGTCACCGTCAGAATGCCCGTGCGCTTGTCCCCGGTGATGACGCGGAAGCGGGTTTGGGTTCCGGGCCGATTGCCCGCCGCATCGGTGGCCAATCCGGGGCCATCGTTGAGGCGGACGAAGTCGCCGGCTTTCGGCGCGACGGGGGCGTTGGACGCGAAGGTCAACAAGACGGCGGTGCCGTCGCCGTTCCAGGCCGCGTCATGCGGCGCGATGGTGATCGCCGACCCCGAATCCCCCAGCCGATAACCGAACAGATCCTCCGGCCTCGCAGCGCGCGCGGCGGCCGCGATGGCCTCGCTGAATTCCAGCCGCAGGGTATCGTAGGTCGTTCCCAAATGCATCGCCGCGGCACTGATCACCGGGCCCATTTTCTCCACGATGGGAATGACCTGCACCGAATCCTTGCCGCGCGCCGCGTAGGTGGTTTTGACGATGCCGTCGCCGGCCGTGAGGATGCCGGACGATAGCGCTTTCCCGGAGAAAACCAAGCTCTTGCCTCCCGCCTGCAATTTGGAAGCGAACGCCGTCCCCAGGGAGGAGTCCGCGCCGTTGGAGCCCGGCCAACGGTACGCCAGGGCCTTGGGCAAGGCCGCCGTGATGTCGCGATCGAAGGCCACCTCGATGCGGTCGCCGCGTCCGTCCCCGTCATCGTCATAAAGCGACGCGGAAACCGCCTGGGGCAAATCCAGGGGGGGTAACTTGAACGTGACCTTGACACTCTTGCTGCTGCCGGGAATGGACAGGGTGTAGGATTGATCCGCCGTAGCCGAAGGATCTCCGGTGACCCACAAGGTGTCCAGGCCGGTTGCCATCGTAGTCAGCGTTGCGCCGGAAGCGGTCTTGGCCGTCAGCGCCGCGTCCGTGTAGGCCGAAAGGCCGGCCGGGATCGCCGGGCGCCAGGACGCAGCTTGAGCCACCAGCGAGTCCTTGAAGCGATTGGCGGCGACCACTTTGACCGATGCGCCCAGCAAAGCTTCGACGGCGTACGGGGGATCGAATTCCACGAGGTTATGGGCCGCAACGGTGAAGCGGACTTCATCGCGCAAACGGGGGTTGGCGGCCTCGTAGAAAACGATGCGATAGGTCCCGGAGGCCAGTCCGCTGACCTTGGAAGTATCCACGGTCACGGCGGCGTCACCCACGTTGATACCCCCGTAGGAAACGCCTTTGGGTAGGTCGGCGAGGGAATCGCCCGTGGCCTTGAACAGGGTGAAAACCAGGGGGCCGGGCGCGACCTCCTTCAGCGAATCGCTGGAGCTGCCGCAGGCTCCCGATCCGCCGATGCGCTTGATGACGCGGTAATTGGTCCCGCCGCCGGGTTGTTTTTCCTCGGCATGATCCAGCGCGCGCTGTTGCTTGAAGTAGATGGTCGTCTTGATGCGCAGCGACGAGCTGCACATTTTCCGTTCGCAGAAAAAGAAATCCCACGGGTAGGACTTGTTCTCCACCAATCCTAAATTGTCGAGATCGATTTTGCCGGGAAGGGCCTCATGCACGCCTCCGAGATCGAGTGCCAACTTGTTGTCGATGTACACCCAGACGTCGTCGTCGCCGCGGAAATCGAAAACTTGCCCCTTCTTGTAGACGAAGGTGGCGTGCGATTCCATGCAGAACCCGAAATTATGCATGTCGCTGGCCGGATAGGTGTAGTACTGGCCCGTGGTCGGATTCTTGTAGCAAGAGGGGCCGGAATTCTTGTCGAGGGTGTTGAAATCGTCGATGGGGAAATACCCGTGTATTGAAGTATTGTACGAATCATATTCCCAGAGCCCGTCGTTGCTTTTGCCCATCTGTAAATCGACGCAGGTCTCCGCCCCTTTTAGCGGCATGGGCTTGGCGGGATCCGAATTGAACCAGGTATTGAAGTTCGGGTTGGTCGTGAGGGTCGTGGCGCTGGGCACGGGTTTATGGTCGGTCCCGAGGGCGGTTTGCACCATTCCCGTCTTCAGGGCCCCTCCTCCCGGACCGTAGTCCGGATGCGTGATGGCCATGTCGTGCACCGTCGCGGCCATTTCGTAAGTGCAGCTCACCGTCCGGTTCGGAAAGGCCCCGGAAATGTCCGACACGTCCGCGATCCAGACATCGCTTCCGAAGCTTCCGAATAAGGCTGTGAAATCGAACGGAGTAGCATCGCCGAAACCGCCCTTGCCCCAGGCCTCGCCGTCGGCGACGTTGGCGAAATAGCCCTTGGCCGCGCCGGTGGTCAGCACATATTCGGTGTACCAGCCGCAATGGTCCAGATCGACGAGCATCGACTTATGCACGCTGTTCAGGATCACTTCCGGGCCGTTCGTCGGCCAGGGATTCAACAAGTGGACCAGGCGCGGAGGCGCGCTGAGGATGGCCGGCGCCGCCGAGTCCGGGCCATGCGGATCGACGATGATCCAAATTTCGTTGCCGGTCCCGAACAAATCGGATCCGAACGCGCTGTCCTTGCCCAATCCGGCCTTGCCCAGTTTCTGCTGGTAATCGGCGGTGCGCAAATTGAATTCCTTGATGTAGAACGCCACGGAATCCAGGGACAGCTTGTACCAAGCTCCCGCCTCGTGCGCCATGGGGCGGCCGGTGCCGCTTAAATCCAGGACGGGATCGGCGCCGTTGAACGGATTGAAGACGTGGACCGTTTTGCCTTGCAGCGGACTGGGGTCCTGTTGGGCCCAGGTCGAATGCGAAGCCCCGCCGAAGATGGCCAGAGCGAGAACCGCGCTCCGGGTAAACTTTTTCGAAATCCGGTAAAACATGAAATCCCCCCAACCCCTTCAATACAAACACGCAGGCCCAATGCCCGCGTCCATCCCCATAAAGTCAGTATCCGAATCCTACTTTTGGGTTCATCGACGCCGCTACCATCCACCGAAAACACGCGGGCGGAACACGATATCGATGACTAGATTTAGCCGGAACCATGCGCCGTTTAGTGTACTAACCGGCTGCGACGGAATCGCGGCATGGGACAAAAGGAGAATGGGAATGGATAAGAAGTTGATCGCCTTCATGGTTATAGCCGCAGTGTTGGGCGTAGGCCTGGGGGTCTATCGCTCGCCCGCGCGCAAACAGGGGGCGGCCCAGGATCTTTTCCCGCCAGAGAAACTCCAAGGTTACGTCACCGACACGCATATCAAGGTGGTGGACGACGGCAAGGGTGGTCGCCCGGTGGTGGCGACGGCCGTCACGCCTTACGGCATCAAGCCCGCGCAGGTGTCGCCTACGGGCTACGGGGCCTTGCTGGCCTTGCATCGGCAATTTCCCAAGTCCGATTGGATCTCGGTTTTCATCGCGGAGGATTCCGCCATGGCGGAGGCTTCCAATTGGGTCGGCGTCGCGGAGCTGCGCATCGGCAAGGTGGTGATTACCGGCGGCGTTCCCACCCAGGCGCAAATCGACTCCCTGAACAAGTCCGGCATCCTTGTGCGCCGGCCCTCTCCGGCCGATCTGAAATTGACGGCCACGGTTTTCGACAGCACGGGATCGTTGACTGCGGCGCGGTGGGATCTTTCCCAAACCCTGATGGGCGCGGGTTCCGGCCGCATCGACAAAAGCCATTTCCTTTCCCTGAGCCTGGAAACCAGCCCCTTGCACGCCGCCGCCAAGGCCCTGGGCAAGGACCCCAAGGAAGTTCAAAGCACCTTGTTGTCGGTAACCCGCTACTATTGGCTCAACGCCGGCGAACTGCTGTAATTTCCATGGCCCTGGTCTCCATGCTTGGCAAGACGTTGAAATCGTCCGCGTGGAGGCTGCTGCAACGTCCAGTTAGGTCGCACCCGGGCGCTCCGAAGCGTGCGACCACTGCGGCCTATTCCAGGGGAATCCCCTTAATTAACGAAATAGGCAGAAATTCCCTAGGGAATTTCTGCAAGCGAATAAACCCGCTGGCGGGTTTATTCGCCGGGAACAAAAAACCATTTCTCCGGTCTAACAGGGTGTTGAGAAAGTCCCCGCGAGGCCAAAGGGCGAGCGAGCGGGTCGCGGCCAAGGAAGACGAAGGAGCGATATTCGGAGTAATATCGCGACTGAGTCTGACGCTGGCCCCGGCACGCGCAGCCGACCGACGCCCGCGCGGACTTTTTCAACACCCTGGTATAGGTTAGGCGCATCCGTGGGACCCGTGTTGGCCGAGTCCGAAACGGCGGGTGACGCGGAGGATCTGCAATGGACGCGGGATTTCCAGGCCGGCAAGGAACAGGGATTCAACCGCCTGGTTTTGAAGCACAAGGATCGGATTTTCGGATTGTGCCTGCGCATCCTGTCCAACCGGGAAGAGGCAGACGACGCGGCCCAAGAAACCTTCGTGCGTGTTTACCATGGCCTCCAGGATTTCCGCCACGACGCGAAGTTCAGCTCCTGGCTGTACCGCATCGCCGTGAACACCTGCAAGAACAAGCTGGCCTCGCGGGCGCATCGCGACGCGCGCGATCATGCCGACGTGGACGCGCTGGAAAGCACAGCCGCCGAATCCATCGGATCAGCGTCTTCCCATGCTTCGGGAACGGAGGGGTATCCGCTGGGTTACTCCCCGTCTCCGGCCCAGGTATTGGAGGCCAAAAGGCGGGGCGAACGCATCGAGGCGGCCATCGCGAGGCTTCCGGAAGAACAAAGGATATTGATCGTGCTGCGGGACGTGGAGGGCCGCTCTTACGAGGAGATCGCCGAATCCACGGGGCTCAATCCCGGCACGGTGAAATCGCGCCTCAACCGGGGCCGGGCGCAATTGCAGGAATGGCTGCGCGAGGTTTTGCTGTTGGGTTTGCTTCTGGCTCTCGCTGCCTGGGCCTGGCACCAGGGGACTTCAGGGCCGAGTCACGAACGCCGGGACGCGGCGGCAGGGATGGATGGATCGCATGGATAATCCGAATCCGAACCTAGGCGCCGATGCAGGGGGTTCCGAGGATGATCCAAAGGCTGGATCCTCGGGAGGTCCACCGTCCGGTTCTCGCAACGATCATATATCCGGAGAAATGCTGTGCGATTATGCCGAAGGCGCGTTGGACGCTTCTGTGCGCGCGCAAACTGAAGTGCATCTTAGCGGCTGTGCGCAATGCCGCCGTGAGTTGGAGGCCCTGCGCGCCTATTTTCAAAACCTGTCGACCTTGGAACCAGTCAAAACCCGTCCCGATTTCCTGGCCCAAGTACATGCTCGCTTGGAACGAGAGCGTTCCTCTTTCGGTTTATCGCGTACGGGATCGGCTTGGGAAAAAGTCCTAAGTGTCCTGCGCGTCTTTTCCACTCCCTGGCGTTTCGTTCCCGGGCAAATAGCCCTGGCGCTCGTCTTCGGCGGCGTCATCATCACGGCCTATATCCATCAAGGTGGAGTGCCTTTGGCCCCACCCTCCATACCGGTTGAAAACGCTCCGGCCCCGGCAAAAAGCGCGGTTGACCGGATGGACACGGTTCCGTCGGAAGCACGGTATTCGGAATTCGACAAACAGGTGGAACCGCGACGCCTGGCTAAGCTTCAAAAGGACGAGCAACCGCCAAGCGCTCCCAATCCATCCCCCATTCCCCCCTCCATTCTCGCCAAAGCCAAAACCAGATCCCTTGATGCCAAACCTTCCTTCGGAAAGCGCGGAGAAAGCGTTTCCGGTTCGGTCACCGCCGCGCAAAACTCCCCGTCCGGAATCGGTTCCGGCGTAGGATCTGCTTCCAACGCCTTCGGCGGCGCATCCGTCAGTAGCGATGAATTCCGATCCGAGTCATCGAATATTGCTTCGAATGCCGCTTCGACGGCAGCTCCGAAGATTCTTGCACCGTCCGTTCACGCCAGGGCATCAGCCCCGGCCGCGTCCAAACCCGCTGCTGTCGCCTCTACACCGTCGACTCCGGCACCACCACCGTTGTCTCCAGCTCCTCCCGTACCGGCGGTCGCCGCTTCACGGAAAAACGGATCCGTCGTCGCCATGGAAGCGACTGAGGACGAAAAGGAAAGTGAACCGGCGCCGATAGCCAGAAAAAAAGCGGACACCAAAGGCGCTGCTAGCGACGAGAAGAAATCCAATCCGGCGGTGGCTTCGGTGGTGACGGTGAAGTTGGCGCCCGGAAAAAAATCCTCGGTTCTGTTGGAGGGATTGCAAGCCATGGGGGGGTCGGTGGCGCCCACCTCCCGCCTGAATTCCGATCCCAAGGGTGAGGTTTACCTCTTGCGCTTTCCCGCCGGGATGGCCACCGACCTCACCCCGTATCTTGCCCGTTACGGTAGCGTCGCGGTGTCCGGACCCGCTCTACAAAGCCCCACAGGAAAAGAAGTTTCCGTGCGTCTCATCCTTCGACCCTGAGATAGTCTCGGTCCCAGTCCGGAATTTTCCGGGTTTGCTGCGTCGGACCCTTCCAATCCCAAAAAATCCCCAATGTCCCGGTCGCCAAAAGTGTTGCCATGCCCACGGGGGTACCCATCGGTTTCCGTGAAGGACCGGGTTTCCCAGCGAACCAGGGCAATCCGACATCTGCCCACCTAATCGGCACCCGTCCGGCTAATCGATGCTTGCCGGACCCATCGACTCCGCAGGATCTTGTTTTTTAAACCACCGGGCCAAAAAAAATATTTCCCGATCCGGGAACTTTCCGAAAATGCTCCGGTCTTAAGGACGTGACCCACTGGGCCGAGGCCCGCAACCCGGAGAATGCCATGAAATTAAACGTCCGCTACCCGTTCACCGCCTTGACGCTCGCAGCCGTCCTGGCTGCCTGTTCCATGAAAAAACAGGACGTCGCTTTGAAGAATCAAGACGACGGCGATTTTTATGTTCAGGATGAAAAGGACGCCGCCCCCGTCGATGAAATCGCCCCTCCTGCTCCGATTTCCGGCACGGCGCAAACAGCCACCTCGCCAAAGCCCAGTGAGCCGTTGCGCACCAAGAAACACGACCGTAACGCCTATGCTACCCAACCCTCCGCCGTACAAGGCGCAGCGCCATATGCATCACCAATGAATCCACAGGCATTTCGAACGAATCCGCACGCTCCGACTACGGGTGAGTCTCCGGTTTACGCCATCAGCGGCTCCTCCGGCTTGACTGCGCGGCCAAACGCCTCGGTCGGCTCACCATCCGCTTCGGCCGCTACACCATCCGGTTCGGCCGGCACGCCATCCGCTTCGTTTGGCGCAATGCCCGCTCCGGTCGGTGCCCTAGCGCGTGAAAGCCGTGTCGCCGGCAGGCGCGAAGCGAATTCACCTTACGCCGCGAAAGAATTGTCCAAGCAGGGCTATGCCGCCAACGATATGGACAAAGGCGCGGCCAAAGCCAAGCAGGAACGCTACGACTACGAAGGGGAAACCGACAGCCGCTACCAGCCTGGTCCCGACGCCCAAAATCAAGAACGCGACGATGCGCGCCGCGCGGAGTACCTCCGGTGTTACCCCAACCCGGAACCCGAGGCCCGTCCCGTCGTCCCCAACACCGCCGAGTACGCCCCCATTTATGAGAATTCCTTCCTGACCGCCGCCTCCGATCCGCTTTCCACTTTTTCCATCGACGTAGATGGCGCATCATATTCCAACACCCGCCGCTTCCTGCAAGAGGGGCAATTGCCGCCCGCCGACGCCGTGCGCATCGAGGAGTTTATCAACTATTTCGACTACGATTATCCGCAGCCCACCGGATCCGATCCGTTTTCCATCACCACCGAAGTCGCGACCACGCCGTGGAATTCGCAAACCCAATTGGTGCACATCGGCTTGCAAGGAAAGCGCATGGAAGCCAATCGCATCCCGCCCAACAATCTGGTATTCCTCATCGACGTGTCCGGATCGATGGACAGCCCCGAGCGTTTGCCGCTATTGAAAGACGGCTTCGAAATGCTGATCGATCAATTGCGCCCCCAGGACAAAGTGTCCATCGTCGTCTATGCCGGGGCGGCGGGCATGGTATTGCCTCCCACTTCGGGACGCGACAAGCAAACCATCCGCGAGGCCCTGGAAAACTTGCAGGCGGGCGGATCCACCGCCGGCGGCGCGGGCTTGATGCTGGCTTACCAGGCCGCTCGCCAGAGCTTCATACCGGGCGGCATCAACCGCGTGATCCTGGCCACGGACGGGGATTTCAACGTGGGCATTTCCAACGACAACGATTTGGTCAAGCTTATTGAACGCGAACGCCAAAGCGGCGTGTTCCTGTCCGCCCTGGGTTTCGGCACCGACAATTACAAGGACGCGAAGATGGAACAGTTGGCCGACAAAGGCAACGGCAATTACTTCTACATCGACAATCAGTCCGAGGCCCGCAAAGTCCTGGTGGAGAAGATGACCGGCACCTTGTACACCATCGCCAAGGACGTGAAACTGCAAGTGGAGTTCAATCCCGCCGCCGTGCAGGCTTACCGCTTGATCGGATATGAAAACCGCGCCTTGGCCGCCGAGGATTTCAACGACGATCGAAAGGACGCGGGCGAGTTGGGCGCCGGATCCAACGTGACCGCGCTGTATGAAATCGTTCCCACGCATGCGGGCCGGCCCAAGGTGGATCCGCTGAAATATCAGGACGGCGGCCGTAGCGACCGCGGCGGCCAGGACGACCACGGCGGCCAGGGTGGCCGCTCCGGATGGCATTGGAATTTTGGCTTCGGCCAGGAATCGGGCCGGGAATTGTTGACGGTGAAATTCCGCTACAAACAACCCAACGGCAATACCAGCAAACTTATTTCCCGCGTGCTGCGCAACAAGGACCAAGCCTGGCAGGATGCCTCCGAGAATTTCCGCTTCTCTGCGGCAGCGGCGGGTTTCGGATTGTTGCTGCGCGGATCGCAATACCGGGGCAACCTGAATTATGACAAGGTGCTGGCCATGGCTCGCGGCGCGCGTGGCCGCGACCTGGAAGGCCATCGCAGCGAATTCCTCTCCCTCGTCGCCACGGCTCGGACTTTGTCCGGCTACGGCCGCGTCGGCTCCATGCGTTACGATCGTTGAAGCACGTTGACTGATCGACGCCATCCGGTTCTCCGGTCGCCGGTCGACGTATGTCATCACCGCCGGGGCGCCGGCTCCGGCGGATTTCGTTTTGCTAAGATTTTTCCATGATCGAATTCCTCATTCTTCCCGGTTACGGAAATTCCGGCCCCAAGCATTGGCAATCGGTTTGGGAAAAATCCGACTCCGCTTTTCGGCGCGTCGAGCAAAAGGATTGGGAAAATCCGCAGCGCGCGGATTGGGTCCCGGCCTTGGACGCGGCTGTGGAAAACTCGGGAAAGCATGTCGTCCTCGTGGCGCATAGCCTGGCGTGCCTGCTCGTGGCTCATTGGGCCGCCCTCGCAAGTCCCGGAAATCGCGCCAAGATCCTGGGCGCTTTCCTGGTGGCGGTGACGGATACGGACGGCCCGGCGTTTCCGGAGGCTGCGAAAAGTTTCGCGCCCGTTCCGACCATGGCCTTGCCTTTTTCCAGTATCATCGTCGCCAGTTCCAATGATCCTTACGCCTCGCCGGATTTCGCCCGCGCTTGCGCCCGCGCCTGGGGCGGCGGCATCGTGCTGATTGGCGATAAGGGCCACATCAATTCCGACAGCGGATTAGGCGCCTGGGCCGAAGGCCGCAGCCTCCTGGATGCCTTTTTGACTCTTTGAGCTGCGTCCGTCTCGGACGCCATTGAGCCGAAGCGGGGCTTGGACTATATTTGTGCCCCTGGTCGTTTAGCTCAGCTGGTTAGAGTACATCGTTCACATCGATGGGGTCGTAGGTTCAAATCCTACAACGACCACCAGAATTCCAGGCGCCTCGTCCCCAAGGACGGGGCGTTTTTTTTCGAAGGCGCTTTTTTGTGTGCGCCGGCATGGGAGACGTCTTGAGGGTGCAAGTCCCAGCGCCGACCCGGGCGACATCTTACGGGTATAAGTCCCTGCGCCGGTTTTTCTTCCCTCACGCGTCCGCCCTGTTTTCAGCCCTTTTTCCGTCTCCGAGGTCCGAGGTCTGTGATCCCGCGCACATCCTCGCTGCGGCGACGCCGGTACCGCTGCTATTCCCGTGATCGGCGTCACGGGCCGATTACCCTCCGGTTTTTTTCATCGTCTCATACAGTGAACGGCCCCAGAGCCGGAAAATATCCCGGAGATGTTTCCGGGAAACGACCAGGAAAATGGAGACTGCCATGGAAACGAATCACCTCATCCCCCAATCCACCTACACCGCGAAAACTGACATATTGAACCACACGTGTCTGCATCCCGCCGACCGGCTGGTACTGCGTCCGCCCACTGCGGATATCGGCCGCTTGGCCATCCTGCGGGATGGTTCGGTCGAGCGGCGTTTCACGGTCTTGCGCCGCATGGAATTGTTTTCCGCTCTTCCGGAAAACCGCTTGCGCGTCTTAGCGGAGTCGATGTCGGAGCGGGCCTATCCCGCCGGATCCGCCGTGATCCACGCCGAGGACGAAGCCGGGGCCTATCTGTACATCGTCGCCGACGGGGAAGTGGCCGTGACCGTGGAGTCGAGCGAATCCAAGGAGACCGTGCTCGCCACCTTGCAGGCGGGCGAATATTTCGGAGAGATGGCGCTGTTGGACGATGCTCCGCGCGCGGCCACGGCCCGGGCCGTCAAGGCGGCGCGGATGCTGTTGCTGCGACGCGAAGATTTCCTTCGGCACCTGAAACAAAGTCCCGAATTGGCGTTGGCCCTGTTGACCGAAGTGAACAAGCGCCTGCGCCAAAGCAATCGCAAGGTGGCGGGCCTCTGCTATCGCTCCATGCATGCGCGCGTGGCGGCGGCGCTCATGGGCCTGATGGAAGACAAGGGCGTGCGCTTGCGCGAGGACGGCTTTTCGCGGGTGATGATCAAGAACCGTCCCACCCAGAAATTCATGGCCGAGATGGCGGGCACTTCGCGCGAATCCGTATCGCGCACCTTGGCGGCCTGGGGCCGGGAAGGCTTGCTGCGCAAGCGCGGCCGGGATTTGTGCATTTTGGAAGAGGATCGAATTCGCGGACTGGCGGTGGCGTGATCGGAATCGCGGGCAGAGTTGTAAAGTTTTCCGACGAGATTCGAGAATTTTTACAACTCGTGGAAAACGCGGGTTAATAAACGGAAATATGGGCGAAAAACAACCTGAACAATCCGGCATGATAATTGCCTTCTATCTCAACGAAGTCTTTCATCAGCGATAAGGAAAACAGTTTATGCGCAAAGCACATTTTGGTTTAAAGGTCGGGATCGCAACCCTGGCGATCATGGGCGCCGCTCAAGCGACGTCGGTTTCGATGTCGACAATTTCGGATTATAAAGCGGACACTACGTGGCAGAATATCAAGGGAACCTCGTACACCTGGCTCGACGGCAATAGCAACAATCAAGTCGATATCGGTGAAAAGGTGACCTTCACCGTCGACATGCAAAAGGCCCATTGGGGCGAGCATGACTTCGACGCTTTGAAGATTTGGATCGACGGCACGCCCATCCTTCCGCCTTCCACCACGCTCAAAACCCAAAATTTCGTTTGGGATTTCGATCCGACCAATGCCAATATGGGCAACAGTTCCTATGACTATAAGGTCTGGACCGGCGGCGACAAGTTCTTTTCGTTTGACTATACGTTTGCTACGGCCGGGACTTTTGACTTAACCGGTAGCGTGATGTGCAGCGCCGATCTTGGCGGATTGGTCAGTGACGGTGCGGGCGTTTCCGCAGCCGATTGGAACGCTTGGGGTGAAGATGTTCATGGTCCGGGTGTATCGAAGGTCCATCAGGGTGAAACCGAGCGTTATCAGCTGAAGGTTTACTCGCCCATTCCCGAACCGGGCACCATTTCCCTGTTCATGCTCGGATTCGCGGGCCTGGTCGGCGGAAGCTTCATCAAGCGGAAAAAAGCCTAGAACATTTTTTGAAACCTTGCTTTTCAGGCGGCCCAGTCGGGTCGCCTTTTTTTTTGATCACCCGGCGATCTCATGGGGCGCGGATCGACCCGGCCCCTGGCCGTCCGGGCCCTGGGGCCTCGGTATTCAGCCCTGCGTGCGGTTTATCCGAACCGGGCCTCGCGTTCCTTGCGGAGCGCCGAGTCCGACACTTGCCATCTCAATTTGGCTAATTTAAGTGGAAATGATCTGCATTAAATGTTCTTCCTTACTGACTATTGATGAAGACTTCTTGGGTTGCGTATGCGATTCCTGCGGCGGGACCTTTATCAATTTGGCGAAAGCCCAAGGCAAGGCGCCGGGCCTTCGGTTCAGGAACAGCGAGGGCGTGGAATGCCAATCCCGCTGCCCGCGGGACGGTTTGCCGTTTTTCGAATACAATATTCGCGGTGTCACTCTGGAGTATTGCCAGGGCTGCGCATGGGTTTGGTTCGACCGGGGCGAGCTGGAGGAAATTTTGCGCCGGGAACGGCCCGATTTCAATATGCCCACGGAATTGAAGCTGGACGATCCGGATCGGGTGACCGGATTGGATGTCATCAAAGTGGTTTTCACCAGCCTGGAAATATTGATGTCCCTCGACTGGTAAAAAATCCTGGGCCCGAGCCTTCCTCCGCGCCAGGAACGGAAGACCGTCGGCGTTGGCTATTCTCAGGACAACAGCCGCGTCAACCATTCGGGATGATGGCGAAATCTGAAGAGCGGAGACTGGAATGTGCGCGGATCGACGCGGGCCCTGGCGCCTCGGTAGTCGCGCCTTGGCAATCGGTTCGTGGGAGTCGCAATTTGAAAGCCCGCCGCTGCGTACCGGGGCACGTTTCATATGATTACCGTGGTGAAGAAGCCGGAAACGCGGCAAAGATTTTGAATATTTCTGCGCAAAATTTTTTAATATGTCAAAAGCCCTCAACACGAAAAAAAAATGATTGCACCCCAAACTCAAACCTGTCGTACGGGGCGATCTGTTCTGCTTCTCATCTTTCTATTGATTGGTGGCCAAGCCCTGGCTTTGGACAACAAAACCCTCAAGCTGAAATTAGGCGATGCGAAATCGCATTTGGGAACTGTTGTATTGGATTTCGATACCTTGGACTGGTTACCGAATAAAGAACCCCGCGGCAAGCCACGGGGTATTGAAACCAGGGGAAATGCAAAAGTCGAGAATTGCATGCAAATACCTAATCTAAAGCCGCAGCAAGCTGTGGGGAATTGACCCAAGTGATTAA
>JADGQO010000009.1 GCA_017881725.1 Fibrobacteria bacterium
AACTCAAACCCATCTTCCAATCCATCGCCGCCAAGGTCGGCCCCAACGGCGACATCCCCTGTTGCGATTGGGTCGGCGCGGATGGCGCGGGCCATTACGTGAAGATGATTCACAACGGCATCGAGTACGGCGACATGCAGCTCATCTGCGAAGCGTACTTCATGATGAAAGTTTTACTCAAGATGACGGCGCCGGAAATCGCCGAGGTTTTCGCGGAGTGGTATAAAGGACCGCTGAACTCCTACCTGATTGAAATCACCCGGGACATCCTCGGCAAGAAGGATCCGGAGACCGGCAAGTTCCTGGTTGACGTGATTCTCGATCGCGCCGGCCAGAAGGGCACGGGGAAATGGACCTCCCAAAACGCCATGGATCTCGGCATCGCCATCCCGACCATGATGGAAGCCGTCGTGGCGCGTTGTCTCAGCGCCGTGAAAGAAGAGCGCGTGGCCGCATCCTCGAAATTGCCCGCTCCGGAAATCTCCTTTAACCTGGATCGCGCCAAGTTCATCCCCGCCATCCATGACGCCCTGTACGCCTCGAAAATCATGTCCTACGCGCAAGGTTATCAATTGCTGCGGGCCGCGGCGAAAGAGTACAAGTGGGATTTGCACTACGGCCAAATCGCCATGCTTTGGCGCGGCGGTTGTATCATCCGGGCGCAATTCCTGGAAGAGATCAAAAAGGCCTACGACGCGGAGCCCAATCTGGCCAACCTGATTCTTGCACCTTACTTCACCGACGTCATCCGCAAGGGCCAATCCAATTGGCGCCTGGCGGTCTCCGAGGCCAGCCGAAACGGCATCGCCATCCCGGCCTTCAGCTCCGCCTTGGCCTATTACGATCAATACCGCACGGCATCCTTGCCGGCCAACCTTCTCCAAGCCCAGCGCGATTATTTCGGCGCGCATACCTACGAGCGCACGGATAAGCCCGGGGTGTTCCACACGGAATGGCTGGAAGGGTAACCTAACCGGGTGCGTTGATGAGGTAGCATTGGTGTTACCTCAAAGGCGCGCCGTGTCGGCCTCGGTTTTCTAGCTTTCGGAACCCATGAAAAGGGCCTTCCAAATCAATTTTCGAAACCGTTCGGGGTCCGTCACGGCGGTGAGGATTTCCGTCGCCTCCCTGCTGATTTTAATCTTCGCCGTTTCGGCTCAAGGTTTGGAAACATCCCAAGTCCCTGTCCGGGATTCCACCGGATTGTGCCACGAGGGGTGCGGGCAAAAAATCGCTACCATGGATTTCTCCGGGCTTGGAACCACGCGCACGGACGTGGTCACGCGCGAACTGCGCAATCGGGTGGGCCAAGTTTTTTCCTGTACGGCATGGGAGGAAGAACGGGAGCGTCTTCAGGACCTGGATATTTTTGCGGACATCACCCTGAAGACGGAAATGCAAAACGGTGGTCTCGTCCTGCATTATATCTTTCGGGAATTGCCTCCATATATTCCTTTCATTGCGATTTCCAAAACCGAACAGGACGGTTTCAGCATGGGCCCGGCTTTGGCGTCCCTGAATTTTTTGGGCTTGGGCATCCGGGCGGAATTCATTTCGCGTTTCGGCGGCACGACGGAATTCCAAGGCTCCCTGTCGTCCTTGCGGCTGGGAAATCTTCCGCTGCAATACGACTTGGCCTTGCTCCGCGTCGACAGTTACAATCATTTCGAGGCGTTCCACGAGGACTCTTGGCGGGCCAAATTGGATTTGGTGCATCGGCTGGGCAACTCGCTGAATTTGATTTATGCCGGCGAAGCGTTCTTTCTCAAAACCGACGGATCGGAAATCAATACCGGCGGATCGGAAAAGTCGCCCGTGCTTTTATCCCCGGGTGGTGATTTCGTCCCGCGGCTCGGCGCCGGATTCTTGTGGGACAGCCGCAATCGCCATCACAATCCCGATCGCGGCGTCTACCAGGAATTACGCGTCACGGAAAACGGCGGTTGGTTGGGCGGTCCGGCCGATTACAGCGAGTGGTTGTCGGACACCCGTATTTATTGCCCTTGGTTGCCGGGTCACACTTTGCAGTTGAGCGGATTGTACCAGTATCGCACCGGGAATCTGGGCGAAACTTTCGGACGCTATGATCGATTCCATGTGGGAGGCGTCAATACTCTGCGGGGTTTCGGCAACGACAGTTTCAGGGGAAAAAGCGAGTTCCTGGTCGACGCGGAAGAACGGATGGACTTGTTCCGAAAGCGCATGATGAAGCTCTGGAAATGGAGCGCCTATTACGGGTTGCAGGGTATTGTGGGGTTGGAGGCGGGAAGTCTTTGGGACCATCAGGCTTTATTGGAGCGTGACATGCATGCTGATGGGTATGTGGGATTGCATGTGTTGATCGCCGGAATCGATCGGATCCGCTTGGAGGTCGGTTCAAAATTCACAAAAATCCAAGTCAGGTACGATATCGGCATTATGGATAAACCCGACATCCAAAGATTTAGAGCCCGATAAATCGAATAAGACGGAGCTAAATCCCGACCCGCGCGGTATATTTGAATTTGTTTCCTGAACATGGTACTTTGCTCAACAGACCCGATTCTGGGTGGTTGGGTCTCGGTTTTCCACGGTTCTGTACAGCTTTATGGAGGCCATTGAAATGAAGGTTTTGTTCCTAAACCCTCCCTATTTCCCCATGTTTTCCCGGGAATCCCGCAGCCCATGCGTGACTAAATCCAGCACCCTGTATTGGCCGATGTTCATGGCCTATGCAGCCGGTTGCGTCGAGGCCGATGGCAACGAGATTCAGGTCATCGATTCCCCGGCCATGGACTTGGACTTGGAAGCGACTTTGGAGCGCATCAAGGAATTTAAGCCGACATTGGCCGTGCTGAATACCTCCACGCCCTCCATCAATAATGATATGCGGGTCGGAAAGGCCATCAAGGAAGCCGCAGCCAAATACGGAGTTACCTGTGAAATTGCCCTGATGGGCACGCATGCCACCGCTGAACCCCTGGAAATCCTGGAGCGTGAAGGCGCTGTGGATTACGTCATTTCCGGTGAAGCGGATTATACCGCCCGGGAATTGGTCCGTTACCTGCGCGGCGACGGCAACGATCAGAAGCGCAAAATATTGGGTATTTCCTGGCGCAACGGTGAAGAAAACGTCCGCAACCCGGACCGCCCCAAGATCGAAAACCTGGATACCTTACCCTGGGTCAGCAAAGTTTATCGCAAGCATCTTTTCTCCTGTTACAAACGCTATTTCTACGGCGCCAACATCAATCCGCTCATCGTCATCCTGTCTGGCCGCGGCTGCCCGTTCCGCTGCACCTATTGCGTCATCCCTCAAACCATGACCGGCCACACCTATCGCAAACGCAGCATCAAGGACGTAGTCGACGAAATGGCCTATATCCAGGCGGAGTTTCCGGACCTGGGAGAAATCTTCTTCGAGGACGATACCTTTACGGCCCATCCCACGCGCACGGCTGAGCTTTGCAAGGAAATCATCAATCGCGGCCTCAAGATCACCTGGTCGGCCAATGCCCGTGCCGACGTGAAATTCGAAGTGCTCGACGTGATGAAAAAAGCCGGTTGCCGCGAGCTGTGCGTCGGCTTCGAGTCCAGCTCGATGGACGTACTGAAAAACGTCAAGAAGGGACTGGCCAGCGGCATGTCGGACAAGTTCATGGATGCGGCCAACCAGGCCGGCATCCTGATCCACGGCTGCTTCATGGTGGGTAACTTGGGTGATACCAAGGACACCTTGCAGGGAACCTTGGAAATGGCCAAGCGGCTCAATCCCAACACAGCCCAATTCTACCCGATCATGGCCTATCCCGGCACCACGGCATACGATGAAGCCCGCAGCCGCGGAGAACTGGCCAGCGAAGACTACGATCAATGGCTCGATAAGGACGGCCAGCACAATACCACCGTGATCCGCAAGGGCCTCACCTCCCAGGAATTGGTGGACTTCTGCGACCGCGCCCGGCGTGAATTCTATTTGCGTCCCGCCTACATCTACAAGCAGGCGAAAATGGCGCTGACCAACAGCCGCGAGCGGTATCGCGTCTTCCGCGGGGCCGGCACCTTGGTCAAGCATCTTTTCAAAAAGCATGGCGCGCCCCAGCAGGCCAGCGGATATTCTTCCGGAAATGGAAAGCCGGCCGTGGATCCCGTCAATGGATCCATTCTGCATAATGGATCCGTCCAACAAAATGGATCGGCACCCGTGCATACGCCGGTGATCGCGGGAAATGGCCACGCCAATAACCACTCCAGCCATGCCTTCAAACCGCGCGCGGAATCTTCGCACTCCCATGCATTGCAGGAAACCCTGCGCGAGGCGAAACTCAAACCGCTGCGGACCGAAACTCCCGCCACCGAAGCCGCCGTCAAAGTTTGATTCGCCGTGAGCGGCTACCGGATCGGTGTTTTGGCTTCCGGCGGAGGCTCCAATCTCCAAGTTCTGATGGATAAAATCCGCGCCGGGGATCTCCCCGCCGAATTATCCTTTGTCCTTTCCAATAACAGCAAAGCGGGCGCCATGGCCAAGGCCAAGGCTTTCGGCGCGTCGGCTTATCATGTGAGTTCCGTCACGGAAGGCTCTGAGTCTTTGGCGGAAGGGCGCATCCTGGACTTGGTGAAAACCCACAATTTGGATCTCCTGGTCCTCGCCGGATACATGAAAAAAGTGCCTCCGGCGGTGCTGTCCCATCTGAAAAACCGCGTGGTCAATATCCATCCCGCCCTGCTGCCAGCCTTCGGGGGCGCGGGGTTTTATGGCCATCATGTGCATGCGGGCGTGGTCGCGCGCGGCTGCCAGTACTCGGGCCTGACCATCCACATGGTCAATGAAGCCTATGATGAAGGCCAAATCGTTCTGCAACGCGCGGTGGCATTGCCTCCCGGCTCCACGGCGGAACAGGTCGGCGCGCTGGTTTTGCGCTTGGAGCATGCTTGGTATTGGCGCGTGGTCGAGGCCTTCGCGCGCGGACGCATTCGCCCGACCTTGAGCGACAAGCCCGGTGAGGCGGTGGACGCCCGTGACTTTCTCTCCGATTTGGGACCGACCCCTGACCCGTGATAAAAATCCTCGCTTTCCCGTGCCCGCTACAAATCCATGCCGCCTAAAAAACCCGATTCCAAACAAGTCCCAGCGAACGGATTTCCTGGTACGAAAAACTTCGAGTCGCTGTGGACCTTCGACATGGATTTGCGATTGGAGTTTCCCGTCTTATGCGGCGTGGACGAAGCGGGACGCGGCCCGTTGGCCGGCAATGTTGTGGCCGCATGCGTGATGTTGGACTTGAACGCGGAACCGATTCTCGGACTGAACGATTCCAAAAAGTTGTCCGCCGCGACGCGTGAACGCCTGTTCGAAGAAATCCAGTCACGAGCCCTGGCTTATGGAATCGCTGAATGCTCGCCGGAGGAAATCGATCGCTACAACATCCTGCGCGCCTCGCTGCTGGCCATGACGCGCGCGCTGCAAGCCATGAGTAGACCGCCAGGCTTGGTGCTAGTCGACGGCAACCAGAAAATCCCTGACCTTGCGCATCCCCAACGGACTTTAGTAAAAGGCGACGGGCGATCGGCCTCTATCGCCGCGGCCTCCATCTTGGCCAAGGTGACGCGTGATCGGCAAATGGATGCGTTGCACAAAGAATATCCCGCCTACGGCTTCGACGCGCATAAAGGCTATCCCACCGCATTCCACCGCGAGGCGATCGTCAAGCTCGGGTTGACTCCCTTTCATAGGAAATCATTTTGCCATGAACACAGCCAGCAAACCGACCTTTTTAAAGTATAATCACCTGCCATGAGCAATGATCCGCGGAAGGTTTCAGCGAAGGGGTTTCGCATTCCGCCCTGGATCCAAAACTTATTGAAAATCACGCTGGGCGCGGCGGCCATTTGGGGTTTGATCCATTCCGGCGCCTTGAATCCCTCGGCAATCGGTCACGCCATCGCAAGGCATCCGGGTTTGTGCCTTACCGCCTTCGCCGCTTACTGGGGACTGGTGCTTATCTCCGCCTGGTTGCGCTGGTTCGTACTCGTACGCAGCGTCGGATTGCCGGTCACGGCGCTCATGTGTTTCAAGCTCCACATGATCGGAATTTTTTTCAACAGTTTGATTCCAGGCGGTACAGGCGGCGATTTGATCAAGGGCTATTACATCTACCGTGATCACGAAGATGAACATAAGGCGTTGGCGCTCACTTCCATCGCCATGGACCGATTGATCGGTCTCTACGGATTGCTTTGCGTGGCCATGGTCATGACTTGGGTGAATTACGATTTGTGGCGCGACTCAGCTTCCTTGCGGCTCAACAGTATTTTCTATTTATGCGTCTTCCTGGGCTTTTCCGCCGCCATCGTTTTCTTTTTTTCCCCTTGGTCCGACGCCTTCCTGAAGCACCCCCGACTGGCGACCCTGCCCGGCGGTGGCATTTTGAAATCGCTCTCGGACTCCCTGATGGTCTACCGACAACGCCCCAAATGCTTGCTCTTGGCCTTGGCGCTGGGCGGTCTCGTGGATTTTGGATTGATTCTGCTTTACTACCTGTTCGCGCTTTCCTTGGGTCTGCACTTGCCTTTGATCGTCCATGGATTCGTGGTTCCGACTTTGACCATGATTAATGGTATTCCCATTTCCCCTTCCGGACTGGGCGTCGGCGAGGCGGCCGGTGAGGTGATTTACCGCAGCTTGGGCGTCATGGAAGGCGGCAGCGAGGTGATGGCGCTGGTGCACATGTGCATCATGCTGGCGTCCTTGACGGGCGCGCCGTTTTATTTCTTGTATCGATCCAAGGGGAAAGCCAAGGTTGGTTGAGGCGGTTGGGGGCAGGCGAGGTTAATCGGACAGTTTGACCTGAACCAGGGGGCACTGTCACCCGCCATTGAAAAAGAGTTACGGTATCAACTTACCGTTTTAGAGTGAGCGAATCTCACTGGATACACGAGTAATCTCCCACACGCCAACAACGGCGCGTGGGTGGCCCTAATCCTCGTCTCGCCCAATCCCATCCGGTAACATCCGCGTGACTCCAGCCACTCCACCTCGGCGGCTGAAAATCCGCCCTCCGGCCCCGTCAAAAGTGTCGCCCCATCGACAAGGCTTTCCGGGAGTCGATCTTCCCCCGGGTGCACCAAAATAATTGGTGTATTTCCATTCTGCTCAACCCATGGCTTCAACCCAATCGGCGTCTTGATTTCGGTCAACCACGCCTTCTTGGCCTGCTTCAACGCCACCATGGACTTAACACGCAGCCGCTCCAAAAGCCCATCGTGGTTTTGCCCCTTAAAAACCTGGGTATGATCGGTGATGACCAATTGGATGGAATGAATATTTAATTGGCATACCCCTTCAATCGGCTCCTCGGTATCCCGCCCTTTTAAAACAGAGATCGCCAAATTGAGCTTGGGAGGAATGGCAAAATTGTGGACCCATTCCTGCGCGGTCAGTGAAACCACTTTGTCGGTGATTTGCACTTGGGCGATGAACACCTTGCCCCGCCCATTGCTCGCGATTACGCGGTCGCCGTCCGACAGTCGCAAGGCCTTCGTCAGGTGTTTGGCTTCGTCGGAATCCAACGGGGAGCTGTCGCCGATTTCATCCAGGTCGGCGTAAAACCAGGTTTCTTCGAACGGCTTTTTAAAGGCCATCTCAGCCTAAGCGCGCTTTCAGGAAATGGAAGACTCCCAAATCGCGTCCGGTTTGAAAAAGCAAATAGCCTTGCAGGACTCCAAAACCCAAGGCCAGCAATAAATTGATCAGCACGGGACCCCATTTTAATTGGTCCCGGAAGATGAGGGTTATCCCCAATATGATCGCGGTCAGGCAAGCCGAGAGCGTGCCCGCGCATACCGCGAAAAAAATGGCTTGATCATCCCACATGAACGGATTTTTGAAATGCAACCACAGCGAGGCCGCAGCCAGGGCGGCATTGGTGGCTTGGAGCAGGATAAAAGTCAACGGCATCAGTCCTCGACTCCGTAAATTTTTGAACTTAATCCGATTTCCGACCCGATGCGATTGGATAAGTCCTGGAGAAATTCTTTGGCAACGGGTGTGCAAGCAGAGGAAGCGGGCTTGCGCGCCAAGGTATGCAATTGCACTTCCAATATACGGCTTCCGGAAGATTTAAGTTCCGACAATCTCCTCGTGTACGCGTCCAATTCCAGGTGAGAGGGCGCTTCACCATCCATCGCGCAGAATAGGGACTGAATTTTATAGGGGTGACGGGCTCCTAGGGATTTCAGATTGGCTTGGATTTTATCCAGGCTGATTTTCGACACGTTGATTTTTTGATACCATGCTTCGGTTCCGGCGTCCAGCTTGGCCCAAACCTCGCCATTTTTAGCCAACAACGAATCTATCCCGCTTTGATTTTTTGGTTTGTCCAGGAGGGTCGAGTTGGTGATGAGGATCAGTTTAAAATCCAATGCCGGCAGGCTGGACTGAAGGTCTTCCAGCATTTCACAGACTTGGGGAAACTCCGGCGCCATGGTAGGCTCTCCGTCCCCGCTAAGCGCCATATCCTTAAGTTTTTTAGCCGAGTCGGGAAGGGACGAGAATCGATCCAACCGGCAAATCCCTTGGGGGTCGAACGATTGCAGCAGCTTTTCCAACTCGCGACGGATTTCCGGGACGGAAATTGGTCGCCTTGGTTTGGGAATGGACCGGTCGACTTGGCAATAGGGGCAATCGAAATTGCAATATTGGTCCAGATTCAGGTTGATGCCGATGGAAACCCCGCCCGATCGCCTGGAAATGACCGGGTAGGTGTACTTGTAGTCCAGAAACTCCCGGGGATGATGGGTTTGCTCCTTGCTCAAGTCTGAATTGGGAAGCAGCATGGCCTATCCCAAATTAGCATTTAACACCAGGAGATCTGCAGAGAAGAAAGACATGGTGACAGGAAAACCAGCCGAGAGTGGTAAGCCTTTAGGCCACTTCGATCCTACGAGACCAACTTTCCTGTTTTTAATGGAATCGGGAACTGTTGCCGGTGCTTTGGATGGCCGGAGAGGCGGTTAGGTTAATCACTTGGGTCAATTCCCCACAGCTTGCTGCGGCTTTAGATTAGGTATTTGCATGCAATTCTCGACTTTTGCATTTCCCCTGGTTTCAATACCCCGTGGCTTGCCGCGGGGTTCTTTATTTGAAAGCCATCAATGTCAACAGGTTGCATTGAATGCGATGATGGGTAAATTTTACGAGCTAACGGCTCTGCAGAAACATTCAAGCAAATCCTGGGTATCACCTAGGTTACGTAATTAAGGAGATGCTTAGGTGTTCGACGGACCGTTTGTCCCCCTTCGGTTGAAAAGGGGTGTGTTGACCCGCAGATGCCTGGTGAAATGATTGGCGGCTACCCAACCCATTTCGAGTCAGGGTTCCATAATTGATTGATTGAGTGGCCCGCCTAATAACCCTCCAAATAACGGTTATCCGCGGATTCCATTCCTCCTCTAACAATTGAGTACAGGGCGCTCAGTAATTATTTGTGAATTCGTCAAGAGGCGCCCCACGAGCTTTCGATTATTAATGAATTTCATGAAATTCGCCTTGACTTCCTGGCTGGAACGCATAAATTTCAGGACTCGGGAAAGCGGGCTTTCTGGAAAACCGGAAAAGAAAATCCCCGTGTCCAGTTTAAGATGGGGATTCTAGAAATGACCGCAAAAAAAAAATCATGCTTGGCCTTGTTGATTCTTGCTTCCGGTCTGGTCGTGAACCCCTCAGCTCAACCATCGCTATCCCGGCCGGGACCTGAAAAGCTTTGCTCCGTGGACACGGCTAGTTCTTTCCAGGTAGACACGGTAGGCAGCACTCCGGACTCCAATGGATTCATCTCCATCTTCGATGGCAACAGCTTCAAGGGCTGGTGGCAGAATTGCCTGAGCTCACACTCCTCGAGCGATAGGACTAGGGGGGCGATTTGGAGGGTGGATAGTACCCACCATGCCATCTATGCTATGTCCCGCAACGGCGTCGGAGGCTTGCTTTCCACGCACAAGCGATATGCCCATTACGAACTCATGTTCATGTGGTGGCCCCAGTACGGAAATGACGGCGGCGTATTCAATCGCTACACCATAACCTCGTCAACTAGTGTGGCCGCAAATCAGATGGTGCTGGATTATCTGGGAGCCTCAGGAATCCTGAGTTACTACAGTGAAAATTTTCCCGGTGGCCGGAATGGGCGGCCCTGGAGCTACAATTCCCCAACTTCAATTGCGATTCCCGGTTCGGGCGGCGGCCCGGGCTCTGGAGGTACACCATATATCAACGATTGGACCCAATCGACCAAAAGCCGGAACCTGATCACCGGCTACGGCCCCACCGACATCGGCTGCGCCGCCACCGGATGTGTACAGCAAGATTATCTACGGCTTTGGAATACCAACGGTTGGATGCAAATTCGCCAAATTTATTATGGTGGCCTCACAACTCACCAACCGGCCTCCGTGACCTCACCCGGCGATAAAATCCACGAATTCACCTTTTTCCGGAAGCATTACCCTTTAAACGATACTAACCTGACCACCCACCAGCTTCTGAACGATACGGCCAAATGGATTACCGTGGTCCAGGACTCGATGGTGCTGAATGCCAGTGATGCCGCACAATTACAGCGTGTGAATCCGTTCGCTTTCCAAGTCCACACTGGGGACCGGTATGTATTTGAGAGCAACGGCGGAAAAGGATCTTGGTATGCCGATATCAAGATACGTGAGCTCGATTCCCTAGGAACGCCCGTCCCATTTAAATCCGTGGCTATAAATCCGGCCTCGAAAAATGTCAGGTACGATTTGCAGGTGGTTTCCGGGGCGATTGTGGGTTCCATGGATCTTGATCATCTGGTTACGGTGTCCGACCTGCAAGGCCATGTGTTGCAGAGTTACACCGGATTGGCCGGAAGGAACATCCGCCACGATCTTCCCTCATACGCGGGTCTCATGCTCGTAAAAATTACGACCATGCGCGGCAACCAAGTCCTGCGCGCACAGGGTAGCGCGCGATAGTCAAAGGACACCGGGTGTCTCAGTATTTTAAGCGTGATGATATGAGCGGCAATAAAACGAAATGAAAATCCTTCCGCTGGTTTGCGCCTTGGCCTACTCGGCTCACGCATCTGAAGACGTATCCTACAAAATCCATGGACAGGCTTGGGCCGAGATGGGCCGAATCATGCAGTCCTCCGACACCTTGAACGGAGTGGATCCCGCCTTTCCCGGATCAGGCGACATCATAAAGCTAAGCGGCGCACCTCTGCGTAGCCTCGGCGCCCAAATCACCATCGACGCTGACTTGGGGACGAATTGGGTCGCGAATATCGGCTTGGGCGTTTATCAGGCAGCGACTTCGTTGGGAACATACAATAACAAGGCGGCCGAGCCGAGTTTCTACAATGTCTCGTTTTTCAAGAATTATCTCGCCCAAGCTAATCTGACTTATTTTCTCGGGGACAAGGCGCGGCCTTGGCTCAGCTTTACGGCAGGGAATTTCTCTTACGACTACAATCCAGATGTCAAGAATCTAGGACTGTATCTCTTGCGGGGTCCAGTATATCCCGGCATCTTGATTTCAGGCTTCCAGCAGTTCGATGTGGATACCTCGAAGAGCACGGAACTGGGTTTCAAGCTTCACCATGCCCTAGGTAATTTCAGCCAGGACCTTCTCTTCTTGAACGAACGGGCGTTGCCGCCTATGTACGACTGGAGTCTGGCCTATGTAGCCAAATACAAGGCCTTCGATGCCCTCGAAGTCGGCGGAGGCGTGAATTTTTACCGTCTTGTCCCATACAGTAGTGCGCTGGAAACCCCTGGACACTTGGACCAGACGAGTTTGACCAGCACGAACTATTATGAAATTGTCGGATCGGACACGGTCTTTTTTACCCATCAAGGAATCAAATTGATGGGTATGTTCAGCTTGGATTTAAAGCGTTGGCTGCCATCGACCGGAAGCCTGGGAGAGGCGGATTGCAAGCTGTACGGAGAAGCCGCCCTATTGGGACTGAAGAATTACGGGACCATTTACGCTAAAAGAAGCCAGCGCATTCCAGTGATGGGCGGATTTAACTTACCCGCTTTCGGAATCTTGGATTTGTTATCCCTGGAAGTTGAATGGTATGGTTCGCCCTATAAGAATGACTTAAGCAATATCGGTAATCCGGGGGCCATCGTCGCTCCCTGGATGTCGAGCAACGGATTGACCCCCATTCCGTCACCCGGGCCGGTATCGCCGGGAGCCTATCCTGATTCTACGCGCGATAATTGGAAATGGTCGCTACTGGCGCAAAAGACCTTTGCACGACATATACGCTTCATGGGTCAGATCGCCAATGATCACTACAGGCCTAATCAGATGCCCGCCAAAGGAGTGGTCAACTCGGCGGGCGGCACGGCGGCGGCGCTGACCCGGCCCGGCGACTGGTATATCATGGGCCGACTGGGGTTCTTGTTCTGATGCGCCAGCTTGTTCGAGTTCCGTACCGCACGATGGGTATCTTCTTGGCGATCTTCGTCATTGTTCTCCTCGGAACAGCCACGTCCCAGGAAACCGACGGGTTGAAGCTGGAATATCACGGAGCAGGTTGGACCCAGTTCGGAAAAATTGAGCATAGTTTTACGGGGGCTGACAACAGCAACGATTATAACAAGAACTGGATGCAAAGCTCCGGCAGCAAAATAAGCTTAGCAGTGCAGGTAGATTCAAATTGGAATGCCGACCTGGCACTTGGGGTGCTCCAAGCGCATTTGGCGCGTGGAGCCATCGGCCAGGTACCGCATTGGTATCCGTTCTGGTTTGGATTTAATGCGGAGGCCAGTGTAACCTATTCGCATCCTGTTTTCGCCGACGGAAAGATTCAGCTGATACTGGGATCCTTTCCCTATAATTACAATCCCGACGTAAAAAACCTGGGACTTTATTTGATGCAGGGTTACGTGTATCCTGGCGTTCTCGAATCTGGATTCGGAAGCGTTTTCGGGGGAATGGCCCGCTACCGGCAAGGGGAATTCTCCAACGAATTGATTTTGAAGTCCGAAGATGAAAAGCCCGTTTACGACCTGTCCCTCGCGGACGTTGCTTCCTATCAGATACTCCCAGGTTTCACTCTGGGCGCGGGCGTCAACTTTTACCGCCTGATTTCACAGAAATCCAGTCTCACCTCACCTGACGTAGAATGTGGCGGAATCGGTGGGCATGGGGACTGTTTTATTCCTGATACCGCAAAGTCCGATACCGGAGTGGTTCGAGACGCCGCCGGAAATCCTATTGTCAATAAAATCACAGGCACTTTGGCCGGGACAAAATTGATGACACGCTTTCACTTCGACCCCAAGGCATTGTTCAAGGGGAGGGGCCCACTAGGTGAGAATGATTTGATCATCTATGGCGAGGCGGCTGTATTGGGGCTTAAGAATTACAAGTTCGTATATGATGATGTCTTCCGGCGCATTCCGGTCATGGTTGGATTCAACTTTCCCGTTTTCGGTTATCTGGATTTCCTATCATTGGAAGTTGAGTACTACGCTTCGAGGAATTCCAGTGACAATACCGGGGCGGCTTGGGGTGGCGCGTGGGTCGCCCTTCAGAATGATCCGGATCTTGCCCGTTATGCAACGCGAGATGACTGGAAATGGTCGCTCAACGCGGCGAGAACGCTTTTCGGACATGTACAGGCGTCGGCACAGTTAGCCAATGATCATCTGCGTCCGGGAGGGTCCCACGACATTCCCTGGATCGGGAAGGAAGCCCTGAGGACGCCCAGCGACTGGTATTGGACATGCAAAGTCGCATATTACTTCTAAAGGCTCCTGGGAAAACTATTATGAAGCCATCCATCCCGCTCCGTGTCTGCGCCTCCTTGGCGATTGGGATCTGTATGGCGGGAACCATTTCCCTAGCCGAGTCGCAAGAAAAAGGCGTCAAGTTGGGCGCCGCCGGGTGGCTTCAGTTTAATTTGGTCGGAAAAAGTTCGGATACGATGGGGACGACGGGATACAGCCGAGGCGCGTTCGATGGAAAAAATATTTTTTCTCCTGGCGGCCAATTAACATTGGACGCAGTCCTAAGCGATCGCTTGAATATTGCCGCCGGCTTCGGAATGGTATCCGGGTACAACCTCGCCCACACTTTTTCCGAGAACAACCTGAGTTACGCCCTTCCGGGAACCGGGGCGTATGTCGCCGAGGCCAATTTTTCCTACAAGTTTTTGGATCGTCTCGACGCGAAAGTTTCCCTGACCGGCGGCCTATTCCCCTATGACTACAATTCGGATGTCAAGAACCTGGGACTTTACCTACTCCGCGGACCCGTGTACCCGGGGGTTTTGATTTCTGAATTCGAGACTAAGCACGTCCTCCCTGTGGCCAACATGATGGGGCTAGAGTTGCATGCGGAATGGAAGAATCTAAGCCAGGATTTTTTGCTGCCCAGCGACTTGGAAAATTATCCCTACTTCGACCTATCGCCCACCTACGTCATCGGCTATCAGGCGCATTCCAGTCTGCACATCGGCGCGGGCGTGAGTTTTTACCATCTGATTCCCGTGGATCCCGATTTGACCCGCGGGCTTAAATCCGATGGAGAGCATCACTGGTTTTATGCGGACCCGGCGGACACCATCGGTGGAAAGGCTCCTGATACTACCCGACTCGGGTTCGCCGGCACAAAGCTGATGGCCAATGCTTCATTCGATCCCAAAAAATTATTTGGCAATATGGATGCATTGGGGCCGGAAGACCTGAAGCTCTATGGGGAAGTGGCATTGATTGGATTAGACAATGACAAGGCACACACCAAGATTTACGGGGATTACCTGCATCGTATGCCGGTGATGGTGGGTTTCAATCTTCCCGCATTCCGGTTCCTGGATCACTTGTCACTGGAAGTGGAGTGGTACGGCTCGAAAGTCCAGGATAACCTCAACAATTTCAACCAGGGATACTCCGACATTTCTCCATACCCCACCAATTGGCGACCCGATGCCAATGGGAATTTTTACTCCAAGTTCAGCAGTGTGCGCGATAATTGGAAATGGTCCTTGCACGGCTCCCGAACCCTTCAACAGCATATTCTCTTGAGTTTCCAGGTGGCGAATGACCATTACCGGCCGGGTATTTACCAAGGATACGACGACGTGCATCCTCCTTCTCGTGAAGCAATCCTTATTACGCCTAGTGATTGGTACCTTAGTACGAAATTGGCCTACTTCTTCTAACCCGGTCTCGGCTCCCGCCATTCCTCTTCCTCCAATCCCTGGCCAAAACTCCCTGCGGTTAACATATTCCTTGGGTCCACCCCAAGGGTAACCGCCATGGTTCTTCGTAAAAAATCGCCCCCCCCCGGAAAATCCCAAGCCTCCGCCAAATCCCCACGCTGGTCCCCGTCCGACTACCGCTTCATGGCCCTGGCCTTCGCCGAAGCCGACAATGTCAAGGGCAAAACCTTGCCCAACCCCGCCGTAGGCGCGGTGCTCGTCAAACGCGGGCGCGTGATCGGGCGCGGTGGCACGCGACCTGCGGGTCAGGCGCATGCGGAAATCGTCGCCTTGGAACAGGCCGGAGCCCAAGCGCTGGGCAGTACCTTGTATGTTACCCTGGAACCGTGCAGCCATCATGGCCGGACGCCCCCGTGCAGTCTCGCGGTCATCGCGGCGGGTGTCGCCAAAGTGGTGGTGGCGATTCGGGATCCCAATCCCAAGGTGGGTGGACGCGGCTTGCGGCAATTACGTCGCGCGGGCCTGGAGGTCAGCGTCGGTTTGATGGAAGAAGAAGCCAGGGAAAGGTATGCTGGATTCTTTTTCTTTATTACGAAAAGCCGACCACAAATCATGGTCAAAATTGCGCAAAGCCTGGATGGACGAATTAATGATCGTCCCGGCGCCAGGACTTCGATTACGGGAAAATCAGCGCAAGCGTTCAGCCATGGCTTGCGGGCGCGTGCTGATGCCATTTTGATAGGAGCGGAAACGCTTCGCCGGGATAACCCGGATTTGACTCCGCGTTTGGTAAAAGGGCCGCCACCGGAAGTTCTGATTTTAACGCGCAGTGGACGTCTGCCGCGAAAGTCGAAAGTTTTCGCACCGGATAGGCAGAGCGCCACCGTCGTCATCGGCGGATCCGGAAAATCATTACCCGCATGGGTCGAACATATTGAATTGCCGTTAGAGCTGACCGCAAAGCCTCCTGAGGGGTTGGTCGCGTCTGCGGCGGGGCGTGTTACGTCGTCCAAAATTTCTGGGAAGGCAGAGTCGGCACGGTCGAAGATCCGTGATCGGAAAACCGCTTTGAACGACCTTGATTTGGCCAAGGCCCTGCTCGCGATATTCGCAACACGGGGGTATCATTCCGTTTTGGTCGAAGGCGGCCGTTCGGTTTGGAAAGTTTTTTTGAATAGCGGTCTTTTCGACCAGTTACTTATTTTAACGGCCCCGAAATTAATGTCGAAAGGGGAAAGTTGGGAAGCGGTTCTGTCCCAGGACTGGGGAAAATCGCTCAATTTTCGTAAATTTGCATCTCTCGGAACGGATTTCCTAGCGGAATTCGGGACTTCCGATGCGCAAGGTTAAGCCTATGCGCCGAGTCAGGGGCATTGATGTTTACGGGAATCATTGCGGATGTCGGCACGGTTAAGGAGAAAACTCCCGACGGACCGGCTACGCGTTTTAGATTCCAATCCACCCTCATAGCACAAGATTTAAAAGTAGGCGATAGCGTCGCCTGCAACGGGGCTTGCCTCACCGCTGAACAGGTTTTCGCGGACGGGTTCATTGCGGCAGCGGTTCCGGAAACCCTGGCGCGGACCACGCTGGGACAAATCCGTATCGGCGATTCCATCAATCTTGAAGCGGCCACCAAGGCGGGACATCCCCTGGGCGGGCATATCGTGCAAGGGCATGTGGACGGCGTCTGCGAAGTTACGGGCATGCGGGAATTGCCTGGCGGCGGAGGCATGGAATTCAGCGTGCGCATTCCATCGGAATACTCCCGATATTGCGTTGAGAAGGGTTCCTTTTGCCTGCACGGCATCAGCCTCACCTTGGCGGCCGTGTCAGGGGATGAATTGCGTTTCGCCATCGTGCCGCATACCTTGTCGCATACCAATCTCGCTAAGCAGCGCATCGGATCGCGGATGAATTTCGAGGTGGACATCGTCGGCAAATACGTGGAGAAACTTCTAGGTTACCTCGCCTTGCCGGAAACCTCCAAAGTCCCGTCGCAAGTGTCCGGAAGCGCCGTGGCATCGGCCCTTGGCGGGCATGTGGGCACGGGTTCGTCAGCGCGCGCGCAGGGCGGAACCATGGGTTTAACGGCGGAAAAATTGGGGGCGCTTGGATATGGAGTTTAACACCATTCCCGAAGCCGTGGCGGATATCCGCAAAGGCAAGCTAATCGTCGTGGTGGATGACAAGGAGCGCGAGAATGAAGGCGACGTCGTTTTCGCGGCCTCAAAAAGCACGGCGGCCAAAATCAATTTTCTGGCCAAACATGCGCGCGGCCTGATTTGCGTGGCATTGACTTCCGAACGCGTGGAAGAATTGCGCCTGCCGCCGATGGCGGAAACCAACTTGTCCCGGCATGATACGGCTTTCACCGTTTCCGTCGAGGTGCGCGAGGGAACGACCACGGGCATTTCCGCGTCCGACCGCAGCGCCACGTCCAAGGCTTTGGGAGACCCGGCTTTCGGCCATGAGGATTTCATCCGGCCCGGGCATGTCTTTCCGCTCAAGGCCCGCAAGGGCGGCGTGCTGGTGCGCGCCGGGCATACCGAAGCGGCCGTCGATTTGGTGAACATGGCGGGACTGGGAACCGCCGGCGTCATTTGTGAAATCATGAACGAGAACGGGACCATGGCGCGTCTCAAGGACTCTGTGCGTTTCGCCAAGCGCCACAAGCTGAAGATCATTTCCGTGGAGGATTTGATCAGTTACCGCCGGATCCAGGAGAAATTGATCCGCCGGGTGGCCGCGCCGGATTTTCCCACTCCGTTCGGGGATTTTAAATCCTACGTGTACGAAGACGTCATCCATGGCCGCAAGCACATGGCGTTGGTGCGCGGCGAATTGACGCCGGGGAAAACGCCGAACGTGCGCGTGCATTCGGAATGCTTGACCGGGGACGTGTTCGGATCGGAGCGTTGCGATTGCGGCGGACTGCTGCATGCGGGCCTGGAATATATCGGACGCGAGGGTGGGATTTTCCTGTACATGCGCCAGGTGGACGCGGAAGGCGACTTCGCGCGCAAGATGGAAGGTTTTGATCTCGCGGATGCCGATCGTCGCGAGGCCGGCAAGCGTGAGGCCGGCAAGCGTGAGGCCGGCAAGCGTGAGGCCGGCAAGCGTGAGGCCAAGACGGCGCGTTCATCCAAACCGGCCGCGCGCCTGGGAGCAGGCAAGGCGGGCACGGGCAAAGCGGCATCGTCAGAACGCGGCACCCATCATGGGCTGTTCATGGACGTCCGTACTTACGGCATCGGCGCGCAAATCCTGTACGATTTGGGCGTGCGTCGATTGAATTTGTTGACCAACAATCCCAAGCGCATCCAGGGATTGGAAGGCTACGGATTGAAAATCGTGAAGCAGTCGCCGTTGGCACCCAAGTCGCGGGCCAAATCAGCAGCGTCGGCGGCGATGGCGGTGACTGCATCGGCGACGACGGCTACAAAGACCGTGGCGAAGATTGCGGTAAAGACGGCGGAACAATCAGCGGTAAAGACGGCACGCAAGCAAGCAATGGATTCCCGGAGGTAACATGGCGGTTCTCGAAGGCAAACTCACCGTGCAAAACCAGAAGTTCGCGATCGTCATTTCGCGCTTCAATTCCCTGGTGACCACTCAACTGTTGGAGGGCGCGCGCGACGGCCTTTTGCGCCACGGCGCGAAGGAACAAGACATCACCGTCGTCTGGGTGCCCGGAGCGGCGGAAATTCCCCAGGTCGCCAAAAAACTCGCCGAAGGCGGAAAATACAAGGCGGTCATTACTCTGGGCGCCGTCATTCGCGGCGCGACGCCGCATTTTGATCAAGTGGTTGCGACAGTCACGCGTGGAGTCGCCGACGTGGCCATGTCCAGCGGAGTACCGGTGATTTTCGGCGTGCTGACTACGGACAACCTGGAGCAGGCTTTGGAGCGCGCCGGATCCAAAGGCGGGAATAAGGGCTGGGATGCGGCTCTGGCTGCCATCGAAATGGCCAACCTGTGGGATCAACTGAAATGATTTCCCGCCGTCGCGGACGTGAATTCGCCATGCAACTCCTATACTCCGTTGAAGTGGGTAAGGAAGCCTTCGCCGTCGCGCTCCGCGCCATGTCGGATGATCCAGATCTGCCTATGGACGCGAGGGAATACGGCGCCCTGTTGGCCCGCAAGGTCCTGGAACGCCAGGACGAAATCGACGTGAAGATCAGCGAGGCCGCGACCCACTGGGATATCGAGCGCATCGCCATCGTGGACAAACTTATTATCCGTTGCGCCACCGCCGAATTGATGTACATGCCCGAGATTCCGACGGGTGTCGCCATCAACGAGGCCGTGGATATCGCCAAAAAATTTTCCACCGGCGAATCGAGCCGGTTCGTGAACGGCGTACTGGACGCCATCGCGAAACAACTTTCCCAACCCACCTGAAGGATCCGCACAATGTTGAACGACAAGCAATTGAAACTCATTCTGGCGCTGTTCGTCTTCGCCGTGGCTATGGGCTTTTACCTGGCCACCATGGCGCCTACCGTATCCTTCTGGGATTGCGGCGAGCTTGCGGCTTGCACGCATATTCTGGGCAACCCGCATCCGCCGGGAAACCCCATGTATTTCATCCTCGGGCGCGCGTTTATTCTGGCGGGATCATTGTTCACCCAACCGGTCATCGCTACCAATTTCCTCTCCGTCCTCAGCACTTCGTTGATGGCGATGATGGTTTTCCTGTTCGTGGAGAAATTCCTCAAACTGCTTTTCAAGGACGGCATCACGGACTTCAGCCGCTACTGCTCGGCCATCATCGCGGGCTTTCTCGTCACCTTCTCGGATACGGTTTGGTTCAGCGCCGTGGAGACCGAAACTTACGGTACTTCGTTCCTCGTCATTGTGCTGGTTTCCTGGCTGGCCCTCTACTGGTATGAAAACATGGAATCGCCCAAAGGCACCAGGGCCTTGCTCTTACTGGTTTATCTGAGTTATCTGGGTATGGGTGTGAACCATTTTGGCATCGTCGCCATTCCCATCGTGGGTTTTTTCGTGGTGGTCGCGGATAAGACCAAGCGCACCGATTTTCTTTTGCTGTTTACCGGCGTGGCCGTGCTGTCCGTGTTCTATGATATCGGCGATTTCCCCATCATCACCGGCGGGATGTTGCTCGTTTGCATCCTTGCGCGCCTCTTGATCACCAGTGCCCTCTGGAAGAATCGCGCAACCTTCTCCATGTGGGTTTGCATCTGCGCGTTGCTGGGATTTTCAGCTTACATCTATGTCCCCATCCGCTCCTTCACCAATGTGACCATCGACGAGAATGAGCCCAAATCCTGGTCGGTTTTCAAGGATTATCTGGAACGCAAGCAGTATGGATCGGAATCCATGCTGAATCGCGCCTTCCATCGCCGCGCCGCAGTTCAAAACCAAATCCTGGTGCATCCGCATATGGGTTATGGCGGATACATGCTGGCGCAATATTTCCCGTGGAAGGTTGGCGAGACCCGCGCGGATGAATCCGCTCCCGTGGTGCGCAATTTTCCGGTGAAGCATGATTATCAGACCTTGTGGAGTCTGTTGGGTTCCAAACCGAGGGTTCAATTCATCCTCTTCGTCCTGTTCCAATTCCCCTTCCTTTACGGAGGATACCTCGCGTACAAGAAAAACAAGGCGCTGGGCTTCTTCGTACTGATGCTCTACGCCTTCACGAGTTATTTCCTCCTGTTCTATATGAATTTTGCCGATGGTTCGCAGATGGAAATGCGCGATTGGGATTACTGGAAATCGACCGGATTCAACCCGCAGCAACGGCCCGAGAACGTGCATATCGAAGTGCGCGATCGCGATTATTTCTTCACCCCCGCCTTCATATACATGGGAATCCTGTTCGGAATCGCGGCTGCCTTCCTGCTTAACAAGTTGGCTTCGTTGAAAGGCAACGGTCCGGGCCTGGCCCGCGGCGCAGGCGTGGGCTTGGTCGTACTGGCGATGGCGGTACCGGTCTACTCCAATCTGCACGAGCACAACCGCCGTAACATGTATGTTCCCTGGGACTACGCTTATAACCTGCTGATGTCCTGCCGCAAGGACGCTATTCTTTTCACCAACGGCGACAACGACACCTTCCCCTTGTGGTTCATGCAGGAAGTCGAAGGCGTGCGCAAGGACGTGCGCGTCGTGAATCTCTCCCTGGTAAACACCGACTGGTATATCCACCAATTGAAAACCCATGAGCCCAAGCTCGTGATCGGATTCACCGACGAAGAAATCAAAAACCTGGAACCGCAGCCCTGGCGTTTCAAGCAGGCCGTGGGCTTCAAGGTGCCCAACTCCAACATCACGGTGGAACTTGAGCCGCGGCCTTATCTCAAGGTCCAGGACATCATGGTCCTGCATATCGTGCAGAATAACTATCCCAAGCATCCCATCGAATTCGCCGTCACGGTTTCGGACGACAACATGATGGGCTTGGAAAAATACCTGATCATGGAAGGCATGGTTTACACCTTGGTCGAAGAAAAGAAGGCGAAGGAAATCGACGCCGCCGTTACGTCGCATATGGTTGACTCCGTGTACCGGTTCCGTGGGTTGGGCGATGCCACCGTGTTCGTGGATTTGAACACGGAAGGCCTGCTCACCAACTATTCGGCCACCAATTTCCGCCTGGTCATGTGGGCTCAGGACAAGGTCGTCGAATTGGACCGCCAGCTGGACGATTTGCGCAAACAGGCTGCGGCGCCGAACGCGCCGGATTCTGTGAAAGCCAAAATCGTCGTGAAGGAAAAGGAACGTGCGGAAAAAATCACTTACGCGGAAAAATATCTCCAATTGAACGGCAAAATCCTGCCGCGCGAATGGCGCAACGATTATTACGGCGCGCAATTCTATTCGACCGTCAAGGATTTCGGCAAGGCGGAATACTATTACAAGAAGGGCATCACGGAGGCTCCCAGCCCCAAACTTTTCGGCGTCAATCTGGCCCAGCTGTATATGGAGCAAAACCGGTTCGCCGAGGCCGAAGGCCTGTTGAATGAGTTGCGGAAAACCTCGCCCAGCGATTTCGAGCTCTGGTACAGCCTGAGCGATTTGTACCAGAAACGCGGCGAGTTGATGAAAGCCCATGAGGTGCTTTCGGAATGGTTTAGGGCCAATCCCAACCACCAGTACGCGGCCATGGTCGCTCAGCAAATCCAATATTTAGAAAGCCAAATCCACAAGCAATCTCAACCCAAGCCGGATTCGAATGGCGGGGTCGGCCCTGGCGCTTCGGCTCCGGGATCGGCCGCACCGGGTGCGGGCGCTCAGGGAGCGGCCGCTCAAGGAGCGGGAGGCGTTCCGGGATTGGCTCCCCAAGCTCCGGTGAAGGCCGTCGTGGTTCCATCGTCGCCGGGCCCGGCCGTTCCGGCCGGCAAGGTCCAGGGTAACCGCAAGGATACGGCCCTGAAAAGCGGCACTGCGGCGCATCACGCCAGCAAGTCCTGAACCCGGTTCGGTGAACGTGCACGCTCCCCTGAGAGCCGCGCCTCCCTCCAGTCGGCCGCGCGTCCTGCTGATTAATTGGCGGGACATGCGCAATCCCGAGGCGGGCGGGGCCGAGGTGCATCTCCATGAAGTCGCCGTGCGCCTGGTGCGCGCAGGCTTCACCTGCATCCAATACAGCCATGCGTTTCCAGGTTGCCTTCCCGAAGAGGATGTCGGGGGCGTGCTGGTTAAGCGCGTCGGCGGGAAGTTCCTGTTCAATTTCACAGTGTGGATGAACGTCCGCGCGTGGTGCAGCAACGAAAACATCGACGTCATCATCGACGACTCCAACAAAATCCCGTTCCTGTTGCCCTGGTTCGCGAATCGTCCCGTGGTGGCGCAAATCCACCATTTGTTCGGCCGCGTCCTTTTCCATGAAACCGCCTGGCCCATGGCCATTTACGTGCTGGCCTTCGAAAGCCTGATGCCTTGGTGCTATCGGCGCGTGCGGGTTTTGACCGGTTCGGACAGCAGCCGCAGGGAGCTGATCGGCAAGGGCTTCGGGTCGGTGGAGATCGCGCCGGAAGGGGCAGATTTGGATTTATACCGTCCGGTCCCGATTGCGGCGCCGGGCGATGATTCCGCGCATGGGTCGGCCGGGCCAACCTCGGGGGCATCGTTCGCGCGCGCGGGCTCTTCGGATGGGTCGCCGCGTGGTTCAGCCGCAGCCAAGGATTGCCGCATCCTTTATGTAGGCCGCATCAAGCGCTATAAGGGCCTGGATGTTATTTTGCGCGCAGCGTCACGATTGAAAAAAGAATTTCCGGAACTGCAATTCGATATCGCCGGATCGGGCGACGACGTGCCGCGCCTGAAGGCTTTGGCCCGGGAGCTGGGTATGGAGTCCTGGACGCATTTTCATGGTTTTGTGAGCGAGGCCCGCAAGGTGGAATTGTATTCCGGGGCGCGGGCGGTGGTGAACTCATCCTTGAAAGAAGGCTGGGGCTTGACGTCCATCGAGGCCAACGCCTGCGGTTCCCCCGTGGTGGCGACCAACGTGCCTGGGCTGTGCGACAGCGTATGGGACGGGGAAACGGGATTCCTCGTGCCCTTCGGAGACGCCGATGCCTTCGCGTCCGCGTTGCGTAAAATCTTGGGCGACCCGGCGGAAGCCGAAAGGCTGCGCGCCAACGGCTTGGCCTGGGCCGCGCGGCATACCTGGGAAAAAGCCTACGAAGTGACGCGGGACGCTTTGCTGGCCGCCTGGACGGAAGCGACGGGGAAAGTCGCAGGATGCGGGGAAGCCGCATGATACAGGGTACCGGCATGTTACGAGGATCGGCGGCGCGGAGAATATGGTTTTGGATCCGCCTGGTCGCGGCGATCAGCGTTTTGTGGTGGGTCATCGAAAAGAACGGGCGCGGCCACATCGTCGACAACCTGCGCAATGTACAGCTCGGCTGGGTGGCTCTGGCGGCCGGAGTCTTCTTTTTATCCATACTGGCCGGCGCCTACCAATGGTATCTGCTGCTGAAGCTGCAGGGCATTGACTTCGGATATAAGGCCAGCTTCCGAACCTATTATTCCGGAATGTTCCTCAGCAATTTTCTCCCCGGTAACGTGGGGGGCGATGCTTTGCGCGTGTACGAGGTCCAGAAGGGAACCGAGGGATGGGGCAAGGCTGCCGCCGCGACCTTTTTGGATCGCCTGATTGGATTTTTTTCCTTGTCCTTGATGTCCCTGATGGCCGTTGGGCTGGAAGTATGGCGGCAAACTTTGGACGCGGGCGTGTTCCGCAACCTGCTTTACGCCGTAGCCTTTGTATTCGTGAGTTTCGTGATCGCGCTGATTCTGCTTTTAAGCCGCCGCGCCGCGGCCTTGCTGCACGCTTTCGTCCGGAAAACCGGCATGCAATGGTTGGATGAGGTCTACTCCCGGCTACAGGGCATCCTGCACGCTTACCGGGGTCGCTGGGGCGGAATGGCTTTCATCATACTGGTTTCTTGCGTCGTGCAAATACTCCGAGTCGACGTGCACTGGTTCTGCGCCCTGGGTCTGGGCGTGGACATTTCGCCCATTTTCTTTTTCTCCTTCATCCCCGTCATCGCCTTGGCCGGCGTGGTGCCTTTGAACGTAGGTGGCTGGGGCATCCCGCAAAGCATCGGCACCTATTTGTATACCTTGCCCGGCGTCCTTCCCGTCCTGGCTGGCGACTCCAAGGCCACGGCGGCGGCTTTGGCCTTTCTGCCCTCGGTCGTGGGGCTGGTTGTCATGCTGGGGGGAGGAGTCTATTTTGTACGAGGCAGAGTTAAGACTGAAGAGAAAGATGGAAATTCAAATATCAAAGGGCAAAAGTAAAAAGTGAAAAGTGAAGGAAGAAAGCCGATGCTCCCGGCACAATGCTTGGTCCGAATGGAGGCACGATTGGATGCGATAGGCATCCGCATCCTGTTTTGCCCTTTAACCTTTTCCATTTTCCGTTTGAATTTTCCCGGCGGCGCCATTAAATGACCGCCTCCGTCCCTCGCCTCACCATCGTCATACCCGCTTATAATGAAGTGGAAAGTCTTCCCATTCTGCTGGAGGAAATCCGCGTCGTCTGCGAACGCGAGAGCATCACGTACGAGGCCATTGTCATCGACGACGGCAGCAAGGACGGCTCTTACGCCTGCGTCGAGGCCCTTTCCAAAAATGACGCGCGCATCCAGGCCGTGCAGTTCCGGCGCAACTGTGGGAAAGCAGCCGCGCTTTCCGAGGGCTTCGCGCGCGCGCGCGGGACCTTCGTCATCACCATGGACGCGGATTTACAGGACAATCCCGCAGAAATTCCGGACATCATCAAAATGCTGGAAGACGGCGCAGATTTGGTTTCCGGTTGGAAAAAGAAACGCTACGATCCCCTGGGCAAAACCCTGCCCTCGAAAGTATTCAACGCGATTACCGGCAAAGTCGCAGGCGTCAAACTTCACGATTTCAATTGCGGGTTGAAGGGATACCGGAACGAGGTGGTGAAAAGCCTGGACATATACGGCGAACTGCACCGCTACATCCCCGTGCTGGCCCATTGGAACGGATTCAAGGTGGTGGAAAAAGTCGTCGAGCATCGCGCCCGGCAATACGGAAAATCCAAGTACGGCTGGGCCCGGCTCAACAACGGCATGTTCGATTTGATCACCCTCGTTTTCCTGCATCGCTACACGACGCGGCCTTTGCATCTGTTCGGGTTCATGGGGTTGTTGTTCAGCTTCCTGGGACTAGCCATTTTGGCGGGGTTTGCCGTTAACTGGGCAGTAACCGGCGCGTTACATGTGCGTCCGCTCATGCTGGCGGGGGTCGCAGCTATGATCGTCGGAGTGCAATTCGTGTCCATTGGCCTGCTGGGGGAGATGATCAACAACCGCCTGACGAATCGCTCCAATCCCGTGGCTCGCTCCACATCGGCAACCGGCTAGGCGATGCGCGACGGCGACGTCGCGACACCGGAACCTGATTCGGGCGCGGCAATTCTTCTTCCCGATCGTAAACGCATTCCTGCGCGGCGATTGTAACCAGTTAAAGGAACATCTCCATGAAAGCTCTCATCTTTGGTTGCAACGGGCTGCTGGGGCAAAACCTGTTGCGGGCCTTGCCTGCGGGATGGGAAGCGGCCGGGGCTGGCATCGATACCGAACCGATCGCCTCTCGCCTCGCGGATTATCGTAAGGTGGACATCACGCAACGCCCGGAGCTGGAAACGGCGATCGAGGCGATCGCGCCGAATTTGATCCTGAACGCTGCCGCCTTGACCGACGTGGATTTGGGTGAACGCGAGCAGGAATTATGTACCCGCCTCAATCGGGACTGCGTCGGGTGGATGGCTGCGTCGCGCATTCCCATGGTCCATATTTCCAGTGATTATGTTTTCGACG